>QHNK01000154.1 GCA_003218415.1 Verrucomicrobiota bacterium | reverse complement strand
CTGCGCCAGGCGCCGAACATCATCATGATTGGTGAAATCCGTGATCTCGAGACTGCGAGTATCGCCACGAACGCCAGCCTGACCGGGCACCTTGTTTTCAGCACACTGCACACCAATGACGCGCCCTCTGCCGTGGCGCGACTGATTGATCTCGGCGTGCAGCCGTTCCTTGTCGCGTCCTCGGTCCGCGCGGTCATGGCGCAAAGGCTTATCCGGCGGCTATGTAACAACTGCAAACAACCGGGCGAACTCACCGACACCGAATTGCGCGCGCTTCGGATTGAGCCTGGCCAAGTCTCCGAGGCGCAGGTAATGAAGCCGGTGGGATGCGAGGAGTGCCGTCAAATTGGTTACAAGGGACGAATGGGCATATTCGAAAATTTTGTGATCGACGATGAGGTACGCCACATGATCAACAAACGCAGCTCGACCTTTGTGCTTCGGCAACGAGCTCGCGAACTGGGCATGCGAACGTTGCGCGAAGATGGCGTACGCAAGGTGCTGGCGGGCCTCACTTCTGCGGAGGAAGTCATCTCCATCACCGTGGGAGACGTGAGCTGATGTGCAGTAACCAAGACTTTGAATCATGACGGATAAACAGCTTGCCGAATTTTTCGTAGAGCAGCGTGTGCTCGTACCTTCGCAAGCGGAAGACGTCCTCAGCGAAGTGGAGTTGAACGGGAAGACGGTCGCGCAGGCGATGATCGATGGCGGCTTCACCGACGAGCCGGGTTTTTATCAAACAATCGCCGATGGCCTTGGCACCGACTTCATCGACCTGACCCAACGCGAGATCGCGCCGGAAATTTTGCGTTTTATTCCCAGTGGGCTGGCTCGACTGCACGGCGCGCTTCCCATTGAAATGAGCGGAACCACATTACGAATCGCGCTGGTCGATCCGTTTGATCCCCATGCCGCAGAGGACCTCCGTTTCGCGCTCGGTAAAGACATTCAGGTAGTGGTTTCGCCGCCCGACCAAATCGAGGAACTGATCAAGCAGCATTACGGCAGCGATACCACCAGCATGGATGAAGTTCTCAAGCAGCTCGGCGAAGCCGGCGAGCTTCTGCAATTGCGCGAGAGAGACGGCGAGGCGGCGGTCGAAGCGGAAGCAAACGCGACGCCGATCATTCGCTTTGTCGATCTCATCCTTTACCAGGCGATCCAAGACCGCGCGAGCGACATTCACTTTGAGCCGTTCGAAAACGAATTCAAAATCCGCTACCGCGTCGATGGCGCACTTTACGAGATGTCGCCGCCGCCACGTCATCTGGCCCTGCCGGTAATTTCGCGGGTGAAAGTGATGGCAAATATGAATATCGCGGAGAGACGACTTCCACAGGATGGCCGCATCCAGAAGCATATCGCCGGGCGGAGCGTCGATCTTCGCGTTTCAACGTTGCCAACGCAATTCGGCGAAAGCCTCGTGCTGCGCGTGCTCGATCGCAGCATTGTCAACCTCGACCTCGAAGCACTGGGGATGCCTGATTACATTTATAATTTTCTGCTCGAAATAATCGAGCGACCCAACGGCATTTTTATCGCCACCGGACCGACCGGCTCGGGAAAGACCACCACGCTTTATTCCTGCCTGCGCAAGATCAACACGATCGATTCCAAGCTGATTACCGCGGAGGAGCCAGTCGAATACGATCTGGAAGGAATCGTCCAAGTGCCGGTGAACGACGGTATCGGCCTGACTTTTGCGCGAGTCTTGCGGTCGTTCCTGCGGCAGGACCCGGACCGCATCATGATAGGCGAGACACGCGACCTTGAGACCGCACAGATTGCCATTCAGGCGTCTCTGACAGGGCACCTAGTTTTCACCACCCTCCACACCAACGACGCGCCTGGGGCGATCACGCGTTTGATCGACATGGGCGTGGAACCATTCCTGATTTCGTCAACGCTGGAGGCAGTGCTCGGTCAGCGGTTGCTGCGGAGCATTTGTCGCCAATGTCGCGCCACGTATCACCCGAGTGACGCATTACTAGCGGAGCTGGGTATTTCGCGGGGGGAGATTGGCGACAAACAATTCTTTTACGGCAAAGGCTGCGACGCTTGTAACAACACGGGTTACAAAGGACGAAAAGGGATTTACGAGCTTCTTAAAATTACCGATCCTCTTCGTGAATTGATCAATGAGCGCGCGCCGACGGTTACCATAAAACAGAAGGCGATCGAGCTTGGCATGGTCACGCTGCGCCAGGACGGTTTGCGCAGCATCTTCGCCGGCGACACCACCATCGAGGAAGTGTTACGCTATACCTAACATTATTCACGCCTCGACAACTATTTCGCATGTAGTTATTATACGCCGCCGTGCCACGCTTTAACTACATAGCTCTTGACACTCGGGGACAGGAAGCGACCGGCTTGGTTGAAGCCGCTTCTACCAATGCCGCCATCGCTCAGTTGCGCCAGGCCGGCTATTTCCCTACGAGCGTTATTGAGGAGGCGATCAGCGGTCCCGACGGCAAAGAAGCTCGGCGTCGTGCAGTGACGATGGCGGGCACGACAAAGCCGCGTCCGAAAAAGGGCATTGTTCTTTTCCAGCGCAGAAAGGTTAAGTCAAAAATCCTGATGATCTTTACTCGGCAACTGGCGACGCTGGTTGATTCCGGATTGCCACTGCTGAGAAGCTTGAATGTTCTGGCAAAGCAGGAGCGCGACAAGCTCTTGAAAAATACGATCAACAAACTCGCCGACTCCGTGCAAAGCGGTAGCACATTCTCTGACGCGCTGGCCCTGCATCCGCGGATCTTCAATGATTTGTACGTCAACATGGTCAAGGCCGGCGAGGCCGGCGGTGTCCTTGAGCTGGTCCTCAACCGGCTTTCGGAATTTCAGGAGAAGGCCGCGAAGATTAAAAACAAAGTCATGGCGGCAATGGTCTATCCGGGCATCGTAATGACGATGGCCGTGGGCATCATGAGTTTTCTTCTCGTCTTCATTGTGCCAAGGTTCGAAGCGATTTTTCACGACATCCTCGGCGACAAACCACTGCCACCTGTGACGAGGTTTGTCCTCGCAGTAAGTGACCTCATGAAGCACCGTGGCCTGATCCTTGTGGGCGTGGTCGTAGCGATAGTGGCCCTTTACAAATTTATTGGTCGCACGCGTGGCGGGCGACTTGTCATTGATAATTTCAAACTGCGCATGCCGCTATTTGGCAATTTGAATCGCAAGACGGCGATCTCAAGATTCGCGCGCACACTTGGAACATTGGTCACAAGCGGTGTTCCGATCTTGCAGGCATTAAATATCACCCGCGAAACTGCAGGCAACGCTGCCATCGCTCGCGCAATCTCGCAGGTACACGACAGCGTGAAAGAAGGCGAATCGATCGTGCAACCGCTGGAAGCCAGCCGCGTTTTTCCGCCAATGGTGGTCAGCATGGTCGATGTAGGCGAAGAAACCGGTAAGCTCCCGGAAATGCTTTTAAAGATCGCCGATGTTTATGACGACGAG
>QHNK01000153.1 GCA_003218415.1 Verrucomicrobiota bacterium | reverse complement strand
TTGGTCACTGCCGCCGATAAATTTCCTGCGCATGACCCGGCGGAAAATGAAAAGCAAAGTCATGTCACAATCCTTGTACACGGCTTCAACCAAACCTTTGCTAAGGCCGCGAGATTTTATCAGGACCTTTGCGCCAAGTTGTTCGACGGTCCGGACAGCCTTGGCCTCTGTATTCTGTACGATTGGCCATCACGAGGCAGCGCCCTTGGCTATGAGCCTGATCGTTCACATGCGCGCCTGTGCGCTCACGATTTAACAGATGTTTTGAGCGCGCTATTTGATTGGCTGGTCGAGAAACAGCAGCAAACGATAAGTAATCCTGCGAAAGCCTGTAAAGCGAAGGTGTCGCTGATTGCTCACAGCATGGGAAACTATGTCGTCCAAAAAGCGATGGCCGCGGCGTGGACTCGTAAGAACCAACCTTTGCTGGTTAGTCTCATCAATCAGCTGTTGATGGTCGCGGCGGACGTTGACAGCGACTTATTCGACATGGGCGGGCCAGATAACAACGATGGCAACGCTGTGGCTAATCTCACCTATCGGATCACGGCGCTTTACAGCGGACGCGACTCCGTTCTGGGCGCATCTGCCGGATTAAAACATTTCGGCATGCGGCGTCTGGGCCGCACCGGTCTTTCGAAACGACCGCCTTTGGCAGATCCGGCCTCACCTACAGACAATGTGTGGGACGTTGATTGTTCCAGCTTTTTCCCACAGGAAGTCGATAGCGCGGCAATTCATGGGGCCTATTTCCTCAACGACGGCACGCTGAACCTGATCCGCCACGTTTTACGCGGCCTCGACCGGGGCGTGCTTGATAGCCTTGGATACACCAAAGGCGCCGCCTGGCCGGGCGGCTGAGCGCGCGAGAACAATTAACGAACCTGTGAAGTTATAATTTCAAGACGATAAGAATAGGTCACAACGAAGTAACCCGGAAGATGTCAGACGTTTTGCTTTTCAAAAAGGCTTCCGACCCAAGAGACGCAAAGAGCGGAAGCTCGGAAAAGTCTTTACTAGGCGCGCGAAAAAAGAGAGCATCACCGAGGAGCGAAAAATTCGCATGAGAAAAATAGGTACACTCAACGGCTTTTGATCTAAATATATGACCGCTCCAAAGTTCACTGCAGCCTTAGCCAAGGAATACAGCGATCTTTTTAATCGTTGCGAAATAGCAGCTGACAAAATGACTGAAGTTGAAGGAGTGGTTCAGCGTATCCTTCGGTTTCAAGACCGTTATGCACGGCTCGCAGCTCAATCGACTGTGCCATGGTACGTGATCGCCGTAATCCACAATATGGAATGCGGTCTCGATTTTACCAAACATTTACATAATGGCGACTCGCTCAAGCGCCGCACGGTCAACGAACCGGAGGGCCGCCCGAAAACCGGCCAGCCGCCGTTCGCCTTTGACGTGAGCGCCCTCGACGCGCTCGAGTACGACAAATTTACCACGTGGAGAGACTGGAGCATCGGCGGAATTTGTTACAAACTCGAAGGCTTTAATGGCTGGGGATATCGCGCGCAAAAGATCAACAGCCCGTATCTCTGGAGTTATTCGAACCTTTACACGAGCGGCAAATACATTGCCGACAAGAAATGGTCGAAGGCAGCTGTTTCGCGTCAATGCGGGGCCGCCGTCATCCTTCGACGCATGAGCGAACTTAGCGCTATTGATCTTGCCTCACCGCCTTCATCCAAACTTACCGATGCGGCCACGCTGGCCGAGGTTCCGAGCCACTTGTTCCGTGATTAATCCCGCGTCGAGATTCGTGATACCAAAGGCGCTGCCTGGCCGTGAATAGTATGACTTGGAAAGTTCAAGTGCAGGGTACCGCCACTGATGCTGAGGACATCATCAATGGCCACGTGGAGAAGCGGCGTCTGAGCAAGCTGCATCAGCGGATTTCAATTCGTCTAGACGAAGCAACCATGAAATAACGCATCTATGGCAAAGAAAAAACCGCAGTTAAAACGTCGCCGCGCAAGGTCAACCGGTTCCGGAAAAGCAAAACGAAAAAAATCAGCGAAGGCGAAACCGACTCTGAAGCAACGGCTAGCACGCGCAAGGAAGCTGGAGGCATTGGATGCAGCGAAACCTGCCTTTAAGGTCTCGCGAGAAAGGGCTTTGGCATCTCAGCCGCAGGCTTTGGTGGCGCATCGGTTTCGCAACGATGATTTTCCGCAAACATACATTCAGCAAATTTCGGTGAGCCTGGACGATCCTGATCACTCGCTCACGCTTACTTGGACTGGACCTAATGCTGTTAGTCAAGAGACCGGGCCATTTAGGACATCACCCGGTGCCGGTTTAAGAGGCCTCAATTGCGATGATGATGCCACGAGTCGACGATCGGGCTCGAAATGCACACCGAAAGGGACCTACCCCGTGCAAGGCTTTCAGCGGAGCCTTAATAGTGATTCTCGCGCGACGTATGTCACATGGTTCATGCAACGCCGGGGCATCGCGCTTCACTATTTTCCAATTGTCCCCGCGTACGCAGCTTCCCACGGCTGCGTGCGTATTCAGTCAGTAGATGTGGCGCGACTTATACAAGACAATTCACTAGTGGGCGACACCCAGGTGGTGGTGAGCGGAACTTGGACAAAGCCGGCAAAGCAATGGAGCTAAACTTTCGCTCTTAAGCTTGCGGGAGCTGGCCCTGCCACTGATTTAGTCTGGCAGTAGGATCGATTAAGTCCTTTCGACGCATAAACGGAATGCCGTCCGATCTTTTCCTCGATCTGGCTGTATCCGTGATTGTCAGCGGCCCCGAAGCGCTCTTGTCGTACAGCTCCAAGTGCAACATATCGCTTGGGACTCGAATACCGATCAAGTGTCCAACCTTGGCGATTTGCTCTCCCGCTCGGACCTTGTCTCCCTCTTTCACGGTCGTTTTTGCCTGGATTTCTCCGTAACGCGCCAGGAAGTCGCCGTGATCGACTTCCAAAGCGAAGGTCTGGCAATAAAACGGATACGGTCCGCGAGTCACGGTGCCGTCACCGATAGCGTAAATCCAAGTGCCTTTTTCAAAATACAAATCGCAACCGGCATGGGCACGGAGGCCGTTGTTGCGATTAGAAGCGAAGGCGCGCGGCGAGCGAATCCAGTCTGCCGCGGGAAGTGTGGGAAACGGGAACGAAAATTCGCCGGTATTGGAAACATCCGGCTGGTTCGGCGTTTCGGGGACTGCCGGTTTCTCGCCCACGGCGTCCAAGAGAGCGTGCCAAGCCTGACTGTCCGGCATAATCAGACCATCCACTGA
>QHNK01000156.1 GCA_003218415.1 Verrucomicrobiota bacterium | reverse complement strand
TCGCACGCAGACAAGCCCAATTCTTGGTGTGGGATGGTGTGTCGCATCCCTTCTCAGCGAGTTTCGAGAAGGTAGACATTGTAGACAAAGATTGGCCTTTTTATCTCTTTCACGTTGTAATCACCAGTCCAGGCGCCGGAGTAGAGTGCGATCGCAGCTCATACCTGGTCTGCTTCAAGCTGACTGAACGTACAACCGAATTCCGCATAGTTACCGTGATTCAAAACGCTTCAGACCCGCCGACACGAAACGAGATTACGATAGATAAGCGTCTTAATAGATGGCCAGTTTCGCCGCCTTGGAAAGTAGGAGATGATCTACCATACAATATCAAGCCTCCTGGCTTGAGCATCGTGTTAGACAAGTGTCGCGCAGGATCAGACCAGTAAAACGTTAGCCTCCCTGCCGGTAACGCAGGTGCAATCCATCTCACGTAATGGCGACAATGTTCGCTTTCCTTTGCAAGCAGCCCGATTACGGATGAAAAACTGACTGCCTTTGTTCGGCACGCACAACGAAACGCTTTCCGTCGTCGCGGTGTGCATCGACAATCCAGATCGTTCGCCCCTGAGGATCAAGGGCTGATACGCAGCCCCAACTTCAACCGGCTTTGCTGAGATTGTCAGCGATAATTTCGGCAGTGCAGCCAAACAGATTGCACCCTACTTGAGCTTCTGCGCGGAAACCGTATCGTCCCGTTTTCTCGAAAGAGCCGGCGTGGCGGAATTGGCAGACGCGCTGGACTCAAAATCCAGTGGCCGCAAGGCCGTGTGGGTTCGAGCCCCTCCGCCGGCAGTCTCCTTTGGGTGTTGGACGTTGGGCGTTGGACGTTCGTTGTTCAAAGACACTAATAAAAATAGGGGATACCTCCGGCCTTCGTCAGACTACGCCGAAAACAACGCCCTCACGGACTCACGCGAGAGCACGATAATCGTAAAGACGCCGAGAATTGTTCCAAAGGGAAGGAAGAGGCATTCGATACAAGCCATCACGAGGGCGAATGAGTAACGTTTGCGATGGGAAAGGCATCGGCCAGCAATCAAAATACAAATCGCCATGGTGATGCCCAGTAAAAACAAGAACGAACCGAGTCCGACAAAAATCCAGCCAAGAAATTCTGGCGGCAATTCCTCACCGGGTTTTGCTGTACCGTGGCGCGCAACGAATATGAAAATCGCGCCGATCGTCGTGTAAAGAAGCGGGAAGAACGAGAAGAGCGCAGCGAGCCCAGCCACGATGTAGTGGAATATCGCAAGCAACCGCAGATGTTCTTTATCCTGGTTCATTTGCTACGCTCTTCCTCTAAATCTTCTTCTCTGCTTCACCGCTTTAATGAAGAGTAGGATTAAGAGGAAGCGGAAGCGTGGTCGATCATCGTCACGAAGTGATATAGCCTTCTTCGCCGTGCTGATTGATGTCGAGTCCTTGCCGCTCGACTTCCGGGGCGATGCGCAGACCGATCGCGCCTCTGACGATCGCACCGATGATCGCGCTTCCCACCACGGCCAGCACGATCGTGACTAGAATTGCTTTTAACTGTTCGATCCACAGCGTGTGACCAACGATTCGCGCCAGACCGTTTTGCGTCGCAGGATTGGGCGACCCGGCGACGCTCAACGAAAGATTTGGATTTACACTCGCCGTGGCGAACACACCGGTGAGAAATGCGCCGAGCGTCCCGCCCACTGCGTGGATGCCGAAAGTATCAAGCGCATCGTCGTAGCCGAGCCAGGATTTTAATTTCGTGCAGGCAAAAAATGGAACGATTCCGGCGGCAACCCCGATAATCACTGCGCCGCTCGGAGCGACATATCCACAAGCCGGTGTAATTACCACCAGCCCGCCAACCGCGCCGGAACAAAATCCGAGCACGCTCGGCTTGCCGCGCAGCGCGTACTCGAGCATGGCCCATGTGAACGAAGCTACCGCTGTGGCAAGCGTAGTTGTCGTTAATGCGTTCGCGGCGATTCCGTCAGGCGCAAGAGCGCTTCCCGCATTGAAACCGTACCACCCCACCCAAAGCAAACCCGTTCCGACCATGCAAAGCACCATGCTGTGTGGCGCCATGATTTCTTTTCTGAATCCGAGCCGGTGACCGAGAAGAATGCACAAGACGAGTGCCGACCAGCCCGATGTCATGTGAACGACCGTGCCGCCGGCGAAATCGATTGCGGTAATTTTCGCCGCGGGATTCCACACGCCGTTCATCCAGCCATCGATTCCCCACACCATGTGGGCGATCGGAAAATACACGGCAAACATCCAGACCCCGACGAAAACCAGCACGGCCACGAATTTCATCCTCTCAGCAACTGCGCCTATGATTAACGCCGGCGTAATGATCGCGAACATCAGTTGGTACATGGCGAAGACATTCTGCGAAACCCAGTACGAATAATCGCTGTTCGGTCGCGCATCGACGCCGTGCAGGAAAGCAAAGTTCAATCCTCCGATGAAGGGCAGCCCACGCGAAAAAACGAGAGAATAACCTGCCGCCCACCAAAGAATCGTCACCAGCCCGGCAATGCCGAGACATTGCGCCAGCACGGAAAGGACGTTCTTTGCGCGGACAAGGCCGCCGTAAAAAAGCGCCAGTCCCGGCAACGTCATGAAAAGGACCAGCGCGGCGCACGTCATCATCCACGCATTGTGGCCGGGGCCTGGACCCGCGATGTTCGACGCCATTGGCGAGCCAGTATCGGCGCCGCGCGCCGAATTATTTACATAGGCTTCAAGATCGGCAATTCGCTGTTCGAGCGACGGCGAAGCAGAAGGAGACGACGTTTGCGCATGCAGCGGAGAGAAAAGCGCAAGGATCCCAATAAGCAAAAAGATCCGCATCATTATGCGCTTCCGTTATAGCGCGCGGATTTACCACGGCAAGGAAAATGGCGTTGTTTTGCCAACGCGTTGAGGACAACGCGTTCCACCTTTCAAAGCTGGATCGGCTTCTCCGAAGGCGATGCCAAAACAATCGCCGGAGGCGCAGGACCTTTCGCGCAAAAGAAAACTCCGCCGAGCGGCTGGCTAAACCAGGTTAAGGTGCTCGGCGGAGTTCCTCCTCTGCCTCAAATCAGGCTGAATTCAGAGCAATCCGGTGTGCGAAAAATGATTTGAGCGAAACTTGCTCTGACGATGATTCACGATTTTCTCCTTCATCATCATCGCCATCGGCGTCATCCCGTTTGTCGGCATCGGGTCGCGGCGCGACTTCCGGCAAGTCATCTTGCTGTAATCTCTCGTAGCGCTCGTGAACGTCGGCCGGCAATTTATCAATGTCTTCTTTCGTTTCGACCGAACCGCTGAAGATCAATTTGCCCTGCGGGTCTTTGACCGTGAGCAATTTTTTTCCATCCAGGTTTTCCAATTTCATCTCGCCCTTGCCGTCAGAGAAAACGATTTGCGCTTTGCCGAGGTCGATTCTCGTAGCCCTGAGCGCGCCGTTGTCCTGACTCAAAATACGAATCTCCCGCGCAGCGCGACGGGCATCTTCCCGCGCGCGTCGCGCCGCTTCGTGAGCTTTCATCACCGCCCCACGAATGATGCCGCGTTGCCCGTCGCCCAATTGCTCCTTCAACTGTTCTTTCAATTCTTGCATTTG
>QHNK01000119.1 GCA_003218415.1 Verrucomicrobiota bacterium | reverse complement strand
ATGCGGATCTTCGTTTCCGCGTTTTTAGCAATTCTTTTCCTTCAATCGGGGATCGATAAAGTTGTCGATCGCCGCGGAAATCTCGAATGGCTAAGGGGACATTTCGCGAAAAGTCCACTGGCAGGAGTTGTACCCGCTCTGGCGACCGCAATCACCATTCTCGAACTTGCAGCGGGAGTATTGAGCGGCATCGGCTGCTTCACAGTCATCTTTTTGCGCGATTCAACCGTCGCATTCTACGGCGCGGTCATTTCCGCCGTTGCGGTTATTGCGCTATTCTTTGGACAGCGAATGGCTAAAGATTATGCCGGAGCTGCGGTGCTTGTGCCGTACTTTCTGCTCACGCTGGTCGCAATTTATCTGCTCGCGCAACCGTGAATTATTGAGAAGTAGAGAAGGTAAAGCATAATTCCTACTGCAATCCTATCTTGAATAGTTCCATGAGTGCGAACAAAGCTCAGGAGATCATTAGACGGGCGATGTCCGAGCGAAGTGTATACGACGCGATGGCGGCGCGCGAAAATCAGGTTTGGGGAAAAATTCTGCCCGACTTGGAGCGCTCGCAAACGCGAGCCGAGGACGCAGAAGCCAGCCTGCACCTAGACGTGTCTCGTCATTTTTCATCTCTGTTACGCGTTGCACAGGAAAGAAACCTGAAATTTGAAAACGGTCTCACACTCGGATGCGGCGCGGGTAGATGTGAGCGCGACCTTGTATCCAGAGGCGTTTGCCGGAGTTTTCATGGAATTGATATCTCGGAAGAGGCGATAGCTGCTGCGCGCGAAATTGCAAAGGAGCAGAACTTGCCACTGACTTATGAAGTAGCCGACCTGAATTTCGTGGAGCTACCCGAGAAAAGATTCGATCTGGTGGTGGCGCAGACCTGCCTTCATCACGTCCTTTTTCTCGAGCGCGTTGCGGAGCAAGCATGGCATTCGCTGAAGAGCAATGGTTATCTCTGGATTCATGATTACGTCGGCGAAACGCAGCAACAATACGATCCCAAGCGTCTCTCCATTATGAACCAGGTTCTGGCAGTTCTTCCTGAAAAATTTCGCAAAAATAAAATCAACGGCAGGTTAGTCACGGAGATTAAACGCCCCGAGCCGGGGCATCTTGGCTCGCCATTCGAGTCCATTCGATCAGGCGAGATCGTCCCGGTGTTTCAACGCTGGTTTACAATCGAATGGAAGCTGGAATTTGATGCCTTCCTGCGCCTTGTCGTACCACAGGGAACTCGCTCGGCATATCTGGAAAACGAAGATACCAAAGCTCTGTTTGAAATTTTGATGCTGCTCGATCATTTGTGCATCGAAGAAAAGATTGTGCCACCGGCCGGTGGCCAATACCTCATGCGCCCGAGAATGGTTGATGATGTTCCCGCGAAGCGCAAATCCGGAGGAAAATCGTAAGAACTGGTTTGCAGGACAGCCGCACATGAATAGACAACTGCGCACGACCTGAGAGTAGCTGTCGTCACCAGCTGTGACAGAGGTTTCAAAGAGAGAATTCGCAACCGGACCGTTTTGCGCCGGGGCCTTGCTACTTTTTTGCGCCGTAACGTTCTATTACTTCGCGGTTCTTAGAATTGATTTCAGCAAGACAATGCTGCTCGATCTTGGTCCATACCCGGACGCTACAGAATATTTCGCCCAAGCAAAGGCGCTGCGTCGGGAAGGGTGGCCCTCCATACAGATCGGATATGACAAGCTTCCATCGAGATATCCCGTTGGCTATCCGGTGCTGATGCTTCCCTGGCTGAGGGTTCTGCCAGGAGCAGATAGCGTGCTGGCACCGTTTCGGACGAATCAAACGATAGGGCTCCTGTTGCTTTTGGCCGTTTTTGCTTTTTACGCGTACTTGGCGATGCCGTTAACGGGCGGGTTTGCCGTGCTTTTACTCGCGACACTTCCCGGCTTCTTCACTTTTTGTCGCTCGTCACTGAGCGAAGTGAGTGCCTCGTTGTTAATTGTCCTCGCCTTTATGTTTGCCTATCTGGGAGTTAAGGAAGAACGCCGCTGGAAAATCTATTTATCGGCCGTTCTTCTTGGTCTTTCATTAAACGTCCGACTTCAGTCGCTCTTTTTTGCACCGGTATTGCTGGCGATGGCTGTGTTCCCAAAGCGAGGGATGCGACTGCGCTGGCTGCTCCATTGCGCTGCACTTCCGGTTGTTTTCGTGCTCGCGGCCAGCCCCGCGCTCGCGTTCAATACCCTCCAGTTTCATTCACCGCTTAAAACAGGCTACGACTTCTGGGCGCCTTATTTTGGCATGAAACATCTTCTTTTTTGTCTTCGCTATATTCCGCGAAACGCTCTGATGCTTTGGAACCAAGCCACGGTGCAGCCACACGGATATGACGCTGCAAATATCTTCGGCACTGGTACCTCCTTTGTGCCAGCCTTCGTCCTTCTAACTTGCGCCGGATTGTTCTTTATCCGGCTCAGCTGGTTCATTGGTTGCGCGTTCTTAGCGGCGTTGAGCTCTTTTACGGCATCGTTATGCTATTTGTTTGGCAGAGACGGACGCTTTTACCTGCCGGTTTTGATTCTCTTAGTCGCGGTCGCGGTCCTGCCTGTCGCTTGGGCCGCAAACAACCGTGTTGCCAGAAAACGAGTTCTTGCTGCGGTGGCCGTCTTTATCTTGTTTGCCGGGGCCTGTCTCGGTTATCCTTCGCGTTCCGGCTATAACACACGCGGCATCGACCGGTCGCAGGCGTGGGACGCTCTTCATTTTACCACTCCACCTCGCCAATCCATCCAGTTTGTCGCGCAAAGGCATTTTGCCAGACTGTTGAAGCGGCAACCTGGAATCGTTCTCTCCGATATTGATCCTGTTTACTTGAACGCTCTTTTGCCACGCTCATTCGTCGCAGCCCCGATTGACGGAAATCATCATTACAAATGGAGCTATACGTGGCGCTATGATCGGCCGCAGGCATTGGCCCTGGTCGAACACGGCTTGGAGCAGTCGCTTCCAGTTTACGCGCTATTCCTTTCACATGACGAAATGAGCACCAAGCAATCGCGCCTGCCGACTGTTCCTGGATACGAGTGGCACCCTCTAGACAATTCCCGCGGCAAGGCGGCAATTCTAAAGCTTACTCCCGTCGGGTTTGACGAACCATGGCCACCACACTAATGCCGTTCACAGCCCTTTTCCGAAGTGTCGCACCCGGAGGTTGACTTGTGCAAGAAGCTCTTCGACCCGCCGTATTCTCAGGCCTGCTTTTGTTAGCAGCCTACCTTCGACTAACTGGATTAAGCTGGGGCGTCAGTAGTGGATATGGCCATGATCTGAATTTTCAGCCGGACGAATTCGTCAGTCTTAGAGGCGTCCTCCAGCTAGATTTATTAGCGGGCCGTATTAAGGCACCTGGTGCATACTTTGAAGGCACCTTCAATTATTACCTTTGGGCCGTGCCTCAAGCAGTACTTAAGATTTCGGGTAAGAAGCAAGTGCACACTGCCGACTCGATGAACACGAAAGATCGGTCGGATCTTTTGTATATTTGTCGATGGATGTCGGTGCTATTCGATCTCTGTACCGTTGCTATCGTATTTCTTGCGATTAGAGAAGCGAGTCAGACTTTCTATGCGTCTCTTCTCGGCGCGCTCTGCTATGCTGTTCTCCCAATGCAGGTGATCTACGCACATTTTATGAGGACTCACATCTTGAGCAATTTATTGTGCGCCCTGGTTATTTGGCTGTCTCTGAAGCTCCGGAAATCCCAACGCTGGCAACTCCTTTTTACCGTGGGTATAATTTCTGGTTTGGGAGCAGCAACCCGCTATCCGGTTGGGATCATAGTAGTGATTCCGTGCCTCTATTTGCTATTTGATAGCGGTGAATACTTGCCATGTAGGAAAGTCGAGCTTTTGGAGCGCGCGAAAAACTTCGCCGCGGGCCAACTTTGGTTGATTGCCTTGGGATTTGGAATTGGGCTACTCTTGGGTCATCCGATGCTGTTTTTTGACACGTCGAATGTCACAAAAGCAATCACCGGAGAAACGCTCAAATACGCGTCGTTACACCAGTTCAGCAGGAGTCAGTTGGTTAATTTGTCAGTTCTATTGAGGTATGTCACATATCTGATTCCATTTGCGATGTATCCCTTGCTCTGGTTGGTTCCTTACTGCGCAATTTTGTACCTTCTTTTCAGGCGCAGCGTTTACCGCCTTTCGGTCCCAATACTGATTTTTTCCCTCTTGTATCTGTATTTGATGGGAAAGGGCTACCTTGGGCCTTATTTCGCTCGGATAACCATGCTCCTGATGCCCGGATTTTGTGTTCTCGTTGGCATGGCTTGGGGCGATCTACAGTTAGAGCTGAAAAACAAACGGATATTGGTCGTGATATCGACTGGCGCGCTCCTGCTCATCGTTGGGCCATCGATAGCGTTTGATATTGCGTACGGTCGCGCCATGCAGCAAAAGGACGCCCGCGAGGTTCTTCGAGAAGATCTCCGGAACTTGATTGGTGAGGTGCCAGCGACCATTGGCATCTCGCGCGTTGGATCTTATTTCTACACCGCCATGCCGGCTGCGGAGGCTTTGAAAAGCGACCGGATAAGTGTTCAGCTACAGGATCCCGGCGAAAAAGCTGATTTCTTTGTGCTAGGATTTCCAAGGCAGATGAACCCGCCGTACATGGAGGCAACTATCAGGGCGGTTGAGGCACAAGGACAATTTAAATTCGAGAGAAGCTATAGGATTCCCCTAGCGATCTTTGGATACAAATTCAACCTTGGGCGCTTTCCGCCAGATATGACCTATCCCTTCCCGACCATTTTGCTTTTTCGGGCAAGAGGGCCAGTGTGAGACTGATCGCCGGTTGATTTGAAACGTCTCTCCACGTCGGCTTCCCAGCAGATCATTGCAAAAGAGTCGGGATTCCAAAAAATTCGATGCCGCAGACCGTGCTGATGTCCGACAGACCATCCGAATCCCGCGCCGGTGACTTTCTCCTACTACCGGTGGCCGCAGGCGCATTTTGGACTCTCGCGTATCAGTTCATTCTTATTCTCCGATGGCCAGCGAAGACGATCATCTGGTGTTTTCTGGCCATCGCTATTGCCGGTTTCTTGTTGTTATGGCGGCTGTGGAAGAAAACCAAGGTAACGCCTGGCGAGGCATATCGGTTTCATCCTTCCCAAGTCCTTCTAGTAGTTCTGGGCTTGCTCTCTGCAATTACCGTTCTGTTCGTCCGACGACCGAACCAGGATGATGTAGTTTATTTTCACAGAGCTCTGAGCCAACTCTCGGCATTGAACCAGCCGATATTCCTTCGGCAAACAAGTGTCGATATGGACGCTGCGGCCTTTTCTCCAGTTCACTTGGCGACCAGCCATGAAATGCTCATGGCATTTTTGGGGCATTACCTTCGAATCGATCCTCTCTACTTTTATCAAATAATCGGTCACGCACTAGCCGCCTTTGCGACCCCATTCATCTTTTATTGGTGCGTGCGACAATTTGGGTTGCCCCGGTGGCAAGCCGCAGTCGGAGCATTGCTCGCAGTGGGATTTTTGCTTGTGGACAATCCCGGGCCGGCAGTAATCGGCACTGTTTCCCGCTATTGGTCATTTGGGATGGCTGCAGGCTATCTGTGGCAGGGCAGATCGGTCGTGTTCATCTTGACATTGCCACTGGCTCTTGCGCTCAGTTATCGATTTCTAAATCAAGGCAACAGACGCGATTTGGTGTGGCTTACCCTTTTGGGTATCGCCAGCGTTGGTCTGGCTAACACGGCGCTTTACTTGATCCCAGCAGTGATTGGGTGTTCCGGGCTGGCTTTCTTCGCGACCCAGGTATTCGAACATAAGGAATCTAAAGACCTAGGGAGGCAAATTCGGCGGGGGCTGTTCTTAATAATACCGCTCCTCTATCCGATCGGAATATTGGTTTTGCTGATAGTTAACATAATACCAAAACCAAGCGACATACGCATGTATGGGCCAACATACATGCCATGGGTCGAAAGCATGACGTTTTTCGTAGGGGGACCAGCAGGTTACGCTCGCAACATTGTGCTTATGATCGCTGTTCCATTCGTCACTATCCGGGGGAAGACCGGACTCTTTCTATTCTTTTATAGTTGCGCGGTCTGGCTTTTTTGTTTGAACCCTCTGCTTGGCCCCTGGTGGATGCGACATATTTTGGCCTTGTGTCACTTTCGCTTGAATTATCTCGTGCCATTACCATTGCTCTGTGCCCTGCTGCCAGCAGCAGTTCCCCGGTTGCTAGGGAAGCAGCCGGCCGATTCTCCCGGAGATCGGCTTCTTCTTGCAGGCGCGCTCCTAGTGGTCATTATCAGCTTCTTTTACAGTTATCGTGCACTGTCGATCACGCCGATTAGCGCACAGGCAGGATGGAAAATGCCTTTCGAATACCAGCTTGTTAAAGAGAACACGGATTTTGGTCAAGCCGCCGGCAAGTACATTGAACATAGTAAGCTACTCGCTCCAACCTGGACGGCCGGTTGCGAGTTAGCGCTACTCTTCCCCGAAATGAAAGTTGTGTCTCCCCGACTCGTCACTCATTATTTTACCAATGCTGGCAATCCGCAGGAGGGCATTCTCCGTCGACAGGCACAGGTTTTTGTCGAGGGAGACCGCTCCGAGAATCCCAAACGGCTTCAATCGTTAGAAGCGAAATTTCGCCAGGTGATAGAAACCGATCGCGCAAATGCCATTGCCGTTCCTGAGTCTGAGAGTCAGAGAGTATTGGCGACGCTCGAATCAATAAACCCCGGATGGCATCGCGTTGTGGAAGCCGGCAGGCTGGTCTTGATGTTGCCAAGTAATGCCGAACCAGAGGCTAGAATCAAAAGCGAAGACAATGGCATACGCCGGTAACCAGTGAAATGTTACCTCGATGATGCGAACAAATTCATATACCAGTCCGGGCTCTCGCTTGCCGACTCTGAGCGGAAGGGTACAAGACCATGCTTTGTTATCTGACATACGGCCATGTTTTTCCTTTCCAGAGTGTCGATAAGTTCAATCCAGTTCGTTCCCGCCTGTTTCAGGCCGTATGGCCAAAATTCAAGGAGTAACTTTGCAGAGGGATTGTCTGCCAGGACGCGATTAGCCCCGCGCAAGGCATGAAGCTCATATCCTTGAATATCCATTTTGATCAGATCAACGCGTTGGCCGGGTTTGAAGTAATCGTCGAGCGCTATGACATCGATTTGGACAGCGGGGCGCGAATCTCCCTCGGTCTCGTATGTGCGGTGATCCACATTTAGTTGATCCGAAACATACAGCTTGGACCTTCCGCTGCATTCTCCCACCGCAGCCTGAGATAAGCGGACGTTTGCGAGCTTACGGGTAGCAGACTGCAAGCGCCTGAAATTTTCCGGCGAAGGTTCGAAGGAATGAACAACGCCGGTCGGACCAACACAACTGGAGAGAAACTGCGAATAAACACCGATATTCGCACCCGCGTCCACGACGACATCCCCCGCTGACAAAATCCTTTTCAACAGCTGCCGCTCTGCACGATCAGCATAAGCTTTGAAAGTGCGATAACACAAGCGGTAGATAGGAAAGGCGTGTTCGTAAACCCTGTTCCCTACTCCACGAAAAAGCGAGATCGCGGCCATCAGCGTGGCGTCAGCGTTACGGTAAAGAAAGATGCGCAGAAGCTCGGAAAGCGACGACTGAGGGCGAGGTCCACGCGAAATAGCATGCGATACAGAAAACCTGGAACTGGCAGCCTGTGCGATATTCCGCCGGTAACCATGTACGATAGAGCGCTAAACGGCCGAACTGAAAGAGTCGCAAGATCGAAGTTATCATTTAAGCGTTGCAGCCATTCCCGCCTCCTGAAGAAAATCAGCCATGGCAAGGCGATGTTGGCCGATGCCAGTGGTCCCTGCACTTCGCCCAACTCAGGCTGGGAAATCTGGAAATCGACGGGTTCGTGATGGAGATACTTGAAGATGACAGTCGATAGCACGGAAAAAAAAGGCTCAGTCGCAATCACTTTACCGCCTGATTTCAACTTCTTGACTGCTCGTTTGAGAAACGCAATGGGGCTCTTCAGATGATGCAACACATTCGTGAGCGTAATAACATCAAGACTATTGTCTTTGATCGCGTCCAGTTTGTCGATTTCGTGGCAGTCAAAAACAAGGTCCAGATAGCTCAGATCAAGCACGTCGCTCGTGACGACGTTTGAGAGAAATTGTTTCAGAGGCGACGTGCCGCTCCCTATCTCTAGTATCGAGAGCGCCGCTGGGTTGGAAAAGTCCTTGAACTGATCACGGTAAAGCTCACGATACCAAAAAAGAAGGTTTTGGTTGGCAGCGAGCCGAGCGCGGTTACACAATGTTGCGGCCCGATCTTTCGCCTGTTCACTCTCCAAGACCGTTGTTGCGTTGCTCATTTGATTGCACGGATATACAGCGAGCCAGCAAACTCCGAGATGACCGGCACGTTTTCGAGAAATCGGCCAAGGGCGTCCAATCGATCGACTAGAGAAGCCGGCGTTTTTGGGTGTAGGAAATCAAAAGGATCGATTCGAACGTCACGATAGCCTGTTTGTTCGAGCAGGCGCCGGAGCGGCCACCGGAAGAATGCGGTCTCATCCGGTGAATCGCCCAGCCTCCGCTTCACCCACGGCACATTCTTTTGTATGGCGATCTGTGGATTCAGCATGTTTGGCTCTGTAAAGTAAATCGCACCGCCAGCTTGCAACACCCGGTAAATCTCGCGTAGTGCCTCTTCGATTTCGAGGTGATGTAAAACGGAGCTGCCCACAACGGAATCAAATACGCCATCAGGATAGCTCAGTGCGTAGGCGTTCTGGATTTCATAACGAATATTTGGCGCAGAACAATTCGCCGTCGCGATTTCCAGAAGCTCAGGTGAGACGTCAATCGCAACAACGTCCGCCCCGGAGCGCGCCAGTTCCCGAGTGAAATAGCCAGTACCACATCCCAACTCGAGCACGCTCATTCCCGGCCCGAGATGGCTGCCGAGCATCTTGACCCGGCGCGCCCAGCGCAGTTTACCAGCTGGACTCTCCCAATTCCAAATCTCGCCCGCTCCATGTTCGGCCAGGAAGCGGCCGTGTTGAATTTCTTTGGCAATGCGCCCTTGCATTAAGATTTTCCGATGACCGCGATTTTGAAACGCCCATGCGTTAGTCGCCAACCTGAAAATTTGAGGTACCGAGTTAGTAACCGAGTTTTAGTTTCAGAAACCCATGCCAGCACATCTTCAGCATGACAAGCCCGTTCCGAAAGACCTTGGTCATCTTCGTCGAACCATAAATGCGTTCCTGGTAATGGACCGGCAAGTCCAGGATTTTAAGGTTCAATTTTGCCGCGCCAAATAACAGTTCATAGTCTCCCCAACGATCTTCGGTTCCCCAGGTACCGAGCATTGGCTTAATCCGCTCCCAGTCGCTTCTCCAGAGGACTTTTGTGCCACACAGAGTGTCCTTTACTCGTTGCCCGAGCAGATAGGTAAAGGCGAGGCTGAAAAATTTGTTGCCCAGCATGTTTGCTCCGTTCATTGCTCCTTTTGGCACGGGATAGACCAGACGCGATCCGTTGACAAACTCCGCTTGCCCCGAAACGATAACATCGATGAAGTAAGGCAGCTCCTCGGGAATCGTCGTAAGATCGGCATCGAGGATCATCAAAATATCGCCTGTGGCAGCGTTGAAACCTGTCCAGACGTTTCGCGACTTGCAAACTCCCGGCCCATGCTCAAGACAAACATTTTTCTCCGGATAAAGCGTCTGCATCCGCAACACTTCGTCAGCCGTGCCATCGGTCGATTGATCGTCACAGAAAATTATCTCTGTCCGGCCCGCTAAAGGCGGAATGCGGCGAACGGCGTCCTCCACATTCCCTTTCTCATTCTTGCATGGAATGACGACTGATACCGAAAGCCTCTCCGGCAAAACGGGCGGTGGCATCATTCGTGCCACGACCACCTGCGTCATGCAAAGTTTGCTCAGAAACGGCAGGCGCGCACAAAAACGATTAAAGAAACCAGATAGCAACGGCAGATATTTCGGTAAAAGGACGATACGATGTGTCTCGAGAGCTTCAAAACCGGCGAGCTTCAACAGATTTCGGATATCAGCGGTAGAAAGCCAGTTCTGCTCGGTGCGCGGCACCTTCATCCCGACCCATTCGGCAAAGGTAACGAGCGGCTCCCAAAGATGGTTGTAAGTTGTAACCAGCACACGAGTATGTCTCTGGCAAAGCGGCGTCAAATTGCGCAGAGCTTGAAGCACATCCACCGTATCGCCGATATCGTTAAAGAGGATGTAATCGAATTTCTCGTCTGGCTTGAAAGCCTGCTGGAACTCCTGCTTGTCTGGAAAGGCGATCGCGAATTCAAAAGATGGATTTCGTTGCTGTGCGATATCCACGATCTCATGGCAGATCTCAATGCCTTTGCCATTACTTGGCCGGACAACCGCCAAGAGATTGCCGGTGCCGCAGCGAACCGATAGAACCTTTTTCTCCGGTTCTACCAGGAATCGGAACAGACGGTTTAGCAGTTCATAATAGTACTTGTTGCGGTTAATCCAGCTCTCGCGCCGAGCAGCAATTTTAGCCAGATGATTATGTGTTCGCTCGCGCCTTTCCTCGAGCGCAGCTGGTCCCCACGTCTCTGTATTCGGTTCGCGCTGGGTTGAAGGAGCGTTCACGCGGCCGCTATCATTTAATGGCGAATTGACTGCCGGCAAACCCGCGGCAGAGTTTCGCACAGCAGCCTCCTTCATACTCTGCGGCGCTCAAGGTTATATTTGAAGATCGCATAAATCGCCCTCAGGCCATCTTTCCAGTTGATCTTCTTGCCCTCCGCGTAAGTGCGTCCGCTGTATGAAATCCCCACTTCGTAAATTCTGCACCCCGTGCGGGCGAGCTTCGCAATAATTTCCGGCTCAACTCCGAAACCATCTTCTTCTATTCGAATCGATTTGATAAGTGGTGCTTTGAAAGCTTTGTAGCCTGTTTCCACATCGGTGAGATTAATATTCGTGAGCATGTTTGAGAGCAGCGTCAGAAATTTGTTGCCGACCATGTGCCAAAAGAAAAGGACGCGATGTGGTCGCCCGCCCATGAAACGGGAGCCAAAAACCGCGTCCGCCTTGCCTGACATAAGAGGCTCAAGAAGCAGAGGATAATCTTCGGGATTATATTCGAGATCTGCATCCTGCACTAGAATGAAATCTCCAGTCGCAGCCGCGAACCCGCTGCGCAGGGCCGCTCCCTTACCCTGATTCACCGGATGATAAATAATCCGATCAACCGTCGACGAAAGCCTCTCCCGGAGCAAAGTCTGCGTCCCATCCTCTGAGCAATCATCCACCACAATAATCTCCTTGCTTTTCAACGGTGCGTTGCGAACTGCCTCAATGATCTTCTCGATCGTGTTCTTTTCATTGTAACAGGGGATTACGATTGAGACTTTCATCTTTACAACCCAGGCGGAATTTCACCGGGGCAGCCACTCGGTCGTACTCTCGATAACGCAATTTCGCTGGAGAAATGAAACGGCTGTGCTTGACTAATAGGTTCGACATTCCTCGTCAGAATGCCTGCGCAAGTTATCAAGATTAGTGGTGCCCGCCAGCACAATCTCAAGAACCTTCATGTGGAGATTCCACGGGAGAAGTTGGTGGTCATCACCGGCTTGAGTGGCTCGGGGAAATCCTCGCTGGCCTTCGACACTCTTTATGCCGAGGGGCAACGCCGATATGTCGAAAGCCTCTCCGCGTATGCGCGGCAATTCCTCGATCAGATGGAAAAGCCAAATGTCGATTTTATCCAGGGGCTTTCTCCTGCGATCGCCATCGAACAGCGCAGCGCGGGCGCCAATCCGAGATCCACAATCGCGACCACCACTGAAATTTACGATTATCTCCGGGTCCTCTTTTCCGCTGTTGGCCAGCCGCACGATCCGCTGACTGGACAGCCGCTGAGTCGTAAAACGCCTCAGCAAATTGTCGATCAGATTCTGGGATACGAGCCGGGTTCCAAAATTATTGTGCTAGCGCCATTGATCGAGAATCAACCGGGCGAATTCCGGGATGTGATCGAAAAGATCAAGCGCGAAGGATTCGTCCGCGCGCGGATTGACGGTCAGATTACCAAGCTGGATTGCCCCAAGCCTATCCGGCTTAACAAGAACAGTCGGCATACTATCGAGGCGGTAGTCGATCGGTTGGTCATGCGCGATGGGATTCGTGTGCGTCTGACAGATTCAATTGAGACTGCGCTCAAATGGGGCGGGAACAAATTGTCAACCTTGCGATCGACGCGGAAAACGCCGAACGCCGAACGTCCAACATCCAACATTGAATCAGAAGAATGGGAAGAACGGCGCTACTCTACGGGTTACGGGAATGCGCAGACTGGATTCACGTTGGCTGAGCTCACTCCCAAACATTTCTCTTTCAACAGCCATCTGGGAGCATGCCCGGCTTGCCATGGGCTTGGCACACAGTTGGTCTGCGATCCAGATCTAATGATTTCCGATCCTGGCAGAACGCTAGCTGAAGGAGCAATCACGCCGTGGCGACGCGGGACAAAGCGGATGCAGGCATACTACCGGCATTTGCAAAAGGCGCTGGTGAAACACTTTCACGTTGATGAAAACGTTCCTTTTAGCGATTTGCCAGAGCAATTTAAACAAGCGCTGTACTTCGGTACGAACGGGACGGCGATTGAAATAAATTTCAACGACGACGGCGAGCGAAAAGTCGCGAAACCATTCGAGGGACTCGTGCCGCAAATGCAGCGGCTTTACGAGCAAACCCAGAGCGAATTCACCCGTAATCGCATTCGCTCCTTCATGACACGCGAACCATGCAAGGTGTGCAATGGAGCAAGGCTCAAACCGGAAATCCTTGCCGTTACCATAAAAGATCGACACGCATGCGAACTGAACATTCACGAGTTCAGTGAGCTGACGATCGAAGCGGCCGCCCGGTTTATAGCTGCGCTGGAGCTGACTGCGCAGCAGCAAACCATTGTGACCGATGTGGTACGCGAAATTCAATCACGCTTAGAATTTCTCGTTGAAGTCGGGGTTGGTTATCTCACCCTTAATCGGCAAAGCGGGACGCTTTC
>QHNK01000155.1 GCA_003218415.1 Verrucomicrobiota bacterium | reverse complement strand
TGTGCCCAATCACATCACCTGGGTGGACGCTCTCCTCCTCCAGTTCGCCTGCCCGCGTCCGATCCGGTACGTCATCGATCAGGCGTATTATCATAGACCGATTTTACACCCGATCTTGCGTGCGCTCGGGTGCATCCCGATCAATATCCGCCATTCGCACGCTGCGGTTCGCGCCGCTGCTGAAAAAATCGCCGATGGCGAAATCGTCTGCGTTTTCCCCGAGGGTCAGCTGGAGCGCACGGGAACGCTGTTGCGTTTGCAACGCGGTTATGAGTTGATCGCGCGGCACGCCAATGCGCAGGTCGTTCCGGTTTGGCTCGATCAACTCTGGGGCTCGATCTTCTCGTTCCAGGGCGGGCGATTTTTCACAAAGTTTCCAAAGCGAATCCCCTACCCTGTAACCATCGCTTTCGGCAAACCACTCAACGCCAAGGCCGCCGACGTTGCGACCGTGCGCGAAGAATTACTCAAGCTCGGTGAACTTTGCTTCAGCCGCCGGCCATCATTGGACCGGCGTCTTGCCGAAGAATGCGTGCGCGGACTTAAGCGCAGGCCGTTCGCGACAGCAGTGATCGACGGAACCGACCACACCAGGCTAAGCCGGGCCAAATTGCTCGGCGCAGCAGCAGCGTTGAGTCGCTATCTTCGGAAGGAATTTTCCGACGAACGAATAGCCATCGTTTTGCCTGCGAGCAAAGGATCGATGCTGGCGAATCTCGCCGTGACGCTGGCAGATAAGGTTCCGGTTGATCTCAACTTCACGATGGGACGCGCGGCAAATGAATCTTGCTGCAAGCGCGCTAACTTGCGGGTCGCAATTTCGGCCACGCAATTCATGGAACGACTAAAAGATTTTCCCTGGCCGGAACGCGTTTTGAAACTGGACGAATTGGTCCCGCGTATGAAACGCCAAATCATTTTCTGGTGGCTCATGGCACTCCTGGTTCCTGCGCGTTTGCTCTTGCGGCTTTTGCAAATCCCCAAAAAAGGCGGCCACGGCGAAGCGGTCTTGCTGTTCACAAGCGGTACGACTGGAGAACCGAAAGGCGTTGTGGTAAGCCACCGGAACGTGGTCGGAAATGTTTCGCAGTTCCGGCAACTGCTCGACGCAAGAAAAACCGACGCCATCCTCGCGTCGCTGCCGTTCTTTCACACGTTCGGCTCGACAGTCACACTTTGGTATCCGCTCATCGAAGGCGTGCGCATCGTCACGTATCCAAATCCGTTGGACGCAGCCAAGTGCGCAGCGCTGATCGAACGGTACCAACTGACGTTCCTGCTGGCGACGCCCACGTTCCTGCGTCTGTACTTGCGCAAAGCCGAGCCGGAGCAGGTTCGCAGTTTGCGGCTCATCATCGTTGGCGCGGAAAAAATGCCTCTCGATCTTGCCAGTCATTTTGAGAAACGCTTCCACAAAAAAGTGTTCGAAGGCTACGGACTCACCGAGACTGCGCCGGTGGTCAGCGTCAATTTGCCCGGGCCCGAGCCGAAGAAGCCAGGCGAACAAGTGCAATCAGCGAGCCGTTTGGGATCGGTCGGCAGACTGGCGCCGGGTATCGCTGCGGAAATCCGCGAACCCGAAACGGACCGCAAACTTTCGCTGTACGACACCGGGATGCTTTGGCTGCGCGGCCCAAACATTTTTGAAGGTTATCTGCACGATCCCAAACGAACCGCAGAAATCCTGCGCGACGGTTGGTTGAAAACAGGCGATATCGGCCGGTTCGACGAAGACGGGTTTCTTTATATCGAAGGCCGGCTGTCGCGTTTTTCAAAGATCGGCGGTGAAATGGTGCCGCACGAAGCAATCGAACAAAAAATTATCGATCTCCTGGAACTATCTGGAAGAGACGAACGCCCCCTTGCAATTGTGGGGGTGCAGGACGAGGCCAAGGGCGAAGCGCTCGTTCTGCTAAGCGCCGTCGATATCGATCTTGCCGAGCTGCGCAAAAAACTCCAGGAAGCCGGCGTCCCGAACTTGTGGATTCCAAAGCACGTCCAACGCGTCGAAGTAATCCCGGTGCTCGCCTCCGGCAAACTCGATTTAAAGAAATGCAACGAACTCGTAGCTGAAAGATAGGTATCCAAATTTTGCATTGGCGCAGCTTTAACACCGATCGGCGCTTGAAGCGCCAGAGGCGCGACAGATATTAGCCCCGGGCGTGAGCCCGGGGTGGATTGGCGTCCCCATGTAAATCAGCCCCGGAAGGGGCGGCAGAATACATCCAATTGAAGAATACGTTCATCGCAATTTCTTCAGCCGGTCCTAATCACGACCAATCCAAAGGCACGCGAGAACAACCCTTCTGGGATGAGCACGCGGCGTTTATCGATCAACTCGTGGCCGACGGTTTTGTTTTAATGGGCGGCCCGTTGGTGGATGAAGGCGGCGCTCTTCTAATCGTCAATGCCGAAGACGAAGAACAAGTAAGAGAGAAATTGAAGAACGACCCATGGTTCGAGCACGGCATCCTGAAACTTGAAAGCATCAAGCGCTGGCAAATCTTTATTGATGCCAGGACTGGGTAGCGCATGCGTCCCGCACGCTGGTTTCGGCGTCTCGCCGAAACCGAACTTGACTCTAGATTTCATCCACAGATTCGGTCATCCCGATTTACAGAGATTCACAGGCGGGAATTAAGGTTCTGGGAATCTGCGCAATCTGTGGACGCAGTTACAACGCACCGTGGGGAGCTTTTTGATCGATCGCCAGGTAATCATCGCGCGGCGGGCTGAAGGTATCGAGCACGCGCGTCGGCAAAATCGTTTCCACACCGTGCGGGACATTACTCGCGAGATAGAAGGAATCGCCGGTTGAAAGCTCATGCGGCACGCCGTCAACGATGAGCCGCATCTTACCTTCGAGAATGTGAACGATCTGCTCCTGCGGATGTGAGTGCGGAGGCATGGTACTCCCCGCCGCCAGCGTGGCCATCATTTGATACATTGTCTTGCCGTTTGCGACCGTTCGGCGCGTTATGCCAGGACAAATTTCAATTGTCGGATTCTCTTGTTTCATCTCCATAACCTTACGGCGGCAACTTGATCGCGCGAATGTTTTGGGTAGCTATCGCCGCGCCATTTGGTGAGCTAATTTCGTCCGCAAATTTGAAACTCGCTCGCTTCCCAACTCGCTCGCCACTAGCCCTCGCAGCGTTGCCTTCTATATCGCTGATCCCATCACCTCCGAGTGCGGCCCAAGCAGTAACTGCAACCGGCCAACCGAATCCGCAGGAGATGATGAAGCAGATGATTGAGATGTCGAAGCTTAATGAAAATCACAAGCTTCTCTCTAGCCTCGACGGCAGTTGGAATTACACCATCAAAATGTGGATGAATCCCGATCCGAACGCCAAGCCGCAGGAATCAAAAGGCACCGCCACTCGCAAGACCGTCATGGTCGGCCGTTACGTGATGATGGATGTGGCCGGCAAGCTGCAGATGCCCGGTGAAGACGACAAAATGAAAGACGTGCAATTCAAAGGCATGGGCTTGGAAGGCTACGACAACGTGAAGAAAAAGTTCATCAATTCATGGATCGACAACATGGGCACCGGTATCCAGTTCTCCGAAGGCACGTACGATCCCGCGACAAAGACATTGACTTATACGAGCGAAATGGAGCCTGTGCCCGGAATGAAATCGCAAGTGCGGGAAGTAATAAAGATCGCCGACAACAACCACATGACCTTGGAATGGTACGAAAACCAGGGCGGTGGCGAAAAGAAAACCATGGAGATCGCGTACACCCGCCCAGGCAAAAAATAGCGTGACGCCAGGTTCACACTTCTTAATTCCTACATCTGCCTTGCGTCAGCCCGCGCATGTAGCTCGCATAGCAAGCGCCGCTGACCAGACAAGCTACTCACCAAATTGTGCGTGAGCAGGATCTTCTTCTTTGTGTCGCCACGGAGAAATCCGGGTAAACAAATCGCGGGTCGCGCCTGCAATGTCTTCGACTTTAGATACGCCTCTGCCTGCCGAGCTGTAAGGAGCGTGTCAATTTGCTTCTCGTTCGCGGGCCGCGTTTCGCAGATAATCGACCTGCGATGAAATTGATATTTTTCTCTGGCCTCGTGGCCTTCTGCGTTTGGACGATTGTCGCAACTGAAGCGCCAAAGTCCGCAAGCACGCCATCTTCGGAGTCTCCGCGGGCGCAGGTCACGGTCGAGAATTGGGACAAGGGCGGCGCGCTGTCGCATTGGGTCTACACCCATGTGTCGGAGGTCTTCCCTTCAGCAGTGGTTCGCAGAGGCGGCGCGATTGTCGATCTGCCGGTGCAGCTAAAATCCGAGATCGGCGCGCTGAAGCTGAAGAACGCCGACGGATCGGAACAAACGCTCGACCAATTGGTCAACAATGGCGCAGTGGACGGTTGTCTCGTCGTGCATGCCGGCAAAATCGTTTACGAAAAATATCCGACGATCCAGCCCGATGACCTGCACATTATCATGTCGGTCACGAAAGCCGTTGTCCTGGCCGCGCTCGCGATTCTCGAGGACCAGGGGAAGATCGATCTGGAAAAACCGGTGGAAAATTTTCTGCCGGAACTGAAAGGAAGCGATTGGGCCGGCACACGGTTGCGCGATCTGGTGGACATGCGCTCAGGCATGGAAGGCAGCGAGACGAGCAACGACGCATACCGAAACCCTGCGCACAAACAATTTCAGCTTGAGGCGACGCTTGGATGGCAGTTGCGCACCGCGCCGAAGTTGCCGGAAGCAGCGCGAAGCGGCGATCTGCTTGCGTTTTTGCGCACGATCAAACGCGAACGACCGGCTGGCGAGAAATGGGCTTACACAAGCAGCAATACCGCTGTGATCGGCGAAGTCGTGTCGCGCATCACTGGCAAAAGTTTGGCCGACGCAATCAGTGATCTGATCTGGAGCAAGATCGGCGCGGCACACAACGCCACACTCGCCGAGAACGAACGCGGTTTTCCCGCTTCGCATGCCGGGATGTCTGCAACTCTGCGGGACGTGGCGCGCTTCGGATTGCTGTTCACAAAAAACCCGCCCGCCGGTCACAGCCGGGTCGTTTCAGACGCGGTCATCAAACGGATCTTCGCCGGCTACGGCGATCAGCGGACGGCCGACGAGCACGGCAGGCTGCCGTTGACTTACCAATGGGACATGATCAGTAACAAAGGCGAATTAGCCAAAGGCGGCTGGGCCGGTCAGCTGCTTTACATCAATCGCGACAAAGACGTTGTCGTCGCGTGGTCCGGCACGAACCAGGTTGCTGATCCAAAACTCGAGCCCCTCCCGTGCCGCATCATCGCGAAGACATTCTTCTGATCACTTCTTCCTTCTTAATTTTTCCCTCTGCCTTCTTATGTGCCGTCAGATCCAACGGCGCACTTCGTGTTTATACTGCAAATAAGGCTCACCGAATTTTGCGGTGAGATATCTCTCTTCGCGAAGGACCACGCCGTAATGAAGGATCAACGCGAGCGGGACGACGAAGAGCAACGTGATCCAGTCGTTAAGGAAAAAGCCTAGCGCGATCTGCACTAGACAAAGCGCCAGATACATCGGGTTCCGTGTGAAGCGAAACGGCCCGTCGCGCACAAGCGCTAGCGCAGGCTCGGCAGGGTGAACGTTTGTTCCGGCCGCTTTCATTGTTCGCAAGGCCCACAGCGCCAGCGTTGGCGCCAAAATGACAAAGACAATCCCGCAGACGAGACACATGCTATATCTCAGGATCGGCAGCCGTATGAATAAGTGCATCAGAACGCTGATCACCGCGTTAATCAGCCAGATCAACGGCGGGAAGGCGATGACGCCGGGATTATCTAGTGGTTTGTCCGCGTTCAATGCGCGACAATTTATGCAAATGCGTCATGCGTGCTTCGCATTTCTGGGCGTCGCGATTTTCACTCTTTCTCATGGCGCACGCGCTGAAGAAAAACCGATGATGAAAGCAGTCGTCGCGCATGAGTATGGCGCGCCTGACCTGCTGAAATTTGAAGAGGTGCCGCGGCCCGAGCCGAAAGACGATGAAGCACTCGTGCGCGTAATCGCGAGCGGAGTCAATCCAGCTGACCCGCTCACGCTCAGCGGTAAATACGCAAAGGAATTCGGCACGCATTTGCCACTCATCCCCGGCTACGAGATCGCTGGCGTCGTAGAAAAAACCGGCGCAAACATCACCAAACTCAAAGTGGGCGATGCGGTTTACGGTTATCCAACGTTCGGTGGCGGCTGGGCAGATTACGTTACGGTCAAGGAATGGGAAGTGG
>QHNK01000103.1 GCA_003218415.1 Verrucomicrobiota bacterium | reverse complement strand
TCCGTGTCCGCCTCATCGGGCATGATGTTCCGGTCGCCGATCCCTTCGCGTGCCGACTCGATGGAGAATGTCGCGTTCCATCCATTTCCATATTCCACCGAGTAAAGTGGCAACGGATGATTCATGTCGTCGAACTCTTCGTGCAGTTCGTCGTAGGTGATCTCGACTCTCTTTAAGTGGAAACCTTGGGGCAAATGCGAAGGAACAAAGCAAATGATCTCCAGGTTCTTCAGATCATCCAGAGTCGCAGCGGAAGAACGGAGGGCCAGGAACGGAAACAACAATGCGCCGACGGCAAACCAAGGCGTTGTTCGTTTGATTCGATCGCGACTCATCATTCTCTTAGTCTGACCGAACCAAATAGATTGTCGAGATTGTAGCCACCGGTTCGCCGCGGGACGAATCCATCCGGTATGCGGACCTGTGGCCAGTCAACGAAGGCGCTGAATAACTCGTTATTACTTGAACGGCCCTCAGGGCCGTGGCTACAGCTTTATTTAACTTGTTTTCAGACGCCGTCGGGTCCGCTTTCCTGCGGGGTTGATTCGGATGCAGAATGTTGATTATCGCTCGAGGCGGTTTTCGCGCCCGCCTCAGCAACTCTCTTGGCGGCCCACCTGGCCTTCATCGCGGCCGCAAGTTGCGCGCGACGTTCCGGCGAAAGATTAAGTTTTCGCTTCGCTTTCTTAACGCGGCTCGATTTCTTCGCGCCGGTCGGTTGCGCTGAAGACTTCTTTTCAACTGACGGAGAAGGCTTGGGAGCTCGGCGAGCCGCAGCAGCGCGGGCGGCCGATTTCCTTGCGGCTTTCATTGCCTTCGCCGCCTCAGCCGCGTGCAGTTTTTGTCTCAGCTTGGCCAACTTCTTTGGACCTTCTTGCAGACGCTTCTCGAGTCGTCGGATCTTTTTCTTTACATTCTTAAGCTTCATAATTGTGGTCCAGCTCGCGACGAATGCGAATTAATGATTGGATTCAGAGTTAATGACAGAATCTCGCAGATGTCACGCTCTTATCACAACGAAAACTCTGCGTCCGTCCGTTCGTCGAATGCGTTACGCACAGCCGAGCTCGGAGTCGCGCGCTCCTTCGCTTACCAATCAGTCGGGATCGACGCAGTTAGAACCTCAGGCCCGTTCTCAGTTACGAGTACATTATCTTCGATGCGAACGCCGCCGCAGCCGAGGCAGTTATCGACCCGATGCCAGTTCACGCTCTGTCGATATTGTCTGCGTCGTTTAGGGTCGTTGAGGATGGCAGGAATGAAATACAAGCCCGGCTCGACTGTTGTGACGTAGCCGGCAGCAAGCGGTAAGTCCATCCGCAGATTTCGCAGTGCCGGGGTTTCATCCTTCGGGCGTCCGGGATACCGGCCGCTCGCATCGCGGACGCCAAGCCCGACAAGATGACCGAGCCCATGTGGAAAAAACAACGTGTGCGCGCCCTGCTCGACGAGCGACTCGGCATTGCCATTCATTAACTTGAGTTCAATCAATCCATCGGTCATTTCTATCGCTGCTTTCAAATGAAGGTCTTTCCATTCGGCGCCCGGCACACAACGGGATATTGCATTCCGCTCGGCTTCTAAGACGAGACTGAACAACTCACGTTGAAAATTCGTGGGTTTGCGTCCCGCAACAAACGTGCGTGTGACATCTATCACGTAGCGATCAACGTGGGCACCCGCGTCGATCAACACAAACTCCCCGCGCCGAATTTTACGTCGCGACGGCGAAAAATGCATTACCGCTGCGTTCGGTCCTGAACCTACAATCGTTGAATAACCAACGCCGTCGGCTCCATTGCGGAAAAATTCAGCTTCGAGTTCAGTCTGCAACGCTCGTTCGCTGACACCTGCTCAAAGGTGTCGTCGAACTGCGGAAAAGCCCTTCGCAGTCGCGGTTGCCGCGCGCCGGAGCAGACTTAGCTCAACCCCATCCTTTGCGCGTCGCACATGCGTAAATTGTTCGCGCGTGCGCGCTACGTCGCTTTCGTCACATCGCACCCCGCGCAACGATGCACCTAGATTGATAATCGGACGCCCACGACGAGCTCCCAGCCAAGGCTCCAATCGTGGAAGTGGTGTGCCGGTCAGCTGGGTTCGCCCCTCCCATGTTTTTTCTGCCTCGGTCACATCCGGAACGAAATTGACCCAGCGCTTCGACGAGCGTTGTCGTGGATCGAACGCTAGAACTCCGCCCGGCGAATCGATTCCGGTCAGATAATAGTACTCCGGATGTGCACAAAATGGGTATGTCTGGTCAGAGCCCTCGGGAAGCGGCATGGGTTCCCCCGCGCCTATCAAAAGGATTTCATCGCGAAGTCCTATGGCTTCCGCAACGCGTTTCCGGCGTTCGGCGAGATGTTTCAATTGTCTGGTATTGTTAATTGTCATTGCTGAAATGGACACCTTTACGCTTTGGTTGGCAGAATTTCGCGGTTCAGAAACTAATATTCTTTGTCTGATGAGCGAACGACCTCGGTGACACGATTACCGAGAAGGTGCGAAACCCGTGCCATTTAACACTCGTGATTTCCTTCGCAATCGAGTCGAGACTTCTTCAAAATTTCCGAATCTCTTCGACTTGAATCTGCGCGAACCCGTCGCGTGCAGTTTTCTTTCCTCTGACTGTGACAATCTTCGCGGCGTAATCAGCCAGCTCGTCGTTCACGTGGGCCTCCTTACCCGTCAATAAATAAACTTTTCCGTCCTCAGTCTTTATCCCGACCGGCAAGCCGCTTTTGATGCAGTCCATCGCGCACGAAGCGTGTTTCGGACCGCTCCAATTGTAGGCGACGTAACAGGTCAGATCGAGTACCTCGCCTTTCACTACGATTTCCCGCCCCTGCATGAGCCGATGCCCGTCGCGCTGCCACAATGTCATTGCAACAGCGGTTATACCGGCCGAAAGAATTATCGCTGCAGCAAGCTTCAGCATTTGCGTCCAGTCCCTGCGGAATGGAATGGGCTGATTCCTGACAATCTTCTCAGCAAGATCGCTTCGCGGCTCAACTTCACGAAGTTTCGACCGGATCGCGTCGTAACAATTCATCTGCTCGCGCAACCATTCTGCGAGTTCTGGATCGCGCCGGACCTGCGCGAGGGCTTCTTGGAATCGCGGATCGGCGTCATCGATTCGTTCGCGATAAAGCAACAACTTTTCTTTGGCTTCGTTCGTGTTCATTTTCTATGCGGCGGTGCGGGGTTTGGTTTCACTTAAGAGTTGAAGAAGCTTGATCTTCGCGCGCGCAATTCGCGACTGCACCGTCCCAAGCGGGATTGCCAACACGTCGCCAATCTGCTTGTAAGACAAATCTTCGAGGTAGTACAGCACGAGCGGGGCACGATAACCTTCGTCAATCTGGCCAAGAACATTTAACAATGTTTGTGCGTCTATTCGATTGACCACGTCGGCAGTTACGTGCGGAAAATTTTGTGCGCTCTCATCGATTGGTTCATGCGCAACCCGTTTCCGATGACGGCAGATTTTGAGAAACTCCCGATGCAATGTTGTGAAAAGCCAGCTTTTAACGCTCGTGGGATTTCTAAGCTGATGTCTTTTGCGCGCCCAGATATAAAAGGTCTCCTGAGTAAGATCGATAGCATCGACCTCGCTTCCGGTGAGACTGAAGCCGAATCGGTAAAGATCGCGGTAATAAAGTTTTACTAAGTTTTCGAATTCCGGGTCCGCGGACATGGCGCAGTTATCCCAAAATAAGAGTCCTCAGGCCGGCGTTTGTTCCCGCAGCTAAAGAAAAATTATTAACGCTGACGTCGACCGGTCCGTGACCATGTTCCGACTTCTTTTCGTCGGCGGGAACAATGATGATTCTCGTGCATCTCATCAGTGACGAACCTGAGCCTAAAGTGAATCTATGCAATCCATAGACTTAAAGTCCCGTGACAGGGGAAAAACGTACCGCCTTAATTCAATCGCCCCCGTCCCTAAAAGTGAGCACGATTTTGAAAGCGGCAATTCCAGCATCGGCTTAAGGTATTTAACGCCCGTCACAAAAAGGGGAGGCACTATGCACCAGACGAGTAATCAATGTGATCAACGAAATCTACAAATCTCATCCACAATCACGAAGGCTTACCCGGGCCTACTGCTCTTGGGGATAGTGCTAGCGTGCGCGGCGCTGTTGGCTGAGCATGTGAAAGCGCTAGAATCGACCCAGAGCGCGCCTGCAAGTGATGCACGACGCGACATGATCAAAGCGCTTGAGGCGTCGGGCCCGCACCCTTCGTTAGGCGAGCAGGCCCGCGTCTTCGATCGCCTCGTGGGCACCTGGGATTGTGACTATAGCTTCTATCGCGATGATGGCACCGTTCGACATTCCAAGGGCGAGCTGTTGGTCGGTTGGATCCTGGATGGTCGCGCGGTGCAGGACCTCTTTATTAGCTACCCGGCAAATGGCGAGAAGGAGCGCCGAATTGGCACCACGATTCGATTCTTTGATACTGCTCTCAAACAGTGGCGCATCATCTTCATAAGTCCGCAGTTCAACTACGTCGTCACTGTTCAGGGAGGATTGGAAGGCGATCGTATCGTTCTTCGTGGTACAGATACTACCGACGGTGCGCCGATACGTTGGTCTTTCAATGACATCAAGCCCGACTCGTTCGTCTGGCGAGGGGAGAAGACTCATGACGATGGAAAAACCTGGAAGCTCGAGGAAGAGCATCACATGAAACGGAGGATCGGCGACACCGCAAAGGCGTCAACAAGCGAGCGGACCGGGGCTGTGGAAGAACCAAACAGCCTTCAGGCATTCAAGCAGCTCACATCGCTGGTCGGCGAATGGAAGGGCGTACAGGACAAGACCGAAATCAAACTCAAATACACGCTTATTGGTAATGGCAGCGCGTTGATGGAGGAATCTCGCCCGGGGACAGAAGCTCCAATGTTTACCATGTTCACTGTGGATGGCGACCATCTCATTGCCACGCATTACTGTAGCATGGGAAACCAACCACAGATGATGACGAAGACGATCGCGGATCCGTCAGGCAAGAGCTTGACGTTTTCGTTGTCACACGTCTACGGCTTGAAAACGCCCGGCGATTGGCACAACACGGGGTTGACGCTCACGCTCGACGACACACAGCATCTTACCCAAGTGTGGACCTATGAGTACAACGGCAAGAAGGGCACCAACACTTTTCGCTTCACGCGCACGCTGTAGCTCGAAAGACGCTATCCAAAATTCATGCTCCGGGCACTTTGCTCTGTGCTCCTGGTTCCGTTTCGGTTAAATCACTCGTTGCCCGCGAAGCGAGTCACGTCAATGAAACAAACCTTCTTCCTATTCGCACTCTTGATCTTTACCGCCCGAGCCGTCACTGATCTGCCCGCTGGCTCGGCGAAAAGATCGCTCACATACGATGGCGCGACCGCCGAGCTGACGTTCACAGCTGCGTTTGTCGATCAAAAAGATGAGCGCAAGCCCATTGTTCTGGTGATCAGCGATCAAAAACTTCAGGTAGAAAAGTGGGAGAGCGAATTCGACGTGATGCTGGCCCATTCGAAATGGAGCGGAGTCGTTTTCTTTCTCGACAAGGACGGAAGTCTCTGCGACTGGATTTGATCAGCTGTATGCGACGTTTACGACAGCAGTTAGGTCTGCTAGTGACAAACCCGAACAAACAGACCAACTGCCGATTGAGGAAATAAATTCATTAGTAAACGCGGCACCGGAGAGGCGGTATCTTTAGGTAAGGGCAGTCAAAAGCTCGCTTAATTCTATTCTGACAATGCTCGAAGCCGTATCGCTAACGCCATAAGGCAGGATGAGTTGCCCGTTATGGACGAGTGCCCCACAGGAATAAACGACATTAGGAACGTAGCCTTCCCTTTCATTCCCTTCCGGTCTTAAGAGCGGCTCTTTCAGGTGGCCAATGATCCTTGCAGGGTCGTGCAAATCGAGCAAGGTCGCTCCAATGCAGTATTTTCGCATTGGACCGACGCCGTGAGTAAGAACTAACCAGCCAGCTTCGGTTTCGATCGGCGAGCCACAGTTACCGAGCTTAACGAACTCCCAGGGGTGTTGGGGCTCTTGTAGTAGCAGTGGGTCGCTCCAAAAATGCGGATTGTCCGAGAACGTCAGGTAAAGGTTCTCATCATCCTGTCGTGTAAGCATCACATAGCGGCCATCGATCCGACGAGGGAAGAGAGCCATACCTTTGTTTTGAACTGCCTGTCCATTAAGAGTTAGGACATGGAAGTCAAGGAAGTCCGCGGTCTCGATTAGCTGAGGTAGAATGACTCGACCATTGTAGGCTGTGTAGGTCGCGTAGTAGATAACGCTCCCATCGTCTTCGACAAAACGAACAAAGCGAGCGTCCTCAATGCCATTGCTCTCGTTAGGCGAGACGGGAAAGATGATGCGTTCCGACATTTCCGAAGAAGAAGCGAAATGAATTTCGTAATTGGATTTCGCCAACCAGTGCATGCACTCCGAAGTTCGCGGCACGTCGCGCGTGTGTGCAGAAACTTCGTCGGACGCTGCTTGCTGGATCGACTTATCCAACTCATCGAGAAGGAAGGTCTTGCCTAATCGTCCCATGACCGAGGCGGCCCAGTCATTCTCGAGCCCCATTTCGCTTAGTTTGTCCAGAAAGGCGCGTTTATAGTAGGTGGGATTGGGATTAAGCTCGGGCAGTGTTACAAAAGGCGTCGTTTTGTCGATCACTATTGAATGATCACGATGGATAACTCCGATTCGAAACTGGATCGACGAGACATGTCCTTCACCGGTCGAGCGCAGGCTCAAGATAAAACGAAGATCGCCCTGACCCAGACCAGTCTGGTCAGGATGCGGCACAATCGAGGGGTTGAACAAGGCTGCCGATTCGAGTGCATACTCACCTGAGAAGAGCGCCCCGATAAATAGCTTGCGTCCTTCGGAAATCGTTTCGCTGTCCCCGATGTGCCCTCGCACTTTCTCGAAATTTCGCAGCCAACTCTTATCAAGATCGATATGTCTGTCGCTGAAATCCGCTCTAACTAACGAAAGCTGCTTTTCGGTTTCCTGCTCGCTTAGCGCGAGAGCGCGCGTGATGATATGCTCGACGCGCGTAGGATGGATCGGGATGAACGGACGCACCACCACGCGTTTGTTGTCCGGCCTAAGAAGGACGCCTGTCGGATGAAGTTTCATCCAACTTTGTGACTCGGGATCTTTAAGTCAGGCGCGGTTTCCGCCTGCGTCATCTCCGCAAGTGATAAGTAAAACGCGAGACTTGATTCTGCTCCTTGATTCTGGCTCACACGATCCTGATGCAAAGCGTCACGACATCCTCCCGTACTGGAATCGTAGAGCGATTCTCCGAGGTCGTTCCGACCAAGGAACCACTCGAAGCAGCGTCGCGACGCGCGCTTCCAGTATTCGTCATGCGTGAGAGCAAAAGCCTCGAGGCAGGCCGAGATGGTAGCATAGGCCTCCACCGGCTGTTGATCGAAGCGCGTGCGTTTGCCGCCGCGCTTCCAAAAACCGTTGCAGCCAATCGGTGCGAAATGTCCGGCCTTCGCTCTTTGCGTTTCCACAAGCCAGCGGAGCGACTTCAAACCTGCCTGGAATACCTCGCCGCGCGAAGTCCAATGACCACTCAGGATCATCGCATGCGAAAGCTTTGCGTTATCGTAGGTGGCGACGGGCTCGAACCATTGCCATTCCTTCGAACTGTTAGCTTGAAACAACTCGAGCAGTCGGGTGGCAAGCAGGTCTCGCAGCTGATTCACCATTCGGTCGCCCGAGAAGCTCCGCAGGTATTCCTGCATTGCGAGCAGGACGAAGGCCCAGGCGCGCGGAGAAGTGAACTGCTCTACCACCGGCAAACCCCGTTGGAATAAGAGCGCACAAAGATTGCGATGACCGTCATTTCTTGATCGGCCAAGCGCCATTCCCACAGCCCACAGCGCTCGCGCGTGACTGTCCTCCGAACCGACCTTTTCCAGCCATTCCCGGCTATGACTCATGAAATTCCGAAATCGCTTCGTTTCCTGATCGAATGCATCCCATAAGAACGAAAGATAAGTGCTGGCGAGCTGTTCAACGTCCCGTTGCGCCACACGACTGGTCATCTCTGGAAGCAGCAGAGTCAGGATAAAGGCGCGTGCATTGTCATCGGTGCAATACCCTTCCCGGTAATTCGGCACGTTGAAAATAGCGTGCTGGAAAATTCCGGTGTTGTCAGTCATCCGAAAAAGATGATCGAGCTTTAGCGGCGGCAATTCATAGGGACGATTTTCGAGAGTTCGAACGGCAAAGGCTTTGCGCGGCGGAACAGTTAAACGCGCACGCGCGCGCTGAAAGCTTTCCATGTAACGAGCGGCTACTACCGGCCAGATCATTTCGCGCCCGAGTTTCCATGCACGTTTTCGCATTCCCGCCATCAATGCAGGATCGGATAGAAATCGAGCTACTCCTTCCGCAATCGCATTGCTGTCGCGAAAGGGCACCAGAATGCCGCCCTCCTGCGCGAGTAACTCCTGCGCGTAGAGATAAGGAGTGGAAATCACCGCCTTACCTGCGCCGAAAGCATAAGCCAGGGTGCCGGAAGTGATTTGCGCTTCGTTAAGATAAGGGGTGACGTAAATATCAGCCGCGCCAATAAAGTCAGTTAGCTCCTCCAGCGGCACGAAGCGATTGTAGAAAATAACATTGCCGGTCACGCCTCGATCTTCAGCCAGACGCTCAAGCTTTAACCGATAAGACTCGCCTTCCCGCAAAAGCAGATTGGGATGTGTCGCGCCAAGGACAATGTAAACGACATTCGGGTGCTCCTTGAGAATTGCCGGTAACGCCTCGATAACATACTCGATGCCTTTGTTAGGCGAAAGAAGTCCAAAGGTAAGCAGCACCGTCTTACCTTCCACGCCGAACTGATCCTTGTGGAAGGTCGGGTCGATGAACTGCACGTCAGGCACGCCGTGCGGGATGAGATCGATCTTCTCAGGCGAGACGCCATAGACTTCCTTCAACAACCCTCGCCCATGTTCAGCCATCACGATAAAACGATTCGAGAGCGCATCGAGCTGCTCCATGACGAATCTTTGCGACTCGTTAGGTTCGCGCAGCACAGTGTGCAGCGTTGTCACTACCGGCATATGCACGTCGCGGAGCAAAGCTAGCAAGTGACTTCCGGCCGGCCCGCCGTAGATGCCAAACTCGTGTTGGACCGAGACGACCTCGACGTTGTTAATGTTTAAGAAATCCGCAGCGCGCCGGTATGAGTCGATCTCCTTTTCATCGATCTCAAAACGGATACGCGTCGAATAATCGTAGCCTTCAGGGCGATCGTTAACCGCTCCCACGATGCATTCGCAATTTGGGTACTCGGCTGCGACCGCCTCACAAATGTCGGCCGTAAACGTCGCTATGCCACATTGCCTGGGCATATAATCTCCCAGGAAGGCGACGCGGTTGATCGTGGTCATTAGGCAGCCTGAGTTAGTGTTTCAACAAATGTCAGCCTTTCTCCATCGAGGATCCTGGGACTAACAAAACCACGCTGCCGCTCTCGATGACTTGTCGCGCCTAGCCTCGCGTGAAGGCGGATCAACTCTCGACTTTGCTTCGTAAATCCCGGAGTCGCGCTTGCGTGGAGTGAATTGTTTCCTGCGGCACTCGGCGCAGCCCGCCAGTCAAGCCCACCTTCGACAAAATCCAGATCAACCATTTCGTCGGATCCCACTGCCACGGCTTCACGCCGTTCCGATAGTCGTGCTGAAATTCGTGGTGATAATTGTGATAGCCTTCGCCAAACGTAAACAGCGCCATGAAAAACGAGTCACGCGCGCTGCATCGCGTCGAATACGGCTGACGCCCGATGGTGTGGCAGGCCGAGTTAATCAGGAATGTGCCGTGTTGGAGCACAACAACTCTTGCGACGCCACCAATGAGAAAACCACCCAGGGCGCCGACCCAGCCGTCCCACGCGAACCCGGCCAGTGTTGGCAGGACGAAGCTGACCATGACGGCGAGCAGATGAATATGTCGATGCTGCCACATGACCAGCGGATCTTTCTTTAGATCGGCGACGTTATCGAAGGGCGGTTGTGGCAAGAGCTTGAACAACAGCCAGCCAATGTGGGCGTGGAAAAAACCTTTGGTGATGTCGTACGGGTCTTCGTCGTGATCGACATGTTTATGATGGCGGCGATGTTCGCTCGCCCACATGAGGACAGAATTCTCGAACGCACCGGCGCCAAAGATGAGAGTGAACAGGCGCACCGGCAGTTTGGCCCGGAAAGTCATGTGCGAAAACAGACGGTGATAACCTAGCGTGACACTGAAGCCCGTCGCGGCAAGCAACACTGCGAACTGGGCAAGGTGGAACCAATCAAGGCCGAAATACCACAGGTAAAGCGGCACTACCGTGAGCGTGAGAACAAATGTGCCGATCAAAAACGAACTCGTCGTCCAATTGATGCGGCTAACTGGAATACGGAAAATCAAGGGCGCGAATTTGGGTAGATCACCAGCTCACTGATATCGGCAGAGAATGACGTCCTTCTTTGTCCAGGTATGAACGCTGCCGCAATGAGCGCAGTTGAACTTTTGTGTTTTTATTTTGGCTGTCGGCCAACGCTTTTCTTCGATTGTCCGTCCCGTGTCGGTCAGCTTTGACGTGGAAGGACAGCGCACGAGCAAGCTTTTGATGTTGGGACCGGTTTTTGGTTTCGGCCGTCGCGGGGGATCGAAAAGGAACCGGGTTGCCATGTCAGAGTCGATAAACGATGCGAGCTTTGCTCGTGTCGTATGGAGACATCTGCATTCTTACTCGATCACCAATTGTCAGGCGAATGAATCGCTTGCGCATCTTTCCGGAGATGTGCGCCAGAACAAGATGCTCGTTCGCAAGCGCGACGCGAAACATCGTCCCGGGAAGCACCATCGTGATGGTGCCCTCCAGTTCGATGGCTTTTTCAGAATTCATCTTGTGGTGGATTTGTAGGGCGTCTCTGTGAGACGCCGGTTTTCACGAGCCGGCGACTGGCACAGTCGCCCTACAATTTCCTAAACTTATCGCCGAAAGCCCGCAAAGCGACTCTTCTCGCCCTGAGGACGCGGACGACGCTCTTCGCGCGGACGCGCTTCGTTAACGGTTAACGCGCGGCCACTAAGTTCGTGGCCGTTGAGCGCGCTCATCGCGGCGTTGGCTTGTGCGCCATCGTTCATCGTGACGAACGCAAACCCGCGTGATTTGCCCGTGAACCGATCCATCATCAGATGGACTTCGTTGACGGTGCCGTGTTGTTCGAACAGATCCTGAAGATCGTTCTCGGTGGTCTCAAAAGAGAGATTACCTACGTACATTTTCATTGTGTTTTGAATTTTGGAAAAACTACCGACCTACAGAGCCGTTCCCGTGAATCGGGTTTCAAACCACCAATGAGCGACGCTCACCTGACGATCTACCGCGCAGTGAAGTTAACAGAGTAATCCAATAAGCGCGCACTATCGCCCGGATTAGGCGAAACACAAACGATCATTTCGCAGTGCTTTTTCCTCGTTGCCGATTTCCTCAACGCTGTCCGCGGATTCGGGAGCCGGCCAACATCGCTCAGCGGCCGTTGTCCCGGTGAAACGGTAGACGCCTGAAACGTGTGCCGTACGTCAATTGCCGATAACTATCCGGCGCTTGCTTGTGGGCCGCAGCACGAAATCTTTGGAAAAGCGCGGCGCGGCGTTCTGAAGTTGTATGTTGCGCGTAATAAAGCGCGCAGTTCTGAGTCAATGTTGGTTCCATATTTAATTCTCTGTTTATTCGCGCTGGCGACGGATTAACGCGGGCGCCGATGTCTGAGCAATTTGTATCGAGACGAGTGATATAAGCATCCACTAACGCTAAGAAATTTATTTCCGAGAATGCGATGTCGCCGGACAAGTCCTCGAGCAATCGCTCAAGTTCATGTTTATGCGCAGCGATGGTATTCATGATGCTGTTTTGTGTGCAGAGAGAAGGGGTCGCACACCTGCGCGATCGATTGACGCTGCGCTATTAACCCGACCATACAGCCGCCACTGCGATTACCTAATGATTAAATGAAATTTGTTTTCCAAGTCATTACCGCCGATCTCACTGGCATCGCCAAGACAGCGGCGAACGAGAAAGAAACAAAACTCGACGCCACATTTCACGCTACGCTCAAATAGATTTAGTCTCGGCGAGTTCGCACGGCGAGAATATAGGCGACGATCGCTTCGCGCTCCGCCGGTTTCAGACTCGCGCGATGCGACATGCTGTCGACGATGGCCGGCCAATCTTCGGTGCTGTAACGCCAGAGCACCGGCAGCGTGTGGCATTCGATACAGCGATGGACGAAAAGCGTGCGGCCTTCGCGCAACATCGGAAGACCGGCATGTTGTCCCTTTCTCGCGGTCGCCATCTGCGAAGTAACAGGCGGCACGTAGTTGGTCGATTCACAACTGACCAACAGGCAAGCGAGCACGACGAAGATCGACACCTTCTTCATCTCAGAGACCCATTCCAAAAATTGTGCGTAGTTGGAAATCCGGCTCGTCCTGCGTATCAGTCGCTTGCGCGAGAGCGGTGATCGTCACAAACCAATTTCCACGGCGATAAGTGACGTTCGGCCCCACGAAAAAATTTCTGATCTTTTCGGTGTCGCGCCACTCTGGAAATACAAATTCGTGCAGCAGTTCTATTCCCGCGGAAACGCGTGGCGAGATTTCATAGCTTGCACCAAGCGCTTGGCTGAATTCGCCTTCACGCTCGTCGAGATCACTTCCTTCCCATACTGATTCAAGTGTGGCGTTATAAGCGAGGATAAGCCGCCCAAAATTTTTCTGCGTGATTAACTTTGATTCCAACTCGATCAGTCGATCACCGGCTCTTAGCTCTCCGTAGATCGACACCCCGACAGGATCGACAACCGGGTTGGTCAAATTGTAGATCAACTCGATCGCCGTGTCCGAATAGGTAGAGCCGGAATGTTCCGGAACGCTTTTGTAAAACCAATCTGCGAGATAAATGCTTGCCTGGAACTTGTCGGTTACTCCGTATTCGAGTTCGTGGCGGAAATCGACCTGATCAAATCTGCCCGGCCCTGTGGCATGGCGCCACGTGACCCAATTTTCCAGCTCCAGGCTGCCAGGCGCTGATGTATTGGCCTCGTAAAGAAAAGTAAAGTGGCGCGCGCCACCAAAAGAGGACAACGCTGATAAGATTGCGGCTACGAAAATGCCGACGCGCAACGCAGGCTTCATTTGACCGCAAACGCTATCAGAGCGGTTTGCGGACTGCTGCCGGTCAGTTGCTGTTTTTTAGCGCACGCTTGCGCCGTGTCGCGCGCACCATCCCGTTTTTCAGCTGTTCCCATGATGCAGTGATCTGCGCTTACGGTGAGACTCCCGAGCGCCGAGGGTTTTGAACACGACGAGTTCGCCGTGACGCGCAATACGAGGGTGATCCTGGGCGTCACGTGCGTCGAAGTCCACGATACGGTCACGACGGATGGCGAACTGACGGAAGATACGCTCGATTGGTTCGCCCAGGACACAGATGACAACGTCTGGTATTTCGGCGAAAACACCCACGAGCTTGAGGATGGCTTGATCACCACCATTGCCGGCACCTTTATGGCTGGGGTCAACGGCGACAAGCCGGGAATCGTCATGAAAGCTCACCCGGCCATCGGCGACTTTTACCGTCAGGAATTCTCTCTGGCGAATGCCGAGGATTTCGCGGACACCCTCAGTCTCACCGAGTCCGTCACCGTGCCGGCTGGCACGTTCCACAACTGCCTGAAATCGCAAGAGATCACGCCATTGGAAACCGACCTCCTCGAACATAAGTTCTATGCCGCGGGCGTTGGAAATGTCCTAACGGTTGATGCCACAACGGGAGACAGAGTGGAACTCGTGCGGATCAGGGGAGGTCGCTGATTAGCCGAAGTTTCGACCTCTCTATTCGGTCTTTTCCTACTTCTTCCGTCTAACGTCGTCTTCCTTGGCGCGCCGTAAGCGCGATTGATCGACGGCAAATTCAAAAGCTGCTTCCCTCCGGTTGCCTCGCGCAATGCCGTTCTCTGTCTCCTGGTTTTCTCTCGATCAAACTAATCGTCGGAGCGGACACGATTCTTTAGACGGGGACGAAGCGCTCCCGCGATCGGCCAAATACATATGTCCAGAGCCCAAAAAGTGATGACCAATCTCCTCGCGTTGGCGGACATTCGCATCAACGGCGTTCGCCCCTGGGACATACAGGTGCATGACCAGCGCTTCTTTGGCCGAGTCCTGGCTTCCGGGACTCTCGGTTTCGGCGAATCCTATATGGATGGCTGGTGGGACTGCGACGCGCTGGATGAAATGTGTTGCCGCGCCATTCGTGCCGAGCTCGAGAAGCGTTTCGAATTGCGACTTCCGAATCTCTTGGCACTACTCACCGCGCTTCTCACGAACCAGCAAACTTCCCGGCGCTCCCGAAAAGTCGGCCGGCTGCATTACGATCTGAGCAACGATTTCTTCGAAGCAATGCTCGATCCGAATATGCAATATTCCTGTGCGCTCTTCGCCGAGGGCGACGATCTCGCGTCGGCGCAACTGCGGAAGCTGGATTGGATTTGCGAGAGGCTGCGTCTGCGACCCGGCCTCCGCCTGCTGGACATCGGCTGCGGCTGGGGCGGATTGGCCCGTCACGCTGCTCGCCAATACGGTTGCCAGGTAGTCGGGATAACAATTTCAGAGGAGCAATTCCGTTACGCGCAACGTTGGTGTCGCGGATTGGACGTGGAAATCCAGCTGTGTGACTACCGCGAAGTCACCGAGCGCTTTGATCGGGTGGTAAGCGTAGGCATGGTCGAGCATGTCGGTTACAAAAATTATCGCACCTATATGCAAGCGGCCGCTCGTTCGCTGGGCGAGAATGGATTGTTTCTTTGCCAGGGAATTTGCGGAAACTTTTCACGCTTCCACACCGATCCCTGGATCACGCGCTACATTTTCCCAAACTCCATGGTTCCTTCCGTCGCTCAACTGACGCGGGCTGCGGAAGGCGTTTTCATCGTTGAAGACGTCAAGAACATTGGGCCGAATTACGACCCGACACTGCTCGCCTGGGAGGAAAACTTCCGGCGCGCCCGGCCCCACTTTGCAGATCGCTACGGCGAACGTTTCCGGCGAATGTGGCGATTTTATCTGCTCAGTTGCGCGGGCGCATTTCGGGCGCGCAGTCTGCAGGTCTTTTCGATTCTCTTTTCCAAAAAAGGCGCCGCCATTGAGAGTCGTGTCCGCGACCAAAGGCAGGCCGCGTCCTCATCGCGCACTGCAGTTCTCGAGCCTAAAGCACTCCTCCTTGGCACGCCGTAACCTCGTGTGAAGGCGGCTGAACTCCTTGGAGCGCCGTAGCGGAGTGAGGGAGGATCGCGAAGGCGGCTAATTCTTAATTCTTAATTCTTAATTCTGCCTTCCCTTCGCTACGCTCAAATAAATTGAGTCTTCGCGAGTTCGCAGCAGAAAATGTCAAATGCTTAGACGCGACCCCATTCTTTCCCTGATGTCCGTTCTTTTCCATTCGCAGACTAACAGTCGCAATTTCTCTCCGATTAAAGTCTTGCCTCCACATTGGGTCAGTTCGTATAAATGGGCGGAAGGAACACGATATATGCATAGCGCTACGATCAATAGTCTGCAGGGTTTCAAAGACGAGGCTCAGAACGATGGTAATCCACGCGTTTTTCTCGAACGCCTAAGCCCGCTTCATGTGAACTGGCATAATCAGCCATCCGCGTCACGACGAATCGGATTTCTAATTTTCCACTGGCATGTAGTCGCGCATTTTAAAGAGCTTGGGCTGGTGGACAACATGGGCGTGAATCCGATCTACACGGTGGCCGTATTCAGCCCCGGCGGTGCGTATTCGGAGGCCGACTTTAACGACGCCATGACAGGAGTGTCTGCCTCACAAAGCTTGCAGGGGCTGGCGGATTTTTCGCACGCCATCGAAGGCTGGCACAACGAAGCGCATATGGTAATCGCCGACAAAACGGGCAATCCATTAATGGATCCAGGCCGCAATGTTTTCTACCGCCGATTCTGGCGGCTGCACCTGTTCATTGATCAACGCTTTGAAAGCGAAATGACGAGCTACGCCCAAGCGGCCCACCCGCAGCTCACGACATCAGCGCAGGTGATCGATCACTTAGAAAATTCGCACCACAGTTGGGTCGGGCTGATTTGAGCAGCTTAGCAAGTTCGGCGGATACCGCGTTGCAGGTCCGAAAGCAGCCAGCGCCGCAACGGTTCAACTGAACATGGCTGTCCTTGCAGCCACCGGCGGCATCCTCTTGCTCGGCGAACCGCCTCACGCCACGTTTCTTCTTCGCCTCAATCGCAGTCCTCGGCGGAATCACGCTCGTCGTGACGAGTCCGTTTCTACGCGACGAAATGTTAAATGTTTAGACGCGACCCCATTGCCCGCCATTGCAATCCACAAGCCGCGCGTGAAATCTTGAATGTCCTGCTCAGCCTGCCCGCCGCGGTGGGCGAATGGAGCCGCAGGGGTGCGAGCGACATAGATGGGTTAAGCCGAGAGGCAGAAATAAGCGGGAACGAGTGAGTCAAAGCTTTTGGAGTTTAGACGCGACCCCACTTTTCTGTTCCTGGTTATTAAGACACTAGTCGCGGTTAATTTCTGTCAGGGTATGTTCGCTCAAAAATGATTCGGCAGTTTCTACAAACGTGTTCCTTCGCGATAAATCTCGATCGTAAAGAATTCGACCCGTTCTTTCATGCCGGAATGTCTCGAGCTGATTTTCTCATGTTCGATCGCGCCGTTGTTTGCGAAACGAAAGAAGTGGAGAGGCTCGCTATAGAAAAACAGGTTCAGAAGCTGGCGAGCAAAGGCAAAATGCGGACCGATGTTTTCAATCGGTACTTTTGTAACTCAATCATCAATGCTCTCCGCAAAGGAAATGATCAAATTGCTGATACGAAGCGAGCATTGAATTTGCCAAATGCGTTAGGGCTAATCGTTTTGGAAAACTGCATCGCGGAGAAAATGTCAGCGTTGACATTGGCGAGCGCAGCAAATCAGACGATGCCGGGCCTAGCATCTGTGGCTGGAATCTTGTGTTTAGACTTCACTAACTATTTCGAAAGGCTGGATGGCGACAAAATCCGACCGTGTCAGCTTCTGCTGCGAGCGACAGAACAAGCATCAACCCTCGGCCGGCGGTGCGAAACGATCATCGAAAACTTTTGTAAGCACCAAGGCATTCCGTTCAGGAGGGGCTTTAAGCTAGATTCCGCCGATCAGCTTTGGCATGCACGACCGGACGGCACCTACCAGAAATACACGGCAAATATCACGTTAGCTATCGAGCCAAAGGTGCAGGTAACGCAGACTAACTAGCAGTGACACCTTCGCGTGCCCACCGAGCATTTGCTCCGCGCGATCGGTTTTCGTGAGCCCACATCGGGCGGAGATTTAATAACGCCCAGCATTCTTTAAATTGGGCATCGTGTAGCGATGAGTAGGAGAACGTCATCCGCGGTTGGACGTGGTCGATATCAATTTCTCCGGCAAGGAACTTTTCCCACGTCATGCCCGGTGTGAATTGCGACTCCAGGTGTTGGCGAAGATCGGCTCGTGAATATTCAAGGATGAGTTCCCATCTATAACGCCGCTTTCCGCCTCGAAGTGCAGATCGGATCGATTGGCCGATTCGATGGTAAATCCGCCCCTCTGGCGTAGAGCGCACCTTCGTCCGCGAGCGCTTGATTTGCTGACGGTATTTCGCGCCCGCTCGCTCCCGTTTTTGTTTAAGCTTCAATCTACCAAGCTCGGGATCGGCGGCATAGCGTGCCCGTGCGAGCGCGTTCACTCTTTTCCGATTTCTTGCCAACCACTCGCGCCGCACTTGTTTCATCCGTTCGGCGTTTCCATCTTGCGCTTCCCATGCGCGCGTAGTTTGTCGATACCGTTCACGATTCTGAGCGCGCCAGCGCCGTAGATTCTCAGCCAGTCTAGCTTTTTGTGCTTCTGTGAAGTTACGCATTCGTCAAACCTCTAACCATGTCGGATAAGTTTAGCGGCGGTAAGAACAGCTAGTAGAAAGAAGATCCCCCAACAAAGACTGCTTAGTAGCCATGGTCCTGACAAAGGAACAGGTAAGTCGCCGAATGCGCTGCCAGGCCAAGAGAGAATCGAAACCACAGTCGCCAAAATTCCCACGTTGCCTCCCCGCGGGGTTCCGAAAGAGTCAACGAAAGCGAGAATGGTAAAGATATAGAGAGTTGCTGAGTGAAGCAATGCGAACGCGAGAAACCAAAGAAAGTATTTGATGGTGCCCTTCATTTCAGTGTGCGCGTTCTGAGTCATCTAACGAGAAATGGGTGGAATTCTTCCGGAATATCTTACGGAATTATTCCGTCCGGTCCGGTCTTGTCGCTCGCGATCGTCCGGTGAAAGCGGAGTCATAAGAAATTCTTTTAGCGGGTAATGCGGGATAGTGGGAGCAAAAACTCACGGCTCGCCCACAGTGTGCGGCCGACACAGCCGCCGCTACAGCAGACATCTGCGGCCATAGCGAACGCTATTTTTGCGCGGGGGCGGCAATCAGTTTCTGGAAGCGCGGATCGTTGCGCAGTGATTCAAACATTGGATCCAGCCGGAGCAAT
>QHNK01000102.1 GCA_003218415.1 Verrucomicrobiota bacterium | reverse complement strand
ATCTTTATGCCGCGATCTCCACCGACACCGGTTCGTTTCAATATCCGAAAACCAGCGCGCGCACTTTCGAGATCGCAGCGGAACTCGTGCGCGTTGGCGGTCTCGACGTTGGCCGGATTAGCCAGCAATTATATGAGAACTATCCCCGGCGCAGGCTGGAATTGCTGCGGGAATTGCTCCGAACGACGCGCTTCGAGTTCGGCGACCGGGCGGCAAGCTTCAGTCTCACCTTAAAAACCGCCGCAGATCTTGCTGTTCTATCCGAAGACAACGAAGGATTAATCGATTATCTCCGGGCAATTCGCGGCGTCATCGTTGCGGTCTTCTTTGAAGAACTGGCCGACGGCAAAGTGCGCGTCAGCATGCGTTCGAAAGATGAAGCAGTCGACGTCTGCGCGATTTGCCAGAAATTCGGCGGCGGCGGGCACACACTGGCCGCCGGCGCCCGTGTTCGTGGAAGCCTCGCCGAGGTCGAAGAAAAGGTTCTGGAGGAAATTCGTGAAGTCCTTAAGCGCAGATCCTGACGGCGTGCTGCTGGTCGATAAAGCGGAAGGGATGACGTCGCACGACGTCGTTGCACTGGCGCGGCGAAAACTGGCCACCAAGAAAATCGGTCATTGCGGCACGCTTGATCCGATCGCCACCGGATTGCTGCTGCTTACTATTGGACGCGGCACAAAGATTCAGGATTTGCTCATGAGCGACGATAAGGAGTATGCCGGCACATTTATGCTCGGCGTGACGACCGACACGCAAGATCGACAAGGCAAGGTAATTCAAGAGCGGCCGGTCCCCGCGCTGGATGAAAATCAAATTCGCGCTGCGTTTGAAAAGTTCCGGGGCGATTTTTATCAATTGCCGCCAATGGTCTCCGCGAAAAAACACGCTGGCGTGCCGCTTTACAAGCTCGCGCGCCAGGGAAAAGTGGTCGAGCGCGAGCCGCGCCTGGTGCACGTCTATCGCTACACAATCGATCGGATCGCCCTGCCCGAAATCGACTTCAGCGTCATGTGCAGCAAAGGGTTTTATGTGCGCACGTATGTCCACGACATCGGCGAGGCCCTCGGCTGCGGCGCCCACTTGAAATCGCTACGCCGGACAAAATCCGGCCGGTTCGACGTAGCAAACGCGATCACGGTCGATCAAATCAAAAATGCAACGCGCGAAGAAATTCTCAGCCGGATGCTGAGCCTGCCGGAAGTTTCCAGGATGCGCGGAGCGTGAGGAATGGAGACGCTCCGATCCATCTCCGAATTATCGCGGTTGCCTGGCCCGCTCTTTCTCGCCATCGGCGTTTTCGACGGTGTGCACCTCGGTCATCAGGCGGTCATCTCGACCTCCGCCGAACACGCCAAGGTGGCAAATGGAACACCTGTCGTAGTGACATTCGACCCGCATCCGGAAAAAATATTGCGACCGCAAGCGGCGCCACATTTACTCACCGCCACTCCGCACAAGATCGCGTTGATTCGAGAGCTTGGCGTGGCCCATCTTCTGATCATTACGTTTGACAAGAAATTCGCAGCTACCGAGCCCGAAGATTTCGTGCAGCAATTAGTGAAGCATTCGAACCCGCTGCGCGAAATCTGTGTCGGTCACCAATGGTCGTTTGGAAAAAATCGGCGTGGCAATCTCGAACTGCTCAAGAAGCTGGGTGCACAGTTCGACTTCAACGTCGTCGGAATTCCGCCGGTGACCGTCAATGGCGAAGTCGTCAGCAGCACGACAATTCGTCAGGCGGTAGAAGCGGGCGACCTAAGGAAGGCGGCGGAGATGCTTGGCCGTGCATATACGATTCTCGGGACTGTCGTTCGGGGCGATGATCTCGGAAAAAAGATTGGCTTTCCAACAGCAAATCTGAGCGCTCACAACGAACAGTTCCCGCCAAACGGCGTCTATTTCGCCGAAGCGAGATTGGAGGGAGTTGCTTACCCGGGTGTCGTGAACCTTGGTTATCGGCCAACGGTGAGCAGCAGCAAAACCGAGCGCATTCTGGAAATTCATCTGCTCGACTTCGACCGCGATATTTACGGCAAGGATCTTGAGCTGCGCTTCATTCGCTATCTCAGGCCAGAGAAGAAATTCGAAAATGTCGATGCGCTCGTGCACCAGATCGAACGCGATGTGCAGCAGGCGCGCGAGCTGTCGGCGGCGTAAGCAAGGCGCCGGTTCAAAACTCCAGGCGGGTAAGATCGCGTACCTCTGGCGTTTTGCGGATGGCAAAGATCACAGCGAAGGCACCAACCACGAGGCCGCAACCGAACGCGAAGACGAGCAACAACCAAATCGGGAAGTTGGATAATTGGATCATGCCTTCGCGGATGAATCCGCCGGAAAGCACGTAAGCGATCCCGCTTCCGAGGATTGCCAGGCCGAGCAGAATCATTGCGCGCAGCCAGCGTGGATCGCGCTGCGCCGCGGGTAAACTGGCCATAACGCGTGCGGTGAAGCCGTCGTCGTCGATATACGGCGCTGCTTCGCGTAATTGTCGGTCCAGTGTTTCGTCGTCGATCATTGCGTTCATTATATCAATTCGGTCCCCACGCGGCCAGCGTTCGTTTCAGTTTTTCGCGTCCGCGCAAAACGTTCGTCTTCACGGTGCCGAGCGGAATGTCAAGGACACGCGCGGCTTCATCATGTGACAATCCGTTTTGGCAACAAAGCACAACGGCGGTGCGCTCATTTCGCGGAAGCAGATTCAGTGCATGCATAAGATCATGCCTCAAACCAGGGTCGACAGTCTGCGGATCATGCTCCGCTTGCAACTGCGCCTCATCGACGCCGACAAGCTCTTTGCGTTTGCGTGCATCCTCGCGAAAACAGTTGTAAGCGATTCGGTAAAGCCAGGTGGAAAATCGCGCCTCACCGCGGAAGCTGCGGATATTCTTGTACGCGCGAAGAAAAGTTTCCTGCGCCAGATCATCGGCCAACGAAATGTCTGTGCGTGTAAGTTGTCGAAGCAGACCGCGCACACTGGATTGATGGCGGCGCACGAGCTCGCCGAACGCGTGCTGATCGTCATTGGCAAGAACTCGCGCGATAAAGCCCGCATCAGTTAGCTCCACGGTCTCAATACTAGGGTCCAGGAGGAGGAACGTCCTTTTTGCCTTCCAATTTCCACACCATTAGGTAGCCGAGGCCGATCAGAAACGGAATAAGCCCGATCGACCATACGCCGCCTTCCCAATCGTTCACGGCGCCGAAGAAGATCATCGCCCCGAGTCCGATCATGGTCCAAATAACGCCACGGCGCACATCCGACCGCTGCCGCACTGCTCTCGTGCGCGGTGCAAGCAGTTCTGCGGGAACCGGCTGACCCTTCTCCACCATCATTCGGATGGTGCGCTGCCGCATACGGCTCACTAAAAGAGCGACCAGCCCTATCATGATCACTATCAGCACTGGCGCGCCGAATATTGATAGAAACACGATCGCCACGATTGGAATCGCCACGAATTCGCGCATTTTTTGCAGATCGGCATCTTCATTTTCATCGCCCCTGTCGATGATGATTCCGTGTTTGCCGCGAAGCTTTTTCTCCAGCTTCTGCTGAATCCTGTCGGCGAGATCCGTTGGAGAGACGCTGGCAGCTGCTGTTGCCATTGGTGTTGCTGCTGGCGGGCTAGCGATCGGCGATGCCGTTGGGGCCTGCGCAAACAAGGCTACAGCCAGCGCCGTGGAGCAAATGCAGAGGAGGATTAATTTTTTCATAGAGGTGCTTTGTCCATAGGATGCGCTCAACGCCTGATTTGGATTCAACAATTTCAAGCCTGCGGAAGCAATTAAAGGTTGCGCCCCGTGGGGCGCTGGACATTATTGTTCCCCTCTCAAAACTGCGGGTGTAGCTCAGTGGTAGAGCACCTCCTTGCCAAGGAGGACGTCGCGAGTTCGAGCCTCGTCACCCGCTCCAGCCTTCGCTTGGAGCGCAGCGCAACGCGAAGGCTGGAGCGTCCGCCGTAGCCTCGTGCGAAGGCGGACCGCCCGAAGTCACCAAGCTACGGCTGCAACCCGCCCGAACCGCTTTGCGTTTGTCCCATTGTCAAAATCGATTTGTCCGCGCCACGCGTAGCGGTAAAATTCCGGAGTTATGAAAACAAAATCTCTTTTTGCACGTGCGCTTGTTGCAGCGCTCCTCGTCCATGCAGCGCCTGTGCGGGCGGCGAACGAACCAAAAGATAAAACACCATGGAAGATTACCGGTCAGCTCGAGGAAGCGTGCTCCTGTGACGCCGCGTGTCCATGCTGGTTTAATTCCAAACCGACCAAGATGACCTGCGGCGGCGGCCAGGTGCTGTTCATCGAGAAAGGTAATTACGGAAAAGTTAAGCTCGACGGCTTGGCGGTCGCGACAATTGGCCAAAGTCCAGAAGGCCAGACGATGATGGAATCGTTCGGGAATTGGAACTTTGCCTACTACTACATCGATGAGAAGTCCAATCCCGAACAGCGCAAGGCTTTGGAGGCGATCGCCGGAAAAGTATTGACTCCGGGCGCTTCAAAGAAAACTGAGACGCGTTACGTGCCGATCACCCGAAAGGTCGAGAGCAAAGAGCATCAAATCACAATCGGACAATACGGCACGTTCCACGGTCACTTGATCGAGGGCGGCATGGGCGGTTCACCGAAAATTGTGAACCCGCCTGGCGCTGATCCACTGCATCACCAATACGAGCAGGGACGCACGACAAAGATGACTTACAACGATGGGGACCAGAATTGGTCATGGAGCGACTCAAATTACATGCTTGGCACGTTTACCATCGACAATATTCAGTACGAAAAATTCGCCGCCGGTCTAGCGCAGAAGATGGCGGAGACGAAGAGCGAAAAAGCGCCCGAGAAGAAGTAAGGGTAATTCCGAGAGAAACCTCGACGGAGCCGACCCTTTTCGGCTATCCGAAGGTTTGCGGCGCGCCCGTTGCGGCGCGCCCGGCGGTCGCACCCTACCTTAGTTCCCCAGTCGCACCGGGGATCTTCTTCCACGGCTCTGCGCGGCCGCCAAGATGCTTGGCGAGGAACTCTTCACCCCTACCATAGAAGTCGAACTGGTTTTCCGGCCGAGCGAAACCGTGCCCCTCGTCCGGATAGACTACGTAGGTCACGTCCCGCTTTGCTTTACGCAACGCGGCGACCATCGCGTCAGCATTAGCCATTGTGACTCGAGGATCGTTCTTGCCCTGCACGATCAGAAGCGGAGCCCGGATCGCATCGACATGAAAAAGCGGCGAGATTTTCCGGTTCCAGTTCTCATCGTGATCGGCGTCTCCCGCGCGTCGCCGCCAGCGCGCCAAAATGTTCGACCAGTAACTGGGAGAAGAACGAAAGCTCACGGCTTCGTCGGCTGGCCCAAATTCATCAACACCACACGCAAAGAGATCAGGCCGCATTTCCAGCGCGCGCAACGTGGCGAAACCTCCCATCGATCCTCCCATCGCCGCGACTCGCTTTGGATCGGCGATCCCTTGATCCACGGCCCAACGCACAGCATCCAAGACGTCTTCGACCATCCCAAGCCCAACCTGAAGATTGCCAGCATTGAAGAACTTGATGCCGAAACCGGTCGAGCCACGATAGTTCGCTTGCAGAACGGCATAGCCGCGGTTGGCGAGAAACTGCACTTCGGGATCGTAGACGTCAGAATCGCGGTCCCAGGGGCCACCATGAATCAGAAGAACCAAAGGCACCTTCCTCGGATCCACGCCGGGCGCGATCGTTAAATAACTGACTATTTCCAATCCGTCGCGCGTTTTGATTATCCCCGGCTTCTTCGCTGCTACAGCGAATTTGGCCAGTGCAGGATTCTCAGTGAATAACCGGCTTAGTTTTTTCGTTCCCCGATCGAACTTGTAATACGTGACCGGCGCATCACTTCGACGCGACGCTACGATCCAAACACGATCAGCGTTGTCGCGACTCACGAGATCAAAAAAGCCCGGCGCTTCGCGGTTGATGTTCTCGAAATCCGTTTTCAACTTGGGGTCGACGAATGACCACTGCGGCGTCATGTAGTTGAACTGCACCGCCTGCACCGCACCGGTGACGGGATGCAAAATCACGCCCGGTTCCATTCCAAGGCGCCCCACATCGACAAATGCCACGTCACAGTGCGGATCTTCGGCGATGACTCCGCGCTCGTGACCGTCCTGCAAGTCAACGCGCACCAGTCTGCCCTTGTCCGAATGCAGGGCAGAAACAATCAAGAGGCTTTTGCCATCGGGATCGAAACCGACAATCAGCGAGCCGTTCACGACCTGCCCAGCAAAGAGTGCCCGCTCAAAAGGCATCACCACAAGATCACGCCACGGTTTGTCGCCCGCATCGCGCACGCGGATGATTGTGCGCCCGGTTGTTCCATCAAATGCCGTTGCGGCGCGAAGAACGAAATTGTTATCGGCCCTCCACGTGAGAACATCACCGGGATTTTGAGCTTCAATTGTGATCGCGCCCGTTTCGAGATCGACGCGATACATGTCGAATTTCGTTCGATCCCGCAGATTCATCGCGACGAGGACCGCCGCCGGATGCCGCGAATCGGTCAGAACATTTTGTGCGCGCACGCCGCGAAACGGGGTCAGATCCCGGACATTGCCGGTCATTAAATCAGTCGAGAACAGGTGCGGGATTTCGTCGCCGGCATTGTCGTGAAGATACAGAACGTGTTTCCCATCGCCGGCCCACGTGTACCACTCAATGGGGTCGCCTGTTTCGTTCGTCACGCAATGCGCGTGCGTGCCGTCGAGCGCGCTTGTCCAAACATTCAACGTATTGCTTTTGTCCGGTGCCAGCCAGCTCAGCTGCGACCCATCGGGCGAGACTTTCGGATCCGTACGCGCGGGATTGCCGAACAAGATTTCGCGCGGGATAAGCGGCGGCAAGGCGGCTTGCGCCGAACAGAAGGTCAGAAAAAGCGCGCAGAAACAAAATCGTCTCACGACAGATAGTCTTTATATTCAAGACGGCGCAAAATGCGCATTTTGTCTGTTCTCGTATGGCGTTGAATTGGGAGAAGAATTTTGCGGCGCCAGTAGACCACCGCTAAAGTAACATGAATGCAAACTGAAAAGCTCGCCTACGTCATCGTCACGCCGTACTCGATGCGCAAATCGCGCACCGGCGGCATCGTTGGCCGATTGATTTCCCGCACGGGACTCGATCTGGTCGGCGGACGCATGTTTGCGCCGGGCGCAGAATTGGCAAGACGCTACGCCGACACAATCGTGACTGAAACCGATCCGCGTCATCGCGCGACGCAGGAGTTGATTCGCGATTACGTGCTGAAAAATTTCACCGGCGAAAAGAACGGCCAGGGTCCGCGCGTGTTATTCCTCATCTTTCGCGGCCCAGACGCCGTGGAAAAGATTCATCCCACGGTAGGCCACATTGTTCACGAACGCACTAGCGGCGAAACGATTCGCGACACCTACGGCGACTACATTACCGACGATTCAGGTAACGTAACGTATTTTGAGCCCGGCGTGCTCGCAGCTTTCGATCCAAAAGCAGTCGAGCGCGATTTGAAACTCTGGGCCGAGTTTTCCGATTCCGACGGCGGCATCCTGGATCGTACCGTCCGCTTTCCCGCCAACGCGCAAATCGAAAAAACGCTCGTCCTGATCAAGCCCGACAATTTCAGATTTCCAAATCTGCGGCCAGGCGGGGTGATCGAAGTGTTTTCGCGCTCCGGACTCACGATCATTGGATTCAAAGTCCATCAGATGAGCGTCGCCCAAGCGGAGGAGTTCTACGGGCCTGTGCTGCCAGTCCTGGAAAAAAAACTCGGCCCGAAAAGCGGCCGGGAAAACTGGGAAACCATTATCGAATTCATGGCTGGCCGAAAGCCAAGCGAATGTCCGCCGGCGGAGCGCGAAGCTCCTGGGACGGAAAAATCAATCGCCATTGTTTATCAGGGCGTCGATGCGGTGCGAAAGATTCGCGACGTGCTTGGCCCAACTGACCCGGCCAAGGCCCCGCCGGGATCAATTCGCCGAGAATTCGGCCAGACTATCATGGTCAACGCTGCGCATGCATCGGATTCGCTGGAGAACGCGAAACGCGAAATGGCGATCATCCAAATTGACGAGAATAATTTCAAACCTCTGATTGAAAACTTCTATCGCCGCCAATAGTTTGCGCTCCCATTTTGAATAAGCTTACCGCCATGGAAATTTCCGAACGTGCCGCTCAACTGACTCCCTCGCTTACTCTCTCGATCGATAGCAAGGCCAAAGCCATGAAGGCTGAAGGCATTGATGTGTGCGGCTTCGGCGCAGGCGAACCTGATTTCGATACTCCTGAGCACATAAAGAAAGCCGCGATCGATGCATTGGAGGCTGGCTTTACCAAATACACGCCCAGCGCCGGCATCCCGGAGCTGCGTCAAGCAATTGCGGAAAAATTGGCGGCCGACAACGGACTGAATTATCGGGCCGCTCAGGTCATCGTGAGTAACGGCGCAAAGCATTCGTGCTACAACGCTATCCTGGCAACGTGTCAGCCCGGCGATGAAGTCATCATCCCGGCGCCATATTGGGTCAGTTACCCGGAGATGGTCAGATTAGCCGGCGCCGAACCGGTGATCGTGCCCACCAGCGAACGCAACTCTTGGAAAATGCGCGCTGAAGATTTTGAGAATGCAATGACCCCGCGCACCAAGATGCTGATCATGAATAGCCCGTGTAACCCAACTGGCTCCGTCTATACACGTGAAGAGTTGCAGGCCATCGTCGATGTCGCCGCTGAGGAAGACATTTACATTTTGTCGGACGAAATTTACGAGAAACTCGTTTACGATGACGCTCAACATGTGAGCATCGCGTCGCTCTCGAAGGAGGCATACGATCTCACAATTACCATTAACGGTTTCAGCAAAACATACGCCATGACCGGCTGGCGCCTCGGTTATTTGGCGGCGCAGGAAGCGGTGGCCAAAGCAGTCGATTCGATCCAGAGCCATACCACTTCGAATCCGTCTTCCTTTTCACAGTATGGCGCGCTGGCCGCGCTCAGAGGCGCTCAACAGCCGGTCGCCGATATGCGCGAGGAATTTGATATGCGTCGCAATTACATGTTCGAGCGCGTCTCAAAGATCTCGAACGTTACTGCGGTGAAACCGCTGGGCGCATTTTACGTGCTGGTGAACATCAGCCAGCTGGGGCTGACTTCTCAGAATTTCGCCGACCGCTTACTGAGTAAAGCCAACGTCGCCGTCGTTCCTGGAGCTGCCTTTGGCGACGACCGTACCGTCCGGCTCAGCTACGCCACCAGCATGGACGTGATCAAAAAAGGTCTGGACCGCTTCCAGGACTTTTGCCGAACGCTTTAATCTGTCATCCCGAGTCGCGCAGACGACGAGGGACTCGCAGTCGTAGGTTTTGCAATTCTGGCGTCGAAAACGGTTGCGCGCACGATGAAGCTTCGCGCGTTGTCGTTTGTCCGATCAAAGAGCTTTTGAGGCGTTCCTCGCTTCGCTCGAAATGACGCGCTAAGTGTAGCGCAATGCCCGGCTCCCTCGCGCTGATTCTCCACGCTCATCTTCCGTTTGTTCGCCATCCGGAGCACGAGCATTTCCTCGAAGAAGAGTGGTTCTTCGAGGCGGTCACGGAGAGTTACATTCCGCTGGTGCGCATGATGCAGCGGTTAGTGGACGACTCTGTGCCGTTCAAACTCACCATGTCTCTCACGCCAACGTTGTGCGCGATGCTTCAGGACCAGCTTTTGCGCGAGCGTTACGTGCGGCACCTCGATCTTTTGATCGATCTCACCGCGCGCGAACGAAAGCGGAACCGTAAACATCCGCAGCTTCGCGAGCTTGCGGATTTCTATTCCAAAATGTTTCGCGAAATTCGCGCGTTCTTTGTTGATGAATGCAGGCACGATCTGCTCGAAGTATTCCGAAACCTGCGAGAGACGGGTGCGCTTGAGATCATCGCCAGCGCCGCGACGCACGGCTCGCTCCCCATTCTTCAACAGCAAGCGCCTCAGGCGGCGCGTGCGCAGATTTTGATCGGCCGTGACGTGTATGTCGATCTTTTCTGTGCGGGACCAAACGGTTTTTGGTTGCCAGAATGTGCCTACGCGCCGGGCTTGGAAGCAATTTTCCAGGAGGCAAATATTCGCTGGTTCGTTCTCGATGCACACGGGTTGTTATTTGGGAAACCGCGTCCGTGCCGCTCGATTTATGCGCCCTGCTATACGCCATCGGGGCCGGCGGCTTTTGCGCGCGACCGTGATTCAAGCCGGCAAGTCTGGAGCGCGCACGAAGGTTATCCGGGAGATCCAGCCTACCGGGAATTTTATCGCGACATAGGTTTCGATCTTCCCATGGAACATTTGGGACCGGTCGCGCGCGGGAGCAGAAAATTCTCCGGCGTGAAGTATCACCGGATCACAGGACGCGGTGATGAAAAACAGTTGTATGATCGCGCGGCGGCAGAAAATGCCGCGGCGAAACACGCCAGTCACTTTCTGGAACAGCGCCGGCAACAAATTCGCGAAATCAGCGAATTGGGTTTCGACCCAATTGTTGTCGCTCCATTCGATGCAGAATTGTTTGGGCACTGGTGGTTCGAAGGCCCAAGTTTTCTGGAGCAGTTCATTCGCCAAGTCGCAAACGAACGGGATTTTCGGCTTACCACGCCGAGTGAATACCTGGCAGCGCATCCTACACAGCAAATCGTTGAGCCAGCTGCTTCGACATGGGGCGAGAACGGCCACCTCGCGGTCTGGCTCGATCCAAGTAACGCCTGGATTTATCCGCATCTGCACATCGCGGCTCAGCGGATGAGTGAAGGTGCGCGCAGGCACGCCGAAAACTGCAGCCCGCAGGCGGATCGCGTGCTGAAACAACTCGCCCGCGAACTTTTGCTGGCGCAATCCAGTGATTGGGCGTTTTTAATCAAAACCGGGACCGCGCGGGAATACGCCACCAACCGCACCATTGATCATCTTGCTCGCTTCAACCGTTTATTCGATCAACTTGTCACGAATGGCATCGACGAAGAATTTTTGCGCGACTGTGAATGGCGCGACAACCTTTTTCCAAACCTGAACTGGCGATATTACATCTAGGCCACTTGTCATTCCGAGCGAAGTCGAGGAATCTCTGGATATTTTCTGAAAAAGTACGAGATGTCTCGACTTCGCTCGACATGACAACAAGGGTCAGTTTCGCGCTTCTGACAGCTATTTTGGTTTCTGTCGGTGCCGCGCAGGAATCGCCAACGCCAACTCCTTCGGCGCCACCGGAAGAATCACCGGCTCTCTCAATCTCTCCGAAAGAATCCACTACTCCCCCACCGGCTCCGGAAGAAACACCTTCAAGCTCACCGGCGCGAAGCGTGCGCATCAGTTTTGTGCCGCCGCCATTGGAAGGCACGATCAGCCTCGGCATCTATGATAAGAACGGCAAACTCGTGCGCGTTCTGCATCAAGAAGCGAAACTGAACGAATTCGCAATCGGCGCGGACGCGCTCATAACACAATGGGATGGAAAAAACGACGATGAAGAAGACCTGCCCGCTGGAAAATATCGCGCTCGTGGCTATCTCGTCGGTTCGCTCAAGATAGAAGATCTCGGCCAGAGCTCGGGGTTGGCGATAGAAAATGACGCAGCCCGCAACGTCAAAGTGAGACTCGTCCCAAATCCTTTGCGGAATGACAGAAGATCGATTGTTGATATTGGCGTAGGATTCGATAGCGACGGAAGTTACCTGAAAACGAACGACGACTTGCCACTGGTTACGGTCAGTGAGATGCCGAATTTGATTCGCGCAGGCATCACAAGGAAAAGCGAAAATGCCGTCGATATCTGGCAGGATGACGGAACAACGGTGCGTCAATTCCGCATCTCCAACCTTGACCAGATGATGGCGTTTGATTGCGGCGAATTTGAATTGAAGTGAACGACTGCTGTAGGCGTTGCCCTGTGGGCGACGCGAGGCTCATGGGTCTAACAAATCAGCGTCGCGCTTCGCACAGCGAAGCGGCTACAGGCTAGTCACGACCTAAAATCTCTGCTAGTTAAACCATCAATGCCTTCCACTCCCGAGCTTCAACATACCGTTGCCAAGACCGCCGGCTTTAGCGGCACCGCACTGCACACGGGTGAAAAGGTCACCCTGAAACTTCATCCCGCCCCGGCGGATCATGGAATTAAATTCAGGCGCAAGGATTTGCAGGACGAGCCAACCATCGACGCGAAGATCGAGAATCTGAAGACAGTCGAACGCGCCACGACCATCGGCGAAGGTCCCATCCGCGTGCACACAGTCGAGCACGTGCTGGCCACGCTCTGGGCGATGGGCGTGGACAACGCCGTTGTGGAGATGGACGCAAACGAACCGCCAATTGGCGACGGCAGCGCGCAATCCTACGTCGATCTCATCCGGAAAGCCGGCGTCACCCCGCAGGAGGAGCCGCGAAAATTTTTCGACGTGCGAGAAACGATGCACGTGGAATCGAAAACGGGCGCGTTGCTTGTTCTGTTGCCGGACGACAAGTTCCGCATCTCGTGCACGCAAGCCGGACCAAACAATCGGTTCGCGCAGTTTTTGTCGGTGGAAGTCATGCCCGCAGTTTTCGAACGCGAGATCGCTCCGGCGCGCACATTTGTTTTTTACGAAGATGTGAAGCCGCTGATGGACAAGAACCTCATCAAAGGCGGCAGCCTCGAAAACGCGATCGTCGTGCACGGGGAAGCTGTATTAAGCAAGGAACCATTACGCTTCCCCGACGAATTCGTCCGGCACAAAATTCTTGATATCATCGGCGACCTCGCTCTGGTCGGACGACGCATTCGCGGCCACGTGGTGGCAGTCAAACCTGGTCATGCGAGCAATGCGGACCTGGCCCGTTCAATCACCCGCGAACAGACGCGAAGAAGCGCCGTGGCCGCGCCGCGCGTTATCCCGAGCGGCGATGGTGGGCTCGATACGGACGAGGTAATGCAGATTTTGCCGCATCGTTTCCCGTTTCTCATGGTCGATCGCATTATCAGCTTCGAAACGGAAACCAAATGTGTCGGCGTCAAAACCGTGACGATTAACGAGCCGTTCTTTCAAGGACATTTCCCCGGCCATCCGGTGATGCCCGGCGTGATGCAGGTGGAAGCCATGGCACAGGTGGCCAGTATTCTGTTGTTCAAACTGGCAAAAAGCACCAGCCGCATCGGGTATTTCATGAGCGCCGACGGCGTGAAATTTCGCAAACCGGTGGTGCCCGGAGACACCATCTTCATTCACGCCGAGCTCACCAAATCGCGCGGCGAACGCCTCGCAAAAGCCAAATGCCATTGCGTGGTCAATGACACCATCGTCTCCGAAGCGGAGCTGATGTTCACGTTCTTGGATAAATGAGCGGAGAGAACCCTCACCCTACTCTCCCTTGGAAAGGGCGAAGTGTCCCGGATTACGCGCTGTGCGCCAACGTGCAGACAGCGATGCAATCTTTCTCCGCCTCTCCCCTTACACCAGGGGGAGAGGATTGAGGTGAGGGGTTGGCAACAATGAGCGACGTGCAAATTCATCCGACGGCGATTATTGATCCGGGAGCGGAACTCGGGCCGGAAACAATCGTCGGGCCGTATTGCGTGATCGGACCCGATGTTGTGCTTGGCTCGAATTGCTGGCTTCAACATCACGTCACGCTCTGCGGACCGATGAAAGCGGGAGCGAAAAATAGATTTTACGCCTACTGCTCCATCGGCCAGCAAACACAGGATTTAAAATATCGCGGCGAGCCGACATATTTAGAAATTGGCGACGAAAATACGTTCCGCGAATTCGTAACAGCGCACCGGAGTACGACGCCAGAAGGCAAAACGAGGATCGGTAATCGCGGAAATTTTCTCGCTTACAGTCATATCGGACACGATTGCACCGTGGGCGATCACGTCATTTTCTCCAACAACGGCACCTTGGGCGGTCATGTGCAGGTCGGAGATCATGCCATGATGGGCGGGCTAACCGCCGTGCATCAATTTTGCCGGATTGGACGGTTCGCGATTACTGGCGGCTGTTCCAAAATTGTTCAGGACGTTCCGCCGTTCATGATCGCCGACGGTAATCCGGCGGAAATTCGTGGCGTTAATCTCGTCGGGCTGGAGCGCAAAAATTTTCCACCCGAAAGCGTGAAACGAATCAAAGAAGCATTTCGCCTGATTTACCGTTCCAAATACAACCGACGCCAGGCCATCGAAGCGATGCAGAAAGAATTACCCCCGACCGAAGAGATCACCGAAATCATCCAATTCATCGAACAAAGCGAGCGCGGGATTATTCGGTGAACTGGAAGATTTAACCGCGGATTACGCGGATGAAACGGATTGGTAATTTAGTCTTGTTTTTAATGCCCACTCACTCCAACGTTTACCGGATTAGGCAAATTTTCTCTGCAATTAATCGCAGATCGTTCAAGCCGAATTCTCGTTGGGTGCCAAATGCCACATCCTGAGCAAAAATGGCGGGGCGGTGCAAGAATCGGATCGATGAATGCCACATGGCCATTCGCACAGCTCAGGCTCACACCGGAGCATCTTGTATTGCAGGTGGTATTTCTCGGCACGTACGTTTTCAGGCGCCAGCAGGTGACCAGTGTTGAACCGTACGGACTCATTCCATTTGTTGGCAAGGGAGTTCGGATTCATCACCGAGTCGATGCTTATCCAAAGAAGATTGTGTTTTGGTATTTCTGCGTGAATCCACAGCCTATTGCGGAAAGAATCAGACAGTACGGTTATGGCACCTAACTAGTGGTGCAGCCAACGCTGCGCCCCGGAAGGTGCTAGATTTACCCTTAGCAGGGCGATCAAAGTCAATCGCAGGACGATTGAGTCAACTCGGTACCTGTTTTCAAGAGTTGAAAATTGATTGTTGAGGGTTTGAAATCTCAGAAGCCGAACTCTCAACCCACAAACCAAAGACTCTCAGCTTCGCGAATGCCCGCCGTCCTGACGTTATTGCGAATCAAAAATCTGGCGCTCGTGGAAGAACTCGAGTGGCAGATGGGGCAGGGCTTTATTGCTGTCACTGGAGAAACTGGCGCGGGGAAATCGATCATCATCGGCGCCTTACAACTTTTACTGGGCGAACGCGCGGATAAATCGCTTATTCGCACGGGGGCCGATCTCTGCACGGTGGAAGCAGTTTTCAGTGAAAACGATCTGCAAAAGTTAAATCCGCAACTGGTCGAAGCTGGGATCGAGCCGTGCGATAACGATCTCATCCTGAAGCGCACGCTATCCTCTACCGGAACTAATCGGCAGTTCGTCAACGGTTCGCCTACGACGTTGGCGGTTTTGAAAAATCTCGGCGATGAACTCGTGGATCTTCACGGGCCGCACGACCACCAATCTTTGCTATCGCCGGAGACACAATTGAGCTTGCTCGATTCGTTCGCCCGGGCTGAGGCGCAACTCGAAGAATATCGAAAACATTATCGCCAATTACAGACACTGCTCGCGGAACATGCTGCGCTCAATACCGCGGAAACAGCGCGCGAACAGGAACTCGATCTTCTTCGGCACCAGATTACCGAGATCAAGTCGGCGAACCTCGTTGCCGACGAAGAGGAGGAAATCGAGAAGCGCTACAAACTCGCCAGCAACAGCAAACGGCTGATCGAGCTGGCCAGCGCGGTGGCAAATAAACTTTCGGAGGCAGACGACTCTGTTCTCGCACAACTCGCGGAAACGCAACGGCTGTTGCGTGAATTGGAAAAGATCGACAGCTCGATTGCGCAATTTTCCTCGGCGCACGCTGCGGGCGTGGTGGAGCTTTCAGAGATCGCGCGCGCACTTTCCGCTTACGCCGAAAAACTGGATCTCGACCCACAACAACTCGACGCGCTTGAACAACGTGTTTCGCTATTTGAAACACTGAAGCGCAAGTATGGCGGTTCAATCGCCGAAGTGATCGCGTTCGGTGAGCGCGCGGCGCAACGGATGCGCAAGATCGAAGGCCGAGACGCCGAGCTGGAGCGTCTGGCGAAAGAAATCGAGAATATTCGTGCGCAAATGAAACGTGCGGGTGAAGCACTGCGCAAACTGCGCGCAAAAGCTGCTCCAAAGCTTTCTGAAAATATCCGGCGCAACCTGCGCGATCTCGGATTTCGCCAGTCGGAATTTGAAGCAAAACTCAGCGCGCTCGACGAACCGCGTCTGAATGGATTCGATTCAGTAGAGTTAGTGTTTTCTCCAAATCCCGGCGAACCGCTGAAACCGCTCCGCGCCATCGCGTCGAGCGGGGAAATTTCGCGGGTGATGCTGGCGATCAAATCGGCCCTGGCTGCACATGACGCCATCCCGCTGCTCGTGTTCGACGAGATCGACACGAATGTCGGCGGGGAGATCGCGCACGCGGTGGGAGCAAAGATGCAAACGTTGGGGCGCGGTCATCAGGTTATTTGCATCACACACTTGCCCCAAGTCGCTGCGACTGCTTCTTCGCATTTCGTTGTAACCAAAGACGTCATGCGCGGTCGCACGTTTTCCAATTTGCATGAAGTCGCTGGGAAAGCGCGCCAGGAAGAGATCGCGCGGATGCTCGGCGGCAAAAGCGAATCGGCGCTTAAACACGCAGCGAGCCTCCTAAAACAGCGGACCTAATCTCACCACGAAGGACGCGAAGAGCACGAAGCAATTTATAGGACGAATCGCTTAATGCCGTTCTGCAGTTTCGTGACGTTGAAATTTATTAGCAGGCCAATTGGAATCTTGGCCAGCCGCATGTACGTGAGGATTTGTGCCTGGTGGATTGGCAAGAGCATTTCAACGGCTTTGACTTCTACGATGAGGTCGCCGCTGACAAGCAGATCGATTCGATAGCCGCAATCCAGTAGAACATCTTTGTAGCGGACCGGTAGCGGCAGCTCCATTTGAAACCGGATCTGCGCGTGCGACAGCTCATACGTGAGACACTGGCGATAAGTCGATTCGAGCAAGCCCGGCCCGAGAGTGCGATGCACCTCGATGGCGCATCCGATTACGCTGCGCGACAACTCATCAAATTCCATCTTCGTGCTCTTCGTGAGCTTCGTGTGCTTCGTGGTGCGATTACTTCTTCACTGGCCCGAGTGGCAGAACGATTTTGCCATAGATTTCGTTCAGCACTTGCGCAAGGCCGGCATAAATCGCAGAGAAGCCGCAGAAGATTCCTTCGTAGCCGGTGAAGTGTCTGAAATCCGCACCCGCACCGATGAAATCACCGATCGCGAGCAGAAAGAAAAGAATCGTCAGCGAACCGAACACGACCTGCAGCGCGACGTTCAACCGCAACGTGCCGATGAACATCACCGCGGTGAACAAGCCCCACATGGCAAGATACGCGGCCATCGCCGTATCGTTGGACGCTGCGCCCCAGCCAAGTTTCGTCAGCACAATCAGCGTCACGAGCGATAACCAGAACAGGCCGTATGAAAGAAACGCCGTCGTCGCGAACGTGTTGCCTTTCCTCCATTCCATGATGCCGGCGACAATTTGCGCAGCGCCGCCGTAGCAGATGCCCATCGCCAGAATCATGCTGTTCAGTTCGTAAAAGCCGGCGTTGTGCAGGTTGAGCAATACAGTCGTCAGCCCGAAACCAAGCAGCCCCAGCGGCGCCGGATTCCCTGTTGTATCTTTGAGTTGAGTCACGGATTCATTCATGGCGCAGCCAGTCTGCCGAAAGAAAGATCGACAACGCAAGGAAGAATGACGAACGGCTTCGCCCGTCGAATCGGTAAACCGAAGTTATTCCCTCATACTTTCTCGCCTCCTCCTTCGCAACGGGAGAGGACTAAGGTGAGGGGTCTTGCTCCTAGCTTGCGAACCCTCTCGCGTGAGTTGGCCCACGAACGACCCTCACCCTCCCTCTCTCCCTTTGAGGGCGAGGCGACCCGCATGCGGTGTGCCGGACATTCCATCCACTGGATCCAGCCGAACTGACAACGGGCCTCACAGTACTGCATTTTCATGTTCTTGACGATTTATCTTGTCGGTGCGGCAGCGGGGAAATTATGGTCGGATTTTTACATATGATTCGGCGCGATTATCTCATCGTTGGTGCCAGCATTGGCGGAGCGAGCGCATGCGAAGGAATTCGCAAATACGACAAGCGCGGGTCCGTCACGCTGGTCGGCGCTGAAGTTTTTCCGCCTTACAAACGCTGGATCCTTTCGAAGAGCTTTTTGCGCGAAAAAGAGCCTAATCTCAAAAAACTACAGGAACCCGACGAACGCTGGTTTCGAGCTCATAAGATCGAGACGCGCTTTGGCACACTCGTAACACAGTTCAATATCGAGCGGCGCCTGGCCGTGCTTGCCAATGGCGAAAGCATCGAGTTCAACAAAGCATGCCTGGCAATGGGCAGCCGGCCGGTGCGGCCTCCAGTGGCGGGAACCAATCTCGGCAACGTGATCTATCTGCGGACGATCCGCGATGCGCTCGCTTTAAGAGAGATGGCCAACCTGGAGCGAGGCATCATGGTCGTGGGCGGCGGATTACTTGCATGCGAGGCGGCAGCGAGTTTGCGATTGATGAAACACAAGGTTGGTCTGATGCATCGCGATCCGTTTCTGTTGAACCGCTATCTGGACCCTGAAACCGGCACGTGGCTCACCGATTACTTTGCCAAACATGGAGTGGTCCTTTCCATGGGAGAAAGCCTCAACGGCTTCGAAGGCAAAACAGTTCTGCGCAATATCCAGACAAAAAGCGGCAACCGATTCCCGGTCGGCCTCGCTGTGGTCGCCTGCGGCGCGGAACCGAATCTCGATCTTGTCCGCAACACGCCGCTGTCCGGGCCGCACGGGTCGCCGGTCACCGAATATCTCGAGACGGAAGAAAAAGGAATTTATGCCGTGGGCGATCTCGCGTTTTATCCGGATAGGATCATGGGGGGCGTGCGGCGTCAGACGCATTGGGAAAACGCCCGTAGCCAAGGCCTGATCGCGGGCGCGAACATGACTGGCAAAAAGCGGATCCGTTACGAGCAAGTCCCGTACTTTTGGACGGAGATGTTCGATTTGCGCATGGATTTTGTCGGGGATTTCAGTGTGCTGCCGATGCGTGTCGGGCTTGATGGCACGTACGCGAAGAAAAAGTTTGTTGCCCGTTATTATCAAGGCGACAAGCTCCGGGCCATTCTGCTGTGCCAGCAACCGGAGCGCGAGGTGGATTCTGCCAAGACCCAGTTGCGCCAAGCCCAAGGCAAATGAATTGTAGCGGCGCTCTACGAGCGCCGAACGTCGAACGCTCAACGCGAAACGCGGACGTTGCTGATTGAAACCGGCGCCAAACTTTCAACTCCTGAGAGTCTTCGGAGTCAATAGAGATCGGCCGGAATCTCAAATGACGCGTTGCTCACTCGGACGAGCTTCCAATCCCACGGCTTCCACGATAAGTGATGCCACTCTAGCTCGAAGGGTGTAGGCAATTTGTTAACGCGTTCGTCGAGCAATTCCATCACGCCGTCGTCGATGCTATAGACTGTAATCTTGCCTAACCACACGGCGCGCCACCGTTCAACGTGCACGACGGGGTTGGGCGCAAGGATCCTAGATCCGCGGACCCATCGGAAACCTTCCCGCATGCGCTCGAGAAGACGCGTCTTATCGTCGCCCCACTGATCCTGATAATCGTTGCCAAGGAAATCGGCCGCGGCCATCCAATCGTGGTGTTCGATCGCATGAAAGAAATTTTTCGCGTGTAGCCGGACCTGATGCTCAGGCCGCCAGAGCCAGATGAGGTACAGCCCGATGCAAAGCGCCACGGCCAGCCCGCCATAGAATCCTCCGCGAAACGAAATCGTCACAGGCGCGACCTTAGCTAACGTCGCGTGCGTACCAATCTACCTTGCGCGTCACGTACATCACGATTGCCAGCACGATGAAGAGTGCGATTGCGCCCATGAGTAGCGCGTAATCCTGTTGCCGCAACGTGATGTAGAGAAATGTGTAAATGCCCGTCAGTCCCGCGCCGATCATCAACGTGCGCACGCCGCCGCCGAGGAAAAACCGGCAGTACCATGTGATTAGCAGCGTCGAGGCTACAGCCGCGATCAAATAGGCCCAACCGAATCCGATAAATTCTGAAATCGACAACAGTAATAGATAAAACAAACACAGCGCTGCGCCGACCATCAGATATTGAAATGGATGAATCTTTTGGCGCGCAGTGACTTCAAAAAGAAAAAAAGTCGTGAAAACCAGTACAAGAAAGAGCACACCGTATTTGATTGAGCGCTCGACGTAGCGATACGCGTCCAGAATCGAGAGAAATTGCGCGCCGAAAAGCGACTCAGAAACTGAAGATGTGTTGAAGCGCTCGTTGCCACTGCGGCTCGTCCACGCTTGCGGATAACTGCGTCCGTAATACGAAACTTTCCATGTCGCATCGAATCCATCTGGACGTAGTGATCGCTCCGCTGGAAGAAACGCGCCGCGAAATCCCACATCCGGCGAGTTTGACTTCAACGTCGCTTCGTTTTGCACGCCGAAGGGCGCGAAGAAAACTCCCTCGCTGCCATTGAAATCCAGCGGAATGGAAAACTGAACCTCAGTCGCAATCGGCTGGTCGGTGCCGAGCGATGCGGTCCCGCCCGTCGTATAACCCGGAACCTGTGACCCTGGCAGCATCGGATGCTTGGCTCCGCCCCAATCGAGCGCAATTGCCTCACGCGTCCCGCGCAAATCGTTGATCGCAATCGTGACAAAAGCATCTTTCCATTGCACGTCTTTCAAATCGATTTTGAGTGGGCCAAAATCGGGCGGCACAAACTTGCCGGAAAGAACCGTTTGCGCACGATACACAACAGCATCGTAAATCCCGCGATGCAATTTCTGCGTCTGAACATTGCCGGAAACATTCAGTGTGTCGGGCAGGAAATATGCGTTGGCGATTGCGGTTTCCTCCACCTCGCGTCGCTCCATTTTTCCGTCAGGCGCTGCAACCTCCTTCACTACTTTCGCCTTGTATTGATACGGAATCCCCAGCACCGGCCCGATCACGTTCTGTTCTCTGCCCCACGACGAGGTGATATCGGTCACCGCCTCATTCCGTCGCCGCAATCGCTCGCTCAACACGCCGGTGATCATTGCCAGAGGGATCAGCAACACCAATACAAGCGCGCCGACTCCCAGTAATTTGATGATGGTGCTGTGCCGCTGCCCAAACGAAGGCTGCGATTTTGGCAAGGGAGGCGGCGCTTGCGTTTCAGTCATGGGCAGAGGATGAACAAGTCGGGCAGTTTCTGCAATAAAATCAAAATGTGGCTGGGGGCGGAATCGAACCGCCGACACGCGGATTTTCAGTCCGCTGCTCTGCCAACTGAGCTACCCAGCCTTTTAGTTGCACCTAGGATCGGCGCTGCGAGAACCGTCACTTAAGCAGAAAACGCCCAACGCTCAACATCCAACGCCCAACGTCCAACTCCAAAAGAATTCGCGCGTACGGCATCGTTTCATGCACGAAGGGGACTCATTGTGCCGGTTAGATTTGCAGTTACAATCGCCCACATGAAGAAGATCATTTTCACGAACGAAGCGCCGGCGGCGATCGGCCCCTACTCGCAAGCGGTGCGCAGCGGAAGTTTCCTCTTTTGCAGCGGTCAGATTCCGCTCGATCCGAAGTCGGGCCAAATCATTTCCGGCGATATCGCGGCGCAGACGCGGCGCGTGTTGGACAACATCGCAGCCGTTTTGAGAGCCGAAGGACTCACTTTTGATAACGTCGTTAAGATAACGATTTTCCTCACAGATCTGGAAGATTTCCAAACCGTAAACGAAGTTTATGGCTCGTATTTCAAACAAGATCCCCCGGCCCGTTCCACTGTCCAAGTCTCCGCGTTGCCCAAGGGAGCGAAGATAGAGATCGATGCTATTGCAGATACCGGGGAGGCCGAGCAAACGGCGTATGACACTTCCGGGTAATGGAACATAGGCTTCCAGCCTGTGCGGCCGACGGGCATCTTGCCTGTCGTTTTCGTTTGTTCGCATGAGCGACGACCTCCTCGCGCTATTTCGCAAGACCGGTGCGCTGCTGGATGGCCATTTCATTTTGCGCTCCGGCCTGCACAGCCGCCAGTATTTCCAATGCGCAATCCTCTTGCAGCATACCGACATCGCTGCGCAAGTGTGTGGGCAACTCGCCAGCGAACTGCGCAAGTTTGATTGCGACACTGTCATCTCCCCTGCTATTGGCGGAATTATTGTTGGCCAGGAAGTCGGGCGCGCGCTTGCCAAACGCCACATCTTTGTCGAAAAAGAGGAAGGCAAACTTGTGTTACGCCGCGGGTTTCAAATTTCGCCTAACGAAAAATTCATCGTGGTCGAAGACGTCGTCACCCGCGGCGGACGCGTCCAGGAAACAATCGACATCGTTCGCGCGCATGGCGGCACCGTCTCCGCAGTCGGCGTGATTGTTGATCGCAGCGGAGACAAGAAACCTGATTTCAGCTGTCCGTTCGTGAGTCTGATCGAAATGAATGTCGAAACATTTCCGACGGACAAGTTGCCGCCTGATCTGGCGGAAATTCCTGCCGTCAAACCCGGCAGCAGATAGCCATGGCGTTGTAGCCACCGGCCTGTGGCCGGTCTCCAGCGCTGACACGACCCGCGGACAAGATTACCGGACGGCCCGCAGGGCCGTGGCTACAGAATCGGTTTCCCAAAAATACAATTATTCGACGAGCAATTTGGCCAGTTGCTTTGGCTCGGTCACCGGTGCTTTGCACGTGAAATTTTCGCACACGTAGGCGGCTGGTTTGCCTTCCACCATCGACATGGCGCGAATGGCTTCGTTTTTCTCGCCGAGAAATTTCTGGCCGTCGCTGCCATCGGCTAGAAGCAGGATTGTCTTTGGCAGAAAATGGCTATGGACCGCTTTGAACAACGCCTGGGTTTCCGGAGCATCTTTCTTCCCGGCAATCACAATCTGACGCGGCTTGCTTAACCAGTAGTCGAGCGCGACCAGCATTTGCGGCATGGCGCTTGGGAAATGCGACAGCGTAGTTGCAAATGCATCGATCGTTTTTCTGGCGCGCTCCGCCATCGTTTTATCGTCCCGAAATTGTGCGAGCCTTAAAAGATTGAGGGCTGCCACTGAGCTCGCAGCCGGTTCCGCGCCGTCGTTGTCGTCCTTCATCCGGAGGAACACACTCTGGTCCTTTCCGCTCGTACTGAAGTAGCCGCCGTTCTTCTCGTCGAAAAACAGGCGGTCCTGCGTCTCCTGCAACTGCGTCGCAAACTTTAGCCAATCGACATCGAACGAGGCTTGGTAAAGATCAAGAACGCCTTGGATCACGAATGCGTAGTCATCGGCGAAGCCTTCAATATCGCTGCGACCCTGTCGATAATTGCGATACAAAATCTTGTGCGACGAATCATACAAGCTCGCTCGTACAAAATTTGCGGCGCGCGTCGCAATTTCCAAGTAGCGCGGGTCGTCCAGCACCTGCGCGGCGCGAGCGTGGGCGGAAATCATCAGGCCATTCCAAGAGGCGATGATCTTATCGTCGAGATGGGGGCGTGGCCGTTTTTCGCGAATGGCAAACAATTTCTCGCGACATCGCTTCAACAAGTCGCGGACTTGATCCTCGGTA
>QHNK01000101.1 GCA_003218415.1 Verrucomicrobiota bacterium | reverse complement strand
GTCGCGCTCTGGGAAGGGTTTATTTTTGTGAATTTGGCAGAAGCAGGTGCCCTCACCTCAATCCTCTCCCAAAGGGAGAGGCGGAAGCAGGACGGATTCGTTTCGTTAGAAGATTGGTTCGCGACGTTGGCCGGAAAATTTGCGCGTTGGAATTTGCCGTCCCTGCGCTCAGCGAGACGGATCGAGTACGATGTGCGAGCGAATTGGAAGTTGATTTTTCAAAATTATTCCGAGTGTTATCACTGCCTAGGAGTACATCCGGAGCTTTCGAAAATCTCACCGCATGATTCAGCAGAGAATGATCTGATCGAAGGACCGTTTCTGGGTGGATTCATGCGGATCGCGAAAGGCCGGAGCCTGACCATGAGCGGGAACGCGTGCGCGTTGGGAATCGCGGATTCCAGTCGTGCTCATGATCGTGCTCGTAATCGAAACCCGTCGCAAGAAATCGAGAACGATTATGATCACGAGCATGAGCAAGATGGAAAGAATCGAGTGTTTTACTACTCGATCTTCCCCAACATGCTGATGAGTTTGCATCCCGATTACGTGATGGTGCATCAACTTGAGCCGCAGTCGCCAGAGCGAACGCTAATCTTGTGCGATTGGTTTTTTCATCCGGATGCGTTTAACCGAGTAGATTTCAGGCCGGATGACGCGATCGAATTCTGGGACATGGTCAACAGGCAGGACTGGCACGTCTGCGAATTGAGCCAGCAAGGTATTTCCTCGCGCGCGTATGTGCCGGGGCCGTACTCGGCGCGTGAGAGCATCCCCGCGGCATGGGATCGGGAGTACCTGCGTCATCTGCGGTAATCTTAGACCATGCCGCCGCCGCTTACGTACGCCAGTTATCTTGATCTGGAGAAGCTGCTCTCACTACAAAAGCCGCGCTCAAGCCCGCCAGAGCACGATGAGACGCTGTTCATCATCATTCACCAAACCTACGAGCTCTGGTTCAAGCAATTGCTGCACGAGTTTGAGAAAATAAAGCACGACTTTTCCGCAGGCGATCTTTTCGGAGCGATCCATACGTTTAAGCGGGTGCGCACAATCATGAAGGTGCTCGTGGCGCAGGTGGACATTCTCGAAACAATGACCCCGTCGTCGTTCTCAAGTTTTCGCGACCGGCTCGAGACGGCATCGGGCTTTCAATCTGTTCAGTTTCGGGAAATTGAATTCGCGCTCGGATACAAACGTCCATCGACCCTTGCGTATCTAAAGCCGGATTTCCCGGGCTACGATCGGCTGCAAAAGTTGCTCCGCGAACGCAGTGTGGTTGATCATTTCTACGATTTCCTTGCCATCCGCGGGGCACAGATTCCCGCCGACTTGAAGAATCGCGACGTGACGCAGCCAAATCAACCAGATGAAGGCGTACAGAAGGAAATCCTAAGGCTCTACAAGAATTCGCCTGAATCCTCGATCCTGTTCGAATTGATGACCGATTTCGATGAGGGCTTGCAGGAGTGGCGCTATCGGCACATCAAGTTGGTTGAGCGAACAATCGGCGCGAAAAAAGGCACCGGCGGATCACCGGGCGTGCCGTTTCTAAAGGAATCGCTGTTCAAGCCAATTTTCCACGATCTCTGGGCGATTCGGCACGAACTGTAAAGAACGCCCAACGCTCAACGGCAAAGTCAGAGTCCGAGAAACTCGCGCGCGGTACCGGAAAGCACGCGTGCCTTTTCTTTGGCGGAAAGTTTCATGGACTCGATGAGCTGGCCTGGTTTCGTTTCGCCCAGGGGAAAGGGATAATCGGAACCGAGCGCGATGCGTTGCGCGCCAAAGAGTTTGAGCAACACTCTCAGCGCATCGGCATCGTGCACGAGTGAATCGACATAAAACCGCGCGGCCGCGTTGTCGTGCGCCAGATATTTTCTCGGATTCGTATTGTTCTCCGCCGCAACCAAATCGGGTCGCACATGAAACGCGCGCTCGATGCGGCCAATGGTGAAGGGAAATGCGCCCCCGCCATGAGCAAACCCGACACGGAGTTTTGGGAATCTCTCGAAGACGCCGCCGAAAATCATGGAACAAATCGCAAGAGACGTTTCGGCCGGCATACCGACCAGCCACGGCAACCAATATTTCGGCATGCGCTCCTTGCCTAGCATGTCCCAGGGATGAACAAAGATCGCGGCGTCCAGTTCTTCAGCGGCGCTCCACACAGGCTGAAGAGACGCATTATCGAGATTCAAAGTGTCGATGCGACCGGAATGAGGATTTGCATCGACATGCGTTCCGATCTGCGCGCCGCGCAACCCCAGTTCTCGGACGCATCGTTCCAGTTCGCCAGCTGCGAGATCCGGGTCCTGCATTGGAATCGTCGCGAGGCCCGCGAACCGTTTGGGATGCTCCCCAACGATCCCGGCGACGTGGTCGTTGAGTCGCCGCGAGAGATCGAGGGCGTCGGCTGGTTTTGCCCAATAACTGAACATCACCGGCACAGTCGAGAGCACTTGCATGGAAACGCCGTCGCGGTCGCATTCCTCGATACGCCGCTCCGGGTCCCATACGTTGTCAGTGATCTCGCGGAAGACGCGATCGCCAATCATCATCCGCGCGCAGCACGGCTTATAATGATCAAGACGAACGAATCCGCTGTAGCCGTACTTTGCGTCGAGGTCGGGCCAGTCGCGCGGCAAAATATGAGTGTGAATATCGATCTTCAAGAAAAGTGACAAGTGATGAGTGACAAGAAGCGAAGAGCGATGTTAGCGAAAACTCTTCACTCGTCACCTGTCATTCGTCACTGGCGCTATAGCGCCTTCATCGGCTGCGGCTTCTCGACCTTCTTGCCGCATTTCTTGCAGGTGCGGCGCGCGTCATCATTCCAGAAATCGAGCATCGCCTGGCTGAAATGCTCAACGATGTCCGCGCAGTCGAAGTGGATGTCTTCCACTAGTGCCCCACAATTTTCGCAATAGAAGATGACGTGTTCTTTTTCTCCGGGCGGGCGGCGCCGCTCGACCACGATACCGATCGTGTCCGGCGGCCGCTGCGGAGAGTGCGGAACATTTGGCGGGATGAAGAAGGTTTCGCCTTCTCCGACGATATGGTCCACGATGCGGTCGCCTTCGCGGATGCGCACCTTAATGTTGCCCTTCAATTGATAGAAGTACTCCTCCGAATCGACGAGATGAAAATCGTTCCGCGCGTTCGGCCCCTTGATGACCATCACAAAAAAATCCCGTCCATCATAAAGATAACGATTGCTTACTGGCGGTTGAAATTTGTCGGCGTTTTGTTCGATCCATTTTTTCAGGTCAATGGGCGGTTGCACAGTCGTCATGCGAAGAGCGTATTTGGTGCCGCGCGCAGCGTCAAACCGCGGCGTTAGCTCTCGATGGCCCTTGGAAATCTCCAGCGGATAAGAGCATGATCAAAACGACCCGGCCGCCACCCGGCTCAAAATCGAGATTTATAGTTGAATGATTAGCCCGGGAGGGAATACTATCCGCCGCTCCGTGAAAACTCGCCGACTTTTTCTAATCGCAGGGACACTCCTGGTCGCAGTGATCATTTGCAGTTGCGAGGAGTATCCACCTTATGCGCCCGGTCTCTTTCCGCGCGCCGCTCCAGCGGGTTGGTGGAACGATGACGGTGCCTCCGGTGGGCCCAAGATCGTTGTGCATATTGGCGAACAGAAAGCTTACTTTTACAAGGGCAAACGTGTGGTGGGCGAATCGACCGTTTCCACTGGCAAACCTGGTTTTTCCACCCCGCCAGGTCACTATACCGTTCTCTCCAAAGACGCTGACCACGTCTCAACCATATTTGGCGATTACGTCGATGATTACGGCAACGTGGTTAGATCAAATATCGACGCGCGAAAAGATTCCCGACCCAAAGGGACGCATTTCGATGGTGCTCGGATGCCGTATGCGATGTTCTTCAGAGGCGGCTACGCGATGCACCAGGGGTACGTTCCGCCGTTTGCCGCGTCGCATGGTTGCATTCGCCTGCCGAAAGACATGGCAAGACCGTTTTTCGAAAACGCCCCCGTAGGGACGCCGGTGACGGTAACAGAGTAGAGCTGACCGGACCTTCGTTCGGCGCCGCCTTGCCTCACTCTCAGGGAGGTTTTGTGCTACAATAACGCAACGGCATGAAGGGAAGCGTTATCGATGATCAACGCACCGGCGCTGTGCACTTGAGCGCCGGAGAACTGCAACGTTACTCGCGTCATCTTATCATGCCTGAAGTCACAGCCGAGGGGCAGCGCCGACTAAAGGCTGCGCGCGTTTTGTGCATTGGCGCCGGCGGACTCGGGTCCCCGGCCGCGCTCTATCTCGCGGCAGCCGGCGTCGGGACAATTGGAATTGTCGATTTCGATGAGGTCGATCTTTCGAATTTGCAACGACAGATTCTTCACGGAACAAAAGACATCGGTCGTGGCAAACTGGAATCGGCGCAGGACCGGCTCCGCGACATCAACCCGGAGATCGAGATCGAATTGCACCAATGCCGTTTCTCCAGCGAAAACGCTACGCAAATTGTGTCGGAATACGACATCGTCGTGGACGGCTCAGATAATTTCGCCACGCGCTATCTGTCCAACGACGTCTGCGTTTTCGCGCGCAAGCCAAATGTGTATGGCTCGGTATTCCGGTTCGAGGGCCAAACGACTGTGTTTGCGCCTCACTTGGGCGGGCCGTGCTACCGCTGCCTTTTTCCGGAGCCGCCTCCACCAGACGCCGTGCCGAACTGCGCGCAAGCGGGCGTGCTCGGTGTTTTGCCAGGGATCATCGGGATGCTGCAAGCGATTGAGACGATCAAACTAATTGTGGGCATCGGCGAGCCGTTGATTGGACGCCTGCTCCACTTCGACGCGCTCAAGGTTAAATTTCGAGAGCTTAACCTGCGGCGCGATGCTCAATGTCCCGTTTGCGGCGAGAACCCGACAATCTTTTCGCCGATTGACTACGACCAGTTTTGCGGTGTGCGGGAGGATGAGACGATTCCTGCAATGTCCGCGCACGAGCTGAAGCGGAAGATGGATGCGCGCGAAGCATTCGAACTGATCGATGTGCGGGAACCATTCGAATACGAGATCGCACGGATCGATGGCGCGAAGTTAATTCCACTGGGAGAAATCGCTGAGCGGGCGGACGAACTGCAACGCGAGCAGCTGATCGTGATCCATTGCCACAGCGGCGGGCGCAGCGCCGAGGCGGTGCGACTGCTACAGCAGCGCGGTTTTACCAACGTTTACAATCTCAAAGGCGGCATCGATGCGTGGTCGGATCAGATCGATCCAGGCGTGCCGAAATACTGATCCGTTGCTCGATTAACACCGTGGCTTCAGCCCGGTGGTTAGGTGCAACTTGATGGATTAACCGTTTTAACGGTTTGCCAGCGTGGCCAAGTCGTTGAAACTGCTGGGAGTTCTGATCGTCACTAAATCACCGCGCTAAAGCCCGGTGTTAATGCAATTATTTCACCACGGCAGCAAGTTGCTTAGCGCTGGGGACACCGTGCCATTGAGCTAACAATTCCCCATTGCGCCCAAACACGAAAACGCAAAAGTCCGTTGCTCCTCCCGGCTCGCCCAACTGCGAAGACGCGCTTCCATCAAAATCAGTTACCGTGAAGATATCTGTCCGCGCGTCGCGCGCGATCTTTTTCGCGTCGTATCGAGTCTGAAGTCGCTTCGCTTCTTCGTTGACGCGATGCCGCACGAATGCTGTCGCGATCCTGCGCCCGATCGCAATGTGCCTCCTGATGAAACGAATAATCGTAATCATCCTGTAATCCGGGTTGCCCAGACAATAATCGGGAACGCGGTCGCCCACGGCGCGCGCCTTTTCCCAATCTGCGGTGGTAGCCAGCACCAGCACAGTCACGTGGCCGTCGGCAGTGGAGAGCTTGTTGCCATCAATATCGACAAAACTGAGCGAATAGGTCGTTCCGCTTGAAAGTGCCCCGCGCAGAATGGTAACCGAAAGAAAAAGTGCAATGGCCGCAAAGAAAAAGAATTGAAGTGCGCGCAGGTTCACAAGCGAGAATAAATTAGACAATAACCGATTCAATGAATTAGCGATTAATGGAGTGAAATCACGCCTCGGAAAAGTAAAGGAATTGCAGGACCGCACGAAACGCTTTGCAGTCGCTATCGTCCGATTTTTCTGGCGATTGCCACAAACCGAGGCCACAAGGGTAATCGGACGCCAATTACTCCGTGCAGGTACCGCCGTTGCGGCAAACTACCGCGCGGCTTGTCGTGCTCGATCCGCCGCGGATTTCATTTCGAAGATTAGCATCGTTCTGGAGGAAGCTGACGAAACCCTGTTTTGGCTCGAATTACGGGTGGATGCAGACATCATCGAATCACCATTGACACCAAGGCTCACTGCCGAATGTCATCAACTTCTCAAGATATTCTCGGCGTCACTCGCCACCGCAAAAGCTAATCGCTAATTCACTGAATCGTTAATTCGTTAAATGATGAAACATTATCGCACCGCGATCGCTTGGGTTTGGTTGTCGATCTTGTTCATCTGTGGTCTGGGTGCGTGCGATCGGATCGGGACTTCCCGCTACGCGCAGTTGATGCAGGATGCAGACAGCAAATCAGCCAACGGAGATTTTGCGCGCGCGATCAACTTGTACGAAGCCGCACTCGATGACAGTCCACGTTGTGCTGAGATCCACTACAAACTGGCTCTTCTTTATGACGATAAATTGAACGATCCCGTCAGTGCGCTCCACCATTTCAAACGCTATCTCGCGTTAAGTCCAAACGGCCCTCACGCGAACGAGGTCAAAAAGTCGATAAAGCATGACGAAATCGCCGCGCTGACAGCGCTGTCTGGAGATTCGGTTATCCCGCGATCGGAAGCGGCCCAGTTGCGCAACGAAAATCTAAATCTGCGCAAAGAGCTTGAAGCGCGCGCCGGATCTTTGCGGAGTGCACCGGAGAAATCACAGGCAAATGACGCAAGCTCAAAGAAAACCGCGGCGAAGAACGCAGATCGAACCTATGTTGTGCGATCGGGCGACACGCTCTTCTCCATTTCGCGAAAATTTTATAAATCGCCCAAGCATTGGAAAAAGATTCTCGAGGCAAACAGAAAAAATATCCGCGACCCGAAAAAGCTTACGGTCGGTCAGACCCTGGTTATTCCGTAAGACTGAGTTAGATAAAATTGTAGCCACCTGAAAGCGCCGCAGGCGTGGAAGAACGTAGCCCCGGCGTCAGCCCGGGGTTGGCGACATCAATGGCGGTCAGCCCCGGAGGGGCGAAAGAAAACGCCGAGCAGCTGACCTTGCCATGGAACCAGCAAGGCCGCTGCGCGCGCACGGTCGGTCGCGATGGCCTCGAGCGTGCTACGTGGCGCAATGAATGATGGCTCCAAGCCGAGCTCTTCAGCTGATTTGTCGCGCCGGCGCCGCAGCTCGTCTGCGCGCCGCACTGTCTCGGCAGTTGGCCGAGTTCCAAAGCGCCTACGCAACACCGGCCACTCCGATTCAGGCGTTGCCAGCGCGATTTGGGCTGCCTCCTGAAACGTCTGACGCCGCCGGTGCGAAAAATGTTCGTAATCAGGCACGCTTCCTGAAGCAAAACTGACAGCAGCGTTCAAAAGCTTTTCATTCTGTAAGATGTGAAATGGCGGGCGATCTGCCATCTCCGCTTCTCTTTCGCGCCATTGCCAAAGTGCCCGAAGCACAGCAGCGGCACGCCCCTGAAGCGTGCCAGATCCAGGAATGCGCCAAGGCTCGTCCCGCTGGCGGACGCGCGCGACAGTTGCCTGCTCAATGGCGCGTTGACACGATTGCCGCAACCAATCCCGGCGCTGGAGCCGATCCAGTTCGGCTTCCAATTTTTCGGCAAGCGACACCAGATAATGCACATCGTTAATCGCGTATTCCGCCATTCGAGCCGGCAACGGCCGTCTTGCCCAATTCGCTTTCTGTGAACCCTTCGGAAGTTCCAAGCCAAAGTAGCGTTTCACCAGCGCAGCGAGACTAAATTCGCGAATACCCAGCAGACGCGCTGCGATCATTGTGTCGAAGATTCTCTGCGCGGTGAAATTCAAGCCGCGTCGCATCATTCGCAGATCATAGTCGGCGCCGTGCAAAACAATTTCCCTCAGTTCGAGCGCCCGCCGCAGTGCCTCCAGATCGAGTCCAGCGAGCGGATCGACAATGAAGTCGTTGCAGCTACCCCGAAAGCCTTCGGGGTTGGCCGCGGCAGGCGCACTGATCTGAACCAGGCAAAGTTTCTCCCGGTACGAATGCAAGCTGTCTGCCTCAATATCGATGGCAACGCGATCGGCAGCCTCGATCTTCTTGAGCAACTCAGCCAACCGGGCATCGGTCGCGACAAGATTGGATTGCAATGACGAATGAGGAATGTCAAAATCCGATTGACGATGAGCTCGCTTTAATGGCTGCTTCGTCATTTGTCTGCCACGCCGAAGCTCAGCAAAGGCGGGAGCATTTGGGCTTCTTTCGTCATTCGTCATTCGTGCTTCGCCGCTTATAAGCCATGTAAAACGCGGGTAGCAACTCCACGTTTACGCGGCTTCGTCATTTTCAGGAAATCATTTCAATCCGCTGAGCAACAATTCCGCATTGGTCTTCGTCACGAGGAGATTATCGATCAGTTTTTCCATCGCCTCGAGAGGTGGAAGCGCTGCCATCGTTTTGCGCAACATCAGCACGCGCTCCCATTCATCGGGATGATAAAGCAACTCCTCGCGTCTCGTTGCTGAGAGCAGCGGATGGATCGCCGGGTAAAGCCGCTTTTCCTGCAACGCGCGATCGAGATGCAACTCCATGTTGCCGGTGCCCTTGAATTCTTCGAAAATTAACTCGTCCATTCGGCTGCCGGTCTCGGTTAAAGCAGTCGCGAGCACCGTCAGGCTGCCGCCTTCCTCCGCATTGCGCGCCGAGCCGAAAAATTTCTTGGGCTTGATGAGCGCCTTCGCTTCCACGCCGCCGGACATGATCCGTCCCCTGCCCGGTTCCAGATTATTGTATCCGCGTGAAAGCCGCGTGATGCTGTCGAGCAAAACCACCACGTCATGTTTCGTTTCGACAAGACGCCTGGCGCGCTCCAGCACGATCTCGGCTACCTGCACATGCCGCTGCACGCTTTCGTCAAAGTTCGAATGATAAATCTGGCAATCGATTTCCCGCTCCAAATCCGTCACTTCTTCCGGCCGCTCGTCCACTAAAAGCAGGATGAGCACAATGTCCGGATGATTTACCCGGATCGCTTTCGCGATTTCCTTGAGCAGGATCGTCTTGCCCACTCGCGGCGGCGCGACGATGAGGCCGCGTTGCCCGCGCCCAAGCGGCGCCAGCAAATCCACCGCGCGCGCGCTGATGGAGTTTGTCTTGGGATTTTCCAGAATAATCCTGCCTTGCGGAAACTGCGGCGTTAGCTTGTCAAAGTGCGTCGGTTCCGTCCACTCCTCGGCCGGCTGGCCTTCGATGTGTGTGACCTTATCGAGTGAGAGAAACTTTTCGCGTTGAACCGGCAATCGTACGGTCCCGGCAACCTTTTGCCCGGGCCGCAGGTGATGTTGCTCGATGAGGGCGCGCGAAACGGCAACGTCCTCGGGCACAGGCAAAAAATTCAATTTGGGCCAGCGCAACATCGCAAAGGAATCGCTCACTTGGTCGAGAAAACCCTCTGCGGTAACCGTTCCGCCGCCGGCTAACGCGGCGCGGACAATATCGAGGATGTGGTGATGGCGAGAGCGAGCGGGATGCAAATACAAATCCAAATCACGCGCCAATGCTTTTAGTTTTTGGTCCGGAAACTCTTGCAGCTCATTTAAATCAAGCGAGTGCGCTGCTGTAGCGGCGGCCGTGTCGGCCGCATCTTTCCCGTGTGCAGGCGACACGCCTGCCTCTACAGTTTCCGTCTGCGAAAGCGACGTCTCTAGCTTTTCGTCCATGATTGCCTTTGCCATAATGCGACGAGAAACTGCGCCTGTTCGGCAAGCGCCGCTCGATCGCTGTTATTCCAAGCGACGTGACCTCCACGTGTGATTTTTTCCTCCAGTGGCATTTGTGAGTTGATCATCTGTTGAGCTTCGGAGGCTTTAATCGACATCCGCTCCATCAAGCGGCTTAGCTGCACCTCGTACGAACAGGCCACCACCACCACCACTCGGTCGCACAATGTTTCACCGCCGCTTTCATAAAGGAGTGGAATATCAGCAAAGAAAAAATCGGGAGAATTGCGATGCCTTTCCGCCTCGGCCCTCCATTGGCGGCGAATCCGCGGATGGAGGATCCGCTCAAGCGCACGTTTCCTGGTTGCGTCGCCAAATATTATCGCTCGAAGTTTCGCTCGATTCAAGGCTTCATCACTTGAAAAGATCCCGCTCCCGAACTCGGCTCGAATTTCCTGTTTCACCTCAGGAAGCTCAACGAGAGCGTGCGCCGCTTCGTCGGCATTGAAGAATTTCGCTGCGGGAAGAATCTCACGCAGACATCCGCAAAACGTGCTTTTGCCAGTGCAAATTCCCCCGGTGATTCCGATTGCAGGCATGAACTGAACCTCACCGTGGCATAAGTAACACGCAGAGAACTGAACGTCGTGCAGTCATAAACGGGCAGAGTGTAGCGAAGACCGGCAGCTTTGCGATGCCTGAAATGCGGGTATCATGCAGAGCTTATGACGCAGCAAGTTTTGTCAGGAAAAATTGGCTTGGTGTTCGGCGTGGCGAACAAGCGCAGCATTGCCTGGGCGATCGCGAAGGCATGGGCCGGCGCGGGCGCGCACTTGATTTTTAACTACCAGGGCGAGCGATTAAAGGAAAACGTCGAGGAGCTGGTCGGTGAATTCGGGGGAAAAACGCCGTTGTTCCCCTGCGACGTTTCAAGCGACGATGAGATCAGAGCATTTTTCGAAAGCGTGCGGAACGAAACCGATCGCGTCGATTTGATGCTGCATTCGCTGGCATTCGCGCCACGAGAGGCGTTGGAAGGCGATTTTGTGAGCACGACGCGCGAAGCGTTCCGTGTCGCGCACGATATCAGCGCTTACTCGCTGGTGACGCTCACGCGTGAAGTAGCGCCGCTGATGACCAACGGCGGAAGCATCGTCGCGATGACTTATTACGGGGCGGAAAAGGTCGTGCCGCATTACAACGTGATGGGCGTAGCCAAGGCCAGTCTCGAAGCGAGCACGCGCTATCTTGCCTACGATCTCGGTCCGAAAAAAATCCGGGTAAACTGCATTTCCGCCGGGCCTGTGCAAACGCTGGCCGCCCGTGGAATCAGCGGGTTCACGTCGATGTTGAAGCATTATCAGGAACGCGCACCACTGAAGCGCAGTTGCGATCCCGCCGAGCTTGGCGCCACTGGAGTTTTTCTCGCCAGCGACGCTGCCGCGGCGATTACCGGCCAGGTCATCTACGTCGATGGCGGTTACCAAATAATGGGCATGTGACAGTCTCTTACTCTTCCTCTTACTCTTACTCTTGCTCTTGCTCCATATGATCGCTCGCATCTGGCATGGATGGACGAAACGAGCGGACGCGAAGGCATACGAGGAAATGTTGCAGACCGAAATTTTTCCGAGCATCGCGGCGCGAAACATCCAAGGGTATTATGGCGCCGAATTGTTCATCCGCGAAGATGGCGATGAAGTGGAATTCGTCACGCTGCTGCGGTTCGATTCCATGGATGCCGTGAGAGAATTTGCCGGTGCGGACGAAAGCAAGCCTGTGATTTTCCCAAAAGCCGAGGCGCTCATCGCGCGAATGGAGCGAGCGCGGCACTATCGAATCGCAATTTAGTCTCGTGCTCATGCCCGTGCTCCTGCTCCTAATCAGCTAGGTTAGATCCATCGCGAGCATGAACACGAGTCTGGCCGAACAAAACCCGCACCTGCCTGAAGGTCCTCACGCAATGAGCCGGTTTCTATACAAAGCTGCCGTGCTTGCGGTTGCCTTGACGAACTCATCGCTATGTTACGCTGGCAACGAGGACTTCAGCGTAAAGAAGATTTTTACTTCGCCAAGTAGCCATCACGATCTCGTTGTTGTCGCCTATCCCTCACCGCTTGGAGCGAAGAATCCTCCGATTGAAAAAATCGGTAAACTCCTCAACGGGATTTTTGTCGAGGCGACGAATCTGGCCCACACGGTTTACACGCGAGAGTACCACGGCAACGGGTGGATTTTGGACCAAGCGGACCATTGGATCGCTGACCGATACCTTTGGGCGGCTGACGAGTTCGGTCTGTTCGTCGCCGATGCGGAAACAAACACGATTCTTTTTAATAACGTTCTTGAGGCTTACGCCAAAAATCCTGCTGCCGACGAATGGGTCGCTATCAGATTCCGGCCAAGCGCCAGAATTCAGGAACACTTGGAGGAGAAGTTCCAAGACAGTTTGTTGTTTGTCGATCCAGCGCATATGGCAGCACAATCCCCTCGTGATCTTCCGGAAGATTCGTTGGCGCACGTTAAATCGATGCGAATCGATGGAGTCGCGCTTGCTCCACCTGAGTGGGCGGCCGACGGCTCACGATTCGCCGTTCTTGTTTGGAAAAACGGAGCAGTGTCCGCACTTCAGTACGATACTAACCTGCGAGAGACAGCAAGAACTGCGATTGACCTACAGGTTGACCGGGAGACCGCTTTATCAGTTTGGCTCAAAAAGGATTTGGCACCCGCGGCCAAAAAAATCTTGTCCGACCCTGGAACCTTTCAATCTGCAACGGCCAGTCCGTCACCCTAGCTACTGCAACCGACGTGTTGGTGACGAATGCGGCTTTGCCGCCAAGTATTTGCGCCTTCGGCTATTGTTCTCTCATCGTCTCGAGGACAAGCCGATACTCATTGGCAACCCCGAAAGCGGTCGGGGTTGCCCTACAACTCAGGCGCGCGACGTTGGTCTGTATGCAACTCGCTTCGAAGCTCCGAGAAGGCCTGGGCAACGACATTGTCGTTAATGATCCGGACACGCTCGCCGCGCACAGCGGCGATAAATGGTTCGCCGCACATCAGCCGGAAGTTGTCGTCTTCGCAAGATCGACAGGTGACGTGAGCAAACTGCTTCAGTTCGCCTCGCGTGAAAAAATTCCGGTAACTGCGCGCGGCGGCGGCTTTGGCTACGTGGGTGGATGCGTGCCGGTTCGCGGCGGGATCGCCCTGTCCCTTATGCGGATGAACCGGATTAAGGAAATCAGTTTTGCCGATGCGGTGGCGATCGTTGAACCCGGCGTGTTTACTGCCGAACTGAAATCGGCAGTGCGCGCGCAAAAATTATTCTATCCGCCAGATCCGGCGAGCATGAAAGATTGCACCATCGGTGGAAATGTCGCCACGAATGCGGGCGGCCCGCGCTGCTTGAAATACAGCGTGACGCGCAATTATGTGATCGGTCTGGAAGTGGTGCTCGCCAACGGCGACGTGCTGCGCGCCGGCGGGCGCGTCCACAAGAATAAAACCGGCTTCGATTTGATCGGTCTGTTTGTGGGCTCGGAAGGCATGCTCGGCGTGGTCACAGAGATCACGCTCCGTTTGCTCTCGCTTCCTCCCGCACGCGCTACACTGTCCGCTGCGTTCGCCGCGGCCACACAAGCCGCCGAAGCAGTGCAGGCGATTTTTGCGGCGGGATTTCTGCCGTCTTCATTGGAGATCGCCGATCGTTTCACACTGGAAGCGGCGCGACGCGATCTGGGCAAAATGATCGTCCCCGAGGGAAACGCGCATCTGCTGGTCGATCTGGATGGGCAGGAGGAAAGCGTCCGCAGCGAGTCCGCCGCGATTCGCGATCTGCTCGAGAAAAGAAAACCGAACACGCTCGAGATAGCAACCGGCGAAGCAGATTGCGAAAGGCTCTGGGCATTGCGCCGCCAGTTCAGCAATTCACTGCGCGCCACGGGTCTCACAAAGTTGAACGAGGATGTCGTCGTGCCGCGTAGCCGTCTGGTCGATCTAATGGAATTCGCGGAATTGCTGCAGGCAAAACACGGGTTCCCGATCGCGTGCTTTGGTCATGCCGGGGACGGCAACATTCACGTCAACATCATGGCAGACCGTTACAATCGCGATGCCGCAGTGCGCGAGAGAGTCGAGCGCGCACTCGACGATCTTTTCGCCCAAGTCCTGACCTGGGGCGGTGTGATTACGGGGGAGCACGGAATTGGTCTCGCCAAAAAACGGTGGTGGCCGGATGCGACCAGTGAGGTCGCGCGCAATCTGCACCGCCGGCTGAAACAAATTCTCGATCCAAACGACATCTTGAATCCGGGAAAATTTGTTTAACCAAGAAGATCGTGCCCGCGAATCACACAAATTGACGCGAATAAGGAAAGGATATTTTTGTTATTTGCGTGTATTCGCGTTATTCGCGAACGGATCTTTTTGGTTGACGAATCCAAATTCGCATTGAGATTCGGCGAGCATTTTTTAACGGCGCATCTGAATTGGCCGCGACTGACGCGCATCCGCGTCCTCGTGAACGAACCAATAAGAAAGACCTACGTCTTTCATTAGCGCTGCCTTGGCACCACAAATGAAACCTGGAAAATTTACTCACACGATCGCGGTCATCCTTTCGTCGATCACGTCTCTTTTCGCCCATGGAACGCCTTCAAAAGCGGAGCCTGCGAAAACAAAGTTCAGCAAGAAATCTCAGAGATCAGGAGACGACCGTTCGTTCGATGTTACTTCACTCGCGTTCACGCCGGGGCAGTTGGCCAAAAATGCGCCTGAGCCGGGACAGCGTTTTCCGTGGAAAAGGGAGATCGTAACGACGGTGTTCTGGGTCGGCGAGAAACCAGCCGGTAACAATCCGATCCCTAATCGCACAAGCTCTTGGGACAAAGATTGGACCAAAAACTATGGCGGGTTTGACGATCCTGATACCGCCCATCGCAGCAATTACATTCCTGCAAAATTCACGCCCCGACTAAATCCATTTTACTGCGCGCTTCCCTACAACGACAAAGCGAGGGAGGGCCATCGACCCGAAGCGCCGCGCGTTGTTCCATGGTTCAACGAAGCTTATCAAGGCCCCGCTGTTTCGACTTGCAAAGGGCGCTGGATCGCTATCCGTAAGGGAAATCGAGTAGCTTACGCGCAATGGGAAGATGCCGGGCCGTTCCGCACCGATCACTGGCAATATGTGTTTGGTAACGAACGGCCAAAACCTAATCTCAACAAAGGCGCCGGCCTCGATATCTCGCCCGCTGTCCGCGATTACCTCGGGCTACAACCAACGGATGTGACCGATTGGAGGTTCGTGGATTTCAGTGAAGTGCCGCGTGGGCCGTGGTCAACGCTGGGCGAAAACAATACTTTCGTCATCAACGATCGGAAAAAAGGCGCGGCGCTGGTCGAAAAGCTGGGCACAATCGCACACTGAACGCGCAGTAAACGTGTCGCGTTCCGCGTGCTGCTGGGGAGCGCAGGCTGCCAGCCTGCAGGTCTCGGCAGCTTGCCGAGACCGGGAATTGATTACCACTCGAGCTATGCGCGAAAAGATGTTGCCGGCAGGGCTGCCGGCAACTACAGGCTGGCAGCCTGTGCTCCCCAGACCGCCCCGAGACGCATGCGCTTAGCCAATCCGCGCAATCTTTCGGTCGAAATCGATTCGAAACGTAAATGGAAACGCGTTGCCGAGTTCATTCTGTTTCTTGTGCGATCTTCATCGCAGCGACTTTCAGCCTCGGTGTTTCAATTGGAGCGGCCGCAGAGAGCGGCACTTTGCTCACCGGAAAGGCCGCGATGGGCGATTGGACAAGTGATGCGCCCGGAGTGCGGCGCAAAATCACCGTCACCGACTTGCCCGCGCCGAGTTCAAATATTTTGGCAATTAACCGGGCGCACGTCGTCGAGCGGCCAGCAGGCGCACAGCTTCGTGTGCCGCCGGGTTTTACGATCGAATTGTATGCTGGCGGATTTCGTGATCCGCGATTTCTGCTCACCGCGCCGAATAGCGACATCTTCGTTGTAGAGAGTCGCGCCAATCGAATCAAGGTGTTGCGTGACACGAAGCACGCCGGTCAACCAGACGTCACTGAGATCTTTGCAGAGCAGGGTTTAAACAAGCCGTTCGGGATTGCGTTTTATCCGCCGGGTGACGATCCCCAATTTTTGTACGTGGCGGATACCGACGGCATAATTCGTTTCCCCTACCGCAACGGTGATCTGAAAGCGCGCGGACCGGCGGAAGATTTGGGCGCGCATCTCTCTGCTGGCGCGGCGCGCCTGCGCAGCGGCGGCCACTGGACGCGCGACATTGTTTTTTCACCCGATGGCAAAAAAATGTATGTCTCAATCGGTTCACGCTCGAATGTTTCCGACAGCGCTGCGGAAGCCGATCGCGCCCGCATTTTCGAGTTCAACCCCGACGGGACAGACCGGAAAGTTTACGCGTGGGGAGTTCGCAACGCCGTCGGAATCGCATTTCGACCCGGCGCAAACGAGCTGTGGATGAGCACAAACGAGCGCGACGAAATCGGCGAAGATTTGCCGCCGGACTACATCAGTAGCGTGCGCACCGGCGGCTTTTATGGCTGGCCGTGGTTTTACATCGGCAACCACCCTGACCCGCGCCACAAAGGAAAACATCCTGAACTCGCCGACAAAGTGATCGTTCCCGATGTGCTCGTGCAGGCGCATTCCGCCACGCTTAACTTGTGCTTTTACACCGGTGACCAATTCCCCGCCGAATACAAAGGCGACATCTTCGCTGCCTTCCACGGTTCATGGAACCGGATGAAACGCACCGGTTACAAAGTGGTGCGTGTGCCGTTCGACCACTCGACCGGCAAAGCGCGCGGCGAATACGAAGATTTCGTGACTGGCTTCGTCACGCCCGAAGGCAAAGTCTGGGGTCGCCCGGTCGGAATCACCGTCGCCAAAGACGGCAGTCTTCTTTTCAGCGAAGACGGCAACGGCACTATCTGGCGTGTGGGCTACCGTAGATAATTCGAAAGTCGTTAACCTAGCAAAAGAACATTGCTGGTCGCGGCGTTGCGCATAATCTGCTTTAGCGCGGCATGAAGATTGGTTTTGCTCAAATTAACCCGACCGTCGGGGATTTGAGGGGTAATTGCGACTTGATCATCGGCGCCTATGAGCGTCTTGCGGCTGCGGGCGCGGAACTAATTCTGACGCCGGAACTGGCCATCACCGGCTATCCGCCACAGGATTTGGTTTTCAAATCGCGTTTCGTTCTGGAGAACCTTGCGATCCTGGAAAAGCTGCATTCTCGCGTTGGCGAGGCAGCGTTGCTGGTCGGTTTTGTCGATCGCAACGAAGGACGGGGCAAGCCGTTTCATAACGCCGCCGCTCTGCTCGAACGCGGCAAACCGCTAAGGAAAGCGCACAAATCGCTTCTACCCACCTACGATGTTTTCGACGAAGACCGTTATTTCGAGCCGGCCAGCCGTGTGGAGCCGGTTGATGTCCAGGGAAAAAAAATCGGCGTGACGATCTGCGAAGATATTTGGACTGAACATTACCTGCCGCGACCGCTCTACGACGTCGAACCAGTGGGCAGTCTGGTGGAACAAGGCGCAGAGATCATCGTCAATCTAAGCTCCTCGCCGTTTAGCTTGCATAAACCGGCGATCCGATACGAGATGGTGGCGGGGCTCGCACGCGCTCATCAACGGCCAATCTGTTACTGCAATCTGGTCGGCGGCAACGATCAACTTGTGTTTGATGGCAATTCCTTCGCGGTGAATGCCGCTGGCAAGTTGATCGCGCAACTGGCTGCATTTCGTGAAGACGAAAAAGTCGTCGATACGGATTCAACCGCCGCAATTGAATTTCACGAAGGCAAAACGCCGAAGGAACTTTTCGCCGCGCTTTCTCTGGGAGTTCGCGATTATTTCCGCAAATGCAATTTTCATTCCGCCGTAGTCGGCCTCAGTGGCGGCGTTGATTCCGCGGTCACGGCTGTGATCGCGGTTGATGCGCTGGGCGCGGAAAACGTGACCGGAGTTTCGATGCCCAGCCCATACTCATCGCGCGGCAGCATCGATGATGCGCGCGCGCTGGCGCGCAATCTCGGAATTAAATTTCTCGACATTCCGATCACCGACGCGTTCAGAGATTTCAAATCACAGTTCAAAGAAATTTTTAAAGGTCTGCCCGAAAACGAGACTGAGGAAAATATGCAGCCGCGCCTGCGCGCGATGACCTTGATGGCGCTCTCGAACAAGTTCGGTCATCTGTTGCTGACCACTGGAAACAAGAGCGAACTCGCCGTCGGCTATTGCACAATTTACGGCGACATGGCCGGTGGACTGGCTGTGATCAGCGACGTGCCGAAAACAATGGTTTACGAGTTGGCGCGCTGGATAAACCGTGACCGCGAGATCATTCCACGATCCACAATCGACAAACCGCCCAGTGCTGAGTTGAAGCCGAACCAAAAAGACCAGGATACGCTGCCGCCGTATGAAATTCTCGATCAGATCTTGCAGCTTTACGTCGAAGAAAACCTGAGCGCCCGCGACATCATCGCGCGCGGGTTCGACGAGAAAACCGTGCGCTGGGTGCAGCGCCGGGTCGATCTCAACGAATACAAGCGCGAGCAAGCTGCGCCCGGAATAAAGGTAACAAGCCGCGCCTTTGGACTTGGCCGCAGAATGCCGATCGCGCAAAGATACGTCGATTAACAGATATGTCGCTGAGCGGAAAACACGCGCTGATCACCGGGAGCTCCCGTGGCATTGGTCGAGGAATCGCCCTCAAACTGGCCGACCACGGTGTCAACGTAGCAGTTCACTACTATCAAAACGAGGCCGCCGCCTTGGACACGCTTGCACAGGTGCGCGAACGAGGCGCCGATGGCTTCGTGGTCCAAGCGGACGTGTTGGATTCCAAACAGATCACCCAGATGTTTGGCAAAGTTAAAGCCGAATTCGGTAAGCTCGATATCTTTGTCAGCAACGCGCGACCCGAAGCAGCGGCGTTCTTTTATCCGCCGATGGACATCACTCTCGAACAATGGAACGCCGCGTCCGATTCGCAGGCAAAAGCGTTCCTCGTCGCTGTGCACGAGGCGGTTCCACTCATGGCTAAGGGGGGAAGAATCCTCGCGATCACTTACGCCCAGGGAAGCCGCACTGGCGGAGTGCAATCCTGGGTCGGCATGGGTTCGGCCAAGGCCGCGCTCGAGTCCCTCGTGCGGTACTTCGCGGTAGCTCTCGCCAAACGCGGTATCACAGTGAATGCCATCAGCCCCGGATGGACCGAGGACAGCGTATTGAATTCGCTGCCCGAGCAGGTTCAGGAACTCATCCGAAATTGGCACGCGCGCGGATGGACTCCAATGGGCCGGCTGGGAACGCCCGAGGATATTGGGAATGTTGCGACGCTCCTTTGTTCAGAGCAAGCCGCCTGGATAACTGGGCAAGTGATTTACGCCGATGGCGGCGCGTCGTTGATGAATCCCGAGGTTCCGCCAGAGATCCAGCTGGGTTGACGCGGCGAACTCTCCTGAAAACCAGCCTTAATTGCTGAAGCCGTCGGCTTGCCAACCAGTGAGCGCGTCGATGCTTATTCGCATTGACGCTCGGCATCAGTATCAATAGAACCACGTTTGAGTGGTTCTTGGTACTCTTGCGCGGAAAATTTGGATCGGCCTTGCGATCACGATTGGGTGCGGCCCTGGGGGTTCGCCTTACGGTAAATACGCCGATGATTTTTGGGTTGAGCAGATGGCTTAGGATCTGTATCTAGTCAGGCTCGGCCACGTGCAAACGATCATCGCGCTTCTCTTTTGCCTACTACTCGGCGTGATGGTGAAGGCGCAGGGTTGGTTCGCGTTGCTGTGGCTACCACTTGGGTTCGTTATCGGCCTGTTCGTCACTGCTCAGATTGCGCTCCCGATACTGTTGGGCTTGCCTCGCGCGATTCACCTGGTGTCGAGTGGAGAGATGCGCGCGGCGGTATATCGGCGTCTGGTGTTCACTCCGGTTCTTTGGATTGTGCATTTGTCTGTGATCCTGTTCCTGGTCGGATTCTTCTGGCCGTCAGCGGCAGCGTGGTTCGAGACAAATGGCGCGTTGAGTGCCGGCGTTTGGCTTGGCGTTGTGGGTATCCTGCTGTCAGCACTCTCGAAGAGGTCTCGTGCAGATTTCCAGGCAGACTTTGACCGATCTTATAGGCAGTTTTACGTCCATCGCGACGCGCGTCGCCGGAGGCCTAACCGACGCCGAAGCTCAACTGTTCCCTCGTAGAAGGGGTTTAAGGGGACGCGATGAGTCCCCTTATTTTCTCTTGCCGTTAGGCGGAAGCGAGAAATTTTCCGGCCGGACCCATGGATGTTGTTGTTGCCTTCGACGAGGCCGAATCAGGGGTGCATGAAATGCACCGTGCAGGAATCGAACCTGCAACCCAGTGATTAAGAGTCACTTGCTCTGCCAATTGAGCTAACGGTGCAAAGACTAGGCTATTGTAGCATGAACGCGTGCCTTCGTGCTCCCAAAATCGGTAGCAGATTCGGTAGCATAAAATCTATCGTTCTAGGGAAGCACCGTTGGGTGCGCTGTTTCTGTTCGTGTTTGAAACACCATGCGCGCCGCGCCCAGGTATTGCAAGGTGTTCTGCTTTTCTCGCGGGTTGTTGTAGTCGCTCCGCCCCGTTGCGCTGACGATCACGCGATCGAGCCAGCTCACAAAATAGGCGGCGTCCTTCGGCGACCGGGGCGCGTGCCGATCAACCGTTACGTAGATCGGGCTCGTGCTGGCATAAGGATAAATGTCTTGCACCTTCGGGTTCGCGTGATCGTTCCAAGCGCGCAGTACCAGCCAACCGCTGGCAGGAATCTCAACCTTGCCAGTAACATCGGCTTTTGTGCGCGCTCCCTCAAGCCGATGACTCGCGATCACCCGGCTGTTGAAGATCAACTCGAAGTGATCGATCGGGACAATAGAACGTACAGATGCGTGGTACGGCAGCGTTGTCGCGTTGGTGAGTGTAATCTCATCACCGGGATGCTTGCTATCCACATCCAACCCCAGTAAGGGGCCATTAGTAACGAAAGTCCGACCTTGCTTCAGGCCTGAGTGTAGTTTTTCCGCCGTGGTCTCGCCCATTACGACTATGAATACCCGATTCACGCCCACCGGGCCGCGCAAGGAAGCGTAGTTCGCCATCGCATCAGTCCCCGCGCCGGCTGGCAAACGAAAACCAAGATTGAGCAGGCGATACCAAATGTCTGCTGTGGCGCGGTGATCGGAGAAACCCACGAGTTCGTAATAATCCGCGTTGCCCAGGGCAACATCGGCGGGAAGAGCATTGGTGAGCTCCGGATCCTTCTCGGGGTTGACTGGGCTATCAAACGGATGTGCATATCCGACCAATCCATGTTGCGCATGCGCTAGGCTAGCGATCACGCCATTGTGTGGATATGGGCTGCTTAACGCACTTTCGCGATACGACGAAAAATCTGGAGTTAGGAAATGATCCGTCAGATCGAGGAGGTCCAGATGTCCCCAATAGTTGCTGTGAAATTCCTGCGCTTGCATCAGTAGCACATTGTCTTTACGCAACGGCCGGCGACTGAACTGCGCGATGTCTGGAATGCGTTCCTCCTTGTTGACGATTAGGTTGTAGATGGCATCCAAGTGCTCGGCACGTCCCTGTTCGATCAGATTCTGAGAAGTGTTCCGATAGTGCCCGCCATAATTCATGTGCACATGCAGGTCCGCGCTGGCGAAGTGGCCGTATTGAGCTGGCAAGCGCAGCGGCTTGAGCGAGATCGTCGTCGTGTTGCTTCCTTCCGTGACGGGGACGCGTCGCTCTGCAATCGCGTAGTCGAGCCCGCGAGAAACCTGCAACTGCACGTCGCCAATCGGCAGCATCAGCGTGCATTCGCCTGGACAGAGGAAGTAGTGGTTTTCGAACGCCTGAAGACTCCGATCAAAGCCGTCGTCGGCATGCATCCAGGCATTATCGGGCGCATAGGCACGGCCGTCGGCAGCAAGCACACTCACTCGCGCTGGCACTCTCTTGCCATGCTCGTCTCGCACACTCAGCTTGAGCTGGCCGACCTCCTTTAAGTAATGCCGTTGCCTCGCGTTGATGCGAATTCGCGCGCCGCCAACGACCTCTTGGACCCAGAGCGACGTATTGCCCTCTTCGTTACTGATGTAGCCAACGTGGTTGCCATCGGGCGAAAATCGTGCCTGGGTACGATCGAACTCCCCAAAGGTCAACGGGAATGGCGAGGCACCCTGTATAGTGGTCAACCAGAGCTGTTGCCACTGGCGGCCATGATAACTACTGAACAGAACCCGGCGGCCATCGGGTGCGACCTGTGGCTGCGCACGCCACTCGGTTTCTTCACTAAAGACTTTTTTCAAATCTTCGGGCGCGCTGATTGACACTGACCAAATGTCGCCAGTACCGTAGGCCACTTCGCGATTCGACACGAACAGCAGGCGCTGACCATCAGGCGTCCATGACGGGTTGATCGCGTGATCAGTGGGCGCGTAGTAGTAGCGATAGATGTTACTCGTGTGCTCGGGCAACAAGCGTCTCGGATTGATCAAGCGATCACCGGCCACCTCTCCGACATAGAGGTTGAAATGACCGCTGTCAGCGGTGGAAACGAATGCGACGTGGCGGTCATCCGGCGAATATCGCGGCTCGACATTGACATCGCCGTGCGAGGTGAGCGCAACCTCCTTGCGAGTTTGCAGATCGAGCTGCCACAACTCAAGAGCGTCGTTCTGGTAACGCGTGAATATAATGTGTCGGCCATCATGGGACCAGTCCGGCTGATAATCGTAGCCTCCCGCGTGGGTGAGTTCCTGCGTCTGATCACTGCCGATGGTTTGTCGCCAAAGCGAACCACCCATACTGTAGACCACCTCCTTGCCATCAGGCGAAAACGTCAGCGCCGATGGGCCAGTCGTCAGCTGAGGCAAATACATCTCACGATAATAGTAATTGTGCGGCAGCTGAATTTGCTGCAAGACCGGCTTCCGATCAGCCAGCACCGGCAACACAGAGAGTAACACCAGCCCAGCCAGCAAAATCTTGTGCTGACGCATCGTTAATCAGCGAGTGCGTCGACCAGGGCGGCCTCCAGCAAAGTGATGGCCTCCTCCACCTGCGCGATCGACACGGTCAGCGGCGGCATGAAGCGCACGGTGCTCTCCCCGCAGGGTAGCAAAAGCAGACCCCGATGAAATGCGCGTGTGATTACGGCATGACACGACGTTTGGCACGGTGCGCGACTAGCTCGATCACTGACTAGCTCCATGCCGATCATTAGCCCCTTGCCACGGACATCGCCGATTACCGAATGCCGCGATTGCAATTCGCGCAGCCGTCTCATAAAATGTGCGCCGACTTTCTCGGAATTGGCGGCGTATTCGCGTTCGATCAGGTCGAGTGTGACCAGTGCTGCCGCGCAGCATAGCGGATTACCGCCGAAAGTGTTCGCGTGCGCACCGGGTTTCCACTGTTGCATGATGCTTTTTTTCGCCACGACCAAGCCAATCGGCAGGCCGGAGCCCAAACCCTTGGCCAGGGTCATAATATCGGGCTGCACATCCCAGTGCTGACAGGCGAACATCTTACCGCTGCGACCCAATCCAGACTGTACTTCATCGAGAATCAACAGAATGCCGTAGCGATCGCAGAGCTGGCGCAAGCCGGCTAGAAATCCATCGGGCGGCACCACGTAGCCGCTCTCGCACTGAATCGGCTCGACCAGGACGGCCGCGACTTCGTTTGGCGGCACATTGCTGACGAATAAGACGTTTTCGACATAATCAAGTACGGCCTGACCTTGATCCTCGCCCGCGAACAGTGGCCGGTACGGATTCGGATACGGCACGTGGGTGACGCCCGGCATGGTCGAGAAAAAACCCTGTTGCTGCGTGCACTTGCTGGCCGTGAAAGCGAGGGAACCCATCGTGCGACCGTGGAAACCGCCGAGAAAGCCGATGAAGCGCGAGCGTCCACTGACATAACGTGCCAGCTTCAGTGCGCCTTCCACCGCTTCGGTGCCTGATTGACAGAAAAAACTAAGCACCGGCTCGCCCATCGGCGACAGCGCATTGATTTTTTCGCCGAGTGCGACTTGCCTCTCATGGCAAAAATCAGGCGAAATGTGCAGGAACTCATCGGCTGCGTCCTTGATAGCCTGAACGACCTGTGGGTGTGAATGGCCAGTGCTGCAGACTGCGATGCCGGCGGCAAAATCCAAGAACCGATTACCGTCAACGTCCCAGACTTCGACACCGCGCCCATGCGACATCACGAATGGGTACTCGCGCGGATACGAGGGCGACACCACCTTGGCATCGCGCGCCAGGATTGCCCGCGCTTTGGGTCCGGGCAACTCGGTTCGGATGGTGCGATTGCGATTGGAACTCTTGTTCATACGTTAACTTGGCCTGCTGCTGCCCGTGGGATTTTTCTTGATCGACGCGCATCGCCGGCATGGGCGATTGCCGTTCGCTTATGCA
>QHNK01000100.1 GCA_003218415.1 Verrucomicrobiota bacterium | reverse complement strand
CGATTCCCAGTTGGAAATCTGGTCGGCAACCTCGCTGCCAATTCCTTCCACCTTGCGAAGCTCGGTGCGCTTCGCCGCGAGGATTTGTTGCGGTTCCTTGAAAACCTCCAGCAATTTGCGCAGCCGCACCGGTCCAACGGTCGGCAGCATATTGAGCGCGATACATGCTTCGGTCGCGTTCATTCCAAATCAAGGAAGGGGATAGGGGCGATTGACCCCAATCGCCTTTATGCGGTTCGGTGAACCGCGCCTGCTACTCAAAACGGGATCTCATCTTCGTCCGGCGCGGCTGGTGCTGATGGTTTCGGCGGTGCGCTGGTCTTGGCGCCACCGGTTTGTCGATCTTCGCCGGCGGCCTCAGCCGCCCCAGCTCCGCCGGGACGACCACCCAGCAACTGCATGCTCTCGCCCACCACTCGCAGCTTCGTTCGTTTCTGCCCGGTCTGCTTGTCATCCCACGTATCCATTTGCAAACGGCCTTCGATGAAAACCGGCCGTCCTTTTTTCAGATATTCACCCGCGATCTCTGCAAGACGTGCCCATAGAACGACATCGACATACGTAACTTCCTCGCGTCTTTCTCCGCTGTCGGTGGTGTAAACGCGATTGACCGCAATACCGAGGTCGCAGACGGCGCTGCCCTTGGGCGTGTAACGCACCTCGGGGTCGCGGGTGAGATTTCCAAGCAGAATGACTTTGTTAAAGCTGGCCATCCCCGCCTTATAGCGAAATTATTTGGCCTTTGCCAACCTTTTCGCCGGTTCCTCCTTCTTCTCGGGGAGGCGCTGGTAATTCTGGCGATACACTTCTGGATCGAGCTTAAATTTCGCGCGCAGCTTCGCAATCAATTCCGGGTCGGCGTTGAAGATAAAATTAACGTAATAGCCGGAATCGAGTGGGCCGGCCACGTAAGAAAATTGGTGCTTATCCATTTTTTGCACCTGTTCGATCTGAGCCCCTTCTTTTTGAAACTCCGATTCCAATCGATCGATGATTTCCCTGACAGTGTCCTCTTTGCCCTGAGCGTTCAGCACCAGCAGCGCTTCGTAACGGTGATTCATACTTTTTCGGTTTGTTTATCCGGCATGCTTTCGGGGTTGAAAGTGTTCATCGCGGAAACGAGGCCGTTGTCAATCGTGCATTTCACCGCTTCCACTGCGCGATTGATTGTCGATCTAACCAGAGGTTTCTCCTGCTCAAAAAAGCGACTTAACACGTAATCGACTGATCCTTCGCGCGGCGCCTCCCCGATGCCGATGCGCAAGCGCGGGATTTCCTCGGTTCCGAACTCCATGATAATCGATTCAAGGCCGTTGTGGCCGCCTGACCCGCCGCGTGCCCGCAATCGCACACGGCCCAGCGGGAGAGAAAAATCGTCGAGCGCGACCAGAATTTGCTGCGGCTCGATTTTGTAAAACTGCGCAACTGCGAAAACTGAATAGCCGCTGCGATTCATGAAGCTCAGCGGTTTGATGAGAAGCACAGCACCGCATTTCGTTGAGAGCGCGTCCCACTTTCCCGATCTTTCCCATGTCGATCCAAACTGCGCAGCGAACTGATCAACCACCATGAAGCCGATATTGTGACGCGTGGTCACGTATTCGGGGCCGGGATTTCCGAGACCCGCGACCAACCGAATTGGTTTTTCTTCCACTGTCACGCAATCGAAGATCCAAAATCCAAATCGAAAATGGATTACTTCTTCTGCTCCTTCTCTTTTGAAGGTTTTTCCTTCGCAGCCGCAGCGGGCGCAGTAGCAGCTTCGCCCTCTTCTTTTTTCTCGGTGATCACTTCCGGTCCCGCAGCCGCCGCTTCGGCCTCCGCGACAACCGGCTCTTCTTCAACTACGGGAGCGACCACCGAAAATGCAGTGAGATCGGGCTGCACCTTCGGCGTTACTCCCGGCGGGAATTGAATATCGCGAACGTGAATGGAATCGCCAATGTTCAGCTGCGAAACATCCACCGTGATTCGGTCCGGCAAATTTGCCGGCAAACATTCGATTGCCAGCGCGCGCAAACTTTGCTCCAGCAACCCGCCAAAAGTCTTCACGCCAACGGCGGTGCCCATCGCTTCGAGAGGAACTTCGGCTTGAATCATTTGGTCCATCGAGATGGCGTGAAAATCGAGGTGACGAATGTCGCCGCCGACAGGCGAATGCTGCACCTCCTGTACGAGCGCGGTGCGAGTCGATCCTTCACCGGCGATCTCGAGTTCCACCAACACGTTTTCTCCCGAGGCGTGGCTCATCATGGCATTGATATCGCGCGCGGCGACTTGCAATGGCTGCGGTTTATTGTTGCTCCCGTAGACGACGGCAGGAATCAGTCCACGCGCTCGGAGCTTGCGCACGGCGGAGCGCCCCACGCTCGCCCGCAGTTCGGCTTTGAGCTTAACTTGTTTTGCCATTTTTTTCGTTCTCGATGTTGAACAGCGACGACACGGACTCGTCGTTATGGATCCGTTTGATGCCTTCCCCGAGAAGCTCGGAGACACAGAGCACCGTGGTTTTAAATCCGTCCACGGTGCGCACCGGCGTGCTGTTGGTAGTAACTAATTCCGTGATTTGGGATTTTTGCAACCGCGGAATGGCCACGTCCACAAGCACTGCGTGCGCGACCCCCGCGTAGATGTCGTGCGCGCCATGCTTCTTCAAGATGGAGGCTGCGGAGGTGAGCGTGCCCGCCGTCTCAGTGAGATCATCCACCAGCAGCACATCGGAACCTTCCACGTCGCCGATGAGATAGAGCGCTTCAGTCTCAGTCGCGCTTTTGCGTTCCTTCGCCACGATGGCCAGGTTGGCGCCAAGCGCTTCCGCATAAGCCGACGCCATCTTCAGCCCGCCCAGATCAGGAGAAACCACAGTTGTTTTGCCAGTGAGCCTTTTGCGCAAGTACTTGATCAACACCGGCAGCGAATAGAGGTGATCCACCGGGATATCAAAAAAGCCCTGCACCTGCTGTGCGTGGAGGTCCATCGTGAGCACGCGGCTCACTCCGGCGGCGTGTAGCAAATTGGCCACGAGCTTCGCTGTGATCGGGACGCGCGGCTGGTCCTTGCGATCCTGGCGCGCGTATCCAAAAAACGGAATGACGGCCGTAATCCGGTCTGCGCTGGCGCGGCGCGCCGCGTCCACCATGATGAGTAACTCCATCAAGTGCTGATTCGTCGGAGGGCAAGTCGGCTGAATGATGAACACGTCGTGCCCGCGAATGTTCTCTTCGATCCTCACGTAGGTTTCGCCATCTGGAAACGAGCTAATGGTCGCTTGACCGAGCGGGACGCCGACGTACTTGCAAATCCGCTCTGCCAAATCGCGGTTGGCTGAGCCGGCAAAAATTTTTAATTCTGGCTGAAGCGCAAACATTGAGTCGTTAAGCTTAGCCGTGCGCAGCCAGCGTTGGCAATCTTCAAAACTTGCCAAGCGTGTTTGGCTCTGGCGCTCTCTTGGTAGCACACGCACCCTCGCGTGCTGTAGTGGCAGGCGTGTCGCCTGCAGAATCTAGATCGCCGTAGCCGCTACGGCTGCCTCTACAGAGAACAAGTCATCAAACGTACCGCGGCGTACACCCAGCACAGGCGAATTATGGATCGGGCGGCGGCTCGCCATACGCTGCCGAGAGCGCTCGACTGCCTCCGCTGAAAAAAGCTGCGGGTGACGCAATATGACTACCTCAAAAGCGTACTCCTCCAGACCCATTTCGACAAGAGCACGATAGCCCGATGTCTCGGTCGGGCGATTCACGGCTCACTCAACTGTCCCGATTATGCCGTGTCGCTCGATCATCTGCCACGTGCGTGATGCTCTTGTCGTCCTGCCTCTGTGCTCGGTCAGAACGCGCTCGTAAGCATAAATCGCCTCTAAACACTCTCGCTCTGCTTGGCTGGTAGCGCCGTAGGCTTCTGGATGCCTTCTCTCACAAGAGCGTCAGCCGGGTTCCTAATAGCCTCGGTCGCGAAGAATTCGCCCTGAATCGGGTCTCGCGTCTTTTCGCCAACCGCGAGTTCTCTGAAATACCAGTTCTTCATTTGCCTATGAGATCCATCTGATCTTCTTCAAATCGTTTTCCACTGCTTTGAAGTCGCGATCGCCAGTGACTAACTCGGCGTTCCTTGTCTTGACCAACGCTGCAGCGAAGCAGCACTGTGATATTCGCGCCATTATTTCAGCCAGTTGATTTTGATTTCCTTTTCCAAGGGCTTGAATTCCGGATCGCCGGTCACAAGCTCGGCTCTTCTTTCCTTCGCCAGCGCAGCTGCGAAGGCGTCAGCGTAGGCAACGCGATAGGTCGCTTTGTAGATGGCAGCTTGCCGCGTCATTTTCAGATCATCGCCGATGCGAACAATTTCAATCGGCAACGACGCGATTTCCTTAATCCGAGCTTCAGCCTCGCTCTGGGATGTTTCCCGCATCGTATTGTAATAGATTTCGCCCCAGTTAATCACGCTCATCAGCAACTTGTGCCGGTCCAACGCGGCGCGATGGATGAGTTCCTCCACCGTATCGGCAACGGGTTCGTCTTCGAAGAACGCAATGAGCGCCCAGCTATCCAAGACTTTTGTGGCCATGTCAGGTCAGGAAGCCAGTTCGACCATGTTTGTATCCACGATTTGGTTAGGCAGAATGGTCAGTCCAGTGTTGATTGGCGCGATTCTCACTCGCCCCCGTCTTCATCCTCCAGCGCCACCCAGATGAATTTGTCGTCGCCGGGGTCTTGCCACTCGGGTTTGATTCGGATTCGGTCGCCTTTCTTGATCATGGTTGTCATATTCTCTGCGGCATCTGCACACTTTCAGAGTTCCCGCTCGCGCTTCCGATCTTCCGTCATCGCCTTGAGCACGCCTCTGCCTTTCAGCGAACCGCGCAGGCTACGAATATAAGAGCGCGTGATTGGCTTGAGCAAAATGCCCTCAGGCGTTGCAATGACCGCCGCTTTGGTTCCTTCTTCGATCTCAAATTCTTTGCGAAACTTGCGCGGGATCACCACCTGGCCTTTGACGGTGAAAGTTACAGTTTCCGTTTCAAGCAATGCATCCATGATTTAGTTATACGTCGTCAATAAAGTAAGTCAAAATGTTTTTGTAGGATAATTACTTCTACGCGAACTTTCTGGCGGAAGTCCACCAGCTATCGTAAACGCGCGTTGTTCTGGAAGGGTTGCCAATTTCCTGATCTCCACGAAAATGAAGGCATCTCCGATGAATGCCGACGTGATTCGAATTGAGCGCCCGAAGACCAATTCAAAGGTTTTCGCGCATACGCGCTGGGATGCTATTCCGGCCGCGGCGGGCTTTTTTCACCTGGCATATTTTGTGGGCCTGTTCTTCCTTTACCCGCACGCGCCGATGTGGGTGATGCTGATCCTCGGGTTCATTTATTCCCTGATGGTCAATGCGAACATCAACGGGGTTGGGCACAATTTCATTCACAACCCGTTTTTCCGTTCAAAATTGATCAATCGGTTGTTTGGGATCACGCAATCGATCGCGTGCTGTTTTTCGCAAACGATGTACGACGCGGTGCACATGCAGCATCACAAGGGGAACTCGGATCGACAGGATGAAAATGGTGACACGATCGATTGGTTATCGATCTACCGGCATGGCCACGACACGGAAGCGGAAAATCCGTGGAGCTACGTGTTCCTCAGTTTCTTTCGCGACGACGTTGGTGCGATCAAACGCGAGCTGCGCAAGCGCGGGAATGGCGATCTCTTCTGGGGCAACATTGAGCTATCGGCATTCGCTACCACGCTTTTGGTGATGGCAATTATTGTCCCGACGAGTCCGATTCACTTCATCAACTGGCGGTTCATGCTGTTTTTTCTGCCGTTCTGGTATCTCGGCCACTGCTTCAGTTACTTGAACGGTTATTACCGGCATTACGGCGCAAATCCGGACAAACCGATTGCCTGGGGCGTGAGCAGTTACGGAAAAATTTATAACTGGCTGTTTTTCTACAACGGCTACCACGCGGAGCACCATTTCCGTCCAAAAGTGCACTGGACGAAAATTGAAAAATTTCGCAAGAGCATTGCCGATTTGCAGAAACAGGAAGGCGTCCGCACGATCAAGCGCGCGCACATGCTCGGGTTCCTTGATCCCGATTTGCCGAAACGGGGTGAACGGGATCGCGAGAAGGTAGGGGCGGTTGACCTCAATCGGCCACGGGCGGTTCGGTGAACCGCCCCTGCCTATTTTCCAAAACTGGCCCGCAGCTTTTCTTTCTTCGCTTCGCACTCTTTTTGTAGTCGCCGGATCTCCGAGGCAAGCTGCTTTTCCATTGGTTCTACTTCTTCAAATTTGCCGGCGCCTTGCGCTTTGCGAATCTGATCTTTCAGGAAAAGTTCTTTCTCGGCGATCTTCGCCCGATACACGGAATCGACTTCCGCGATTTCTTTCTTCTGGTCTTCAGTGAGCGAGAGCGACGGCGACGCTTTTTCCAGCCGTTCCATCGCCAGTTCGTAGGCCGATTTCATCTCTCTTTATCCTACTCCTCCTCCTGCTCGCCTGCCACGCCGTAGTCCCGCGAGTAGGGTACTAAGGCGGGTCGCCTCTCTCTTTCCAAGAGAGAGGGTTAGGGTGAGGGTTCTCGTTCCTGATCACACAATGCGCTCCGAAACCCCTCACCTTCATCCTCTCCCCTTTACAAACGGGAGAGGCGAATTGATGCCACGTAGTATGCGGTCCCGTTGCCAATTCGCCTCTGAACCGTGGTGAATTGCGTCGGCGAAATCAACTCTTAAATTGTTGTAAATGCATTCGGCAATCAAACTGCTCAGCATCGATTTTGACGGCACCCTTGTGTCGCGAGTTAGCGAACCAGTTCTCGACGCGCAGTGCATGGAATTGATTCGCGAATTGCAGAGGGCCGGTGCGATCTGGGCGATCAACACCGGCCGCTCCGTCGATCTGCTCGAATCCGGACTCGCCGATTTCGCGTTTCCCATCCGGCCAGATTTCATCCTCACGACTGAGCGCGATGTTTTTCGTCGTGGGCGCGATGGAGATAAATGGGAACCGTTTGGCAACTGGAATGAGCGCTGCGCCCGCGATCACGCCGAGTTGTTTTCTTCAGCGCACTCGGTTCTCGCCGAAGTTGTGGATTTCGTGAACAGAAACACGAAGGCGCGTCTGATTTATGAGGGCGAGCGCCTCGAAGGTTTCGTCGCGGAGAACGACGAAGAAATGGAGCGCATTACGACGTTTATCGAACGAGCGCGGGCCCGGCACCCGAACTTGGATTATCAACGCAACACGGTTTATCTGCGCTTTTGTCACGCTGATTATCATAAAGGCGCGGCACTGGCCGAACTGGCGCGGCTGCTGGAAATCCCGCGCGAAAACATTTTCGCCTCGGGGGACCATCACAACGACATCTCGATGTTGGATGGGAAAGTCGCTGCAATGCCGTCGTGCCCGGCGAACGCAATTCCCGACGTGCAAGACGCGGTGCGCGGCGCCGGCGGCTACGTCGCGCAGAAAGACTTCGGCGCTGGCGTTTGCGAAGCGCTACTGCATTTCACGGGTAGGGCGCTGAGCTGTAGCGGCGCTCTATAAGCGCCGACACGTAAATTCCCCAATATTAGAACTTCACCGATCACTGATCACAGCGCATGAACACCTGGGTCGAGGCGCCGCCGCGAAGAAAGGGATTGGGCTGTTTCGCGCGAGGCTGTCTTATTCTTTTGGTGTTTGCGATCGTGCTGACGATCGCTTGCTTTGCTGGTGTGTATTGGGGTTTTCAGCGGCACTCTGCAATAGTGCACGGTATTTATTGGCTGGCGAAAACGCATTCGCTCGCCGAAGCGCCAGCACCGGTGCCTGAATTCACCGCTTCGGACGAACAAATTCAAGCTGTCCGGGAACGCTGGCAGGACTTCGAACAAAGAACACGAGCAGGTCAGCCGGCCGAAATCGAACTGAGCGCGGATGACATTAACAGCATGATTGTCGCCAGCCGGGAAGCGCGCGGGAAAATCTTTGTGTCGATCGACGGCAATCAGCTCCGTCTCCAGGCGAGTGTTCCGCTCGGAGAGTTCCTCGGCCGGCCGGGTTATTATTTTAACGGCGACATCACGGTCGAATTCAAGGGCGCGGAATCGCTGGAGAATCCGCAGTTGAACCGGATTGTGGTAAACGGGAAGCAGGTGCCGAGTGATCTTTTAAATTGGAAATATCGCTCCAGGCGATTGCACGAATACCTCGCTGATTACCGGAACAGTTACGACATCGGTACTATTGAGGTGCGCGACGGCAAATTAATTCTCCGATCGCGCACCGAATAGAAAGCGAGGTCTGGGACATCGCGCTGCGATGTCCGGACGGCGCAGCGCGCCGTCCCTACCATTCAGCGATCAATTCGGCTGCATGATTTCGCGCACAAAGACGTTAAGCTGACCGTCTTCCTGTTTGCGCACTTCGGTGATCTCGTAAGGCCGCATCTCGTCGCGGCTTACTACTGCGCCTTGCGGCGGAGGAACGTAACCGCTCGGAAATTCCACAATGATGCGCGTAGACGAACCGCCACCCAAGTGCAGCACTTTGTCTGTCAGCTTTGTGCGCGGCCGCAACACGGCTTTATTGGCCTCGGAAAAGTTTACCACGAATTGTCCCTTCAAATAGACGCGTTCGCCAGCGAGTCCGTGCTCAGCGACATCTCGCAAATCCCCTGTCCCGACAAGCCGACCCAGCGGCATCTTGCCCGGTGGAAACGTTTTCCAACTGCCGCCGCCTGCGTTCGAGGCCAGAGCTACGTTGGAAGCATCGGGTGGAACAGGCTGAGCGGGCAGAACGGGCACTGGCGTGGCGGTTGGCGGAGGTGAAGCCTGCGCCACGGGTTCAGTCGCAGCTCCAGAAGCTTTCGGCGCTGACGCCGGTGTAACAGCGGGAATGTTTGGAACGTTTGGCGGCGTGCGCGCGGACGCGACTGCAAATGGTGTGGGACTTGGCGCGCCTGGTTTCTGCGCGATCACTGGCTGAGCCGGAGTGGATGCCGGCGGTGGAGACTCGAGCTTTTGTTTCTTCGACAATTTTTTGCCTTTTGGTAACGGCGTTGTCTTGGCGAGCTTCTGATTCTTTGCTAACACAGGCGGCGGCGAAAACGCTTGAACAGGCCTGGCTTGTTCAACGCGTACCAATTCATTCTCGGCGGGCGGTGGTGTCGCGCTGGAACTCAAGCCAGGTATGGGGACCGGACCGCCCTGGGTTGCTGCGGCTTTCTGCCGGTTGTCGGCGAGCCGTTGCTCAATGGCAGTGCGTTCCTGTGACTTAAATAACGGCCAGCCTGCGGCTAGGTTGAGAAACAGCGGCGGCTGAAGGCGAAAAGTTCCCAGACCACGTGTGACGGTGTAGCTTCCGTAAAGCAGCGGGACAACCGTGACCATGATGCGGCCATCAGCGAGTCGCTCCGCGTGAATCACAGCAGAAATATCGTGTGTGCGTTCCAGTTTGATTTCCAACCCAACCGTGAGCGTCTGTTTCATGAGCGGCAGGGCTTCAGGGTTCGCAGGGTAGAGATGTTCCATGAGCAGCTCGCCGTTATCGATGGCATTCGTCAGGGCCACCATGCCTGAGGTAAACACATCTCCGGAGCTCAGCTCGCGCGTTGCAACAATCGTGTACCTGCCTACTACGTACGGAACGAGGCCGCGCACCTGCTGATAATTTCGAATGTAATTGCGTGTCAGTTCCGCATTTGTCCTGGCAAGCTCGGCAGCGCCCATCCCCACGTAGCGCTCATAGAGTTGCTGTGGGTTTAGAAATTCGCCGGCCGGTGCAGCAGTCAGCTCGAAACGCTTCGGTGGCTCAATCTTGTGGAGCCTTTGTAAGATCCGGTAGCTGTCAGGCCGTTCCGGTTGACCGAAGATGTAAAAACTGCTCAGCCACGCTGCCAGCGCCAAGCCGGTCAAAAGCAAAATCGCAACCGTCCAGGCAAAGTAATTGATGCGCCGCGCTGGACGGACGTATGGCTCGTCGTACGGATCGTATGGAGAAGTGCCATAAGCCATCAGTCCAGTGCGCGAGGATTCCCCATTTTCAAGCTGATTGCGTCGTTTCAAACGACGAACCGCATCCGCAGGTGCGCGATGCGTTTGGATTAACGACCCGAAAACCGGCGTCGGTCAAACCATCGCTAAAATCCAAGGTCGCGCCGCGCAGATAGGGAACGCTATCGCCATCGATAAAAAATTGTATCCCATCGCGCTCCACTATTGCGTCTCCGTCTTTTCTTTCGTCGAGCGTCATCTCATAATGCAGACCTGAGCAGCCGCCTTTGGCAACCTGCACCCGCAGGCCTTTTCGCGAATTTTCCGCTCGCTGTGAAAGCAAACTTTGGAGCTGTTGAACAGCGCTGTCCGTAATGTTAATCATCTCTAAAAAATACGGCTGCCGCGTACCCAAGTCAAAACGGTAGGAAGAGCGCGCCACGTCGTCCGGACACCGCAGCGCGGCGTGCCATCAATTTGTTTTTCTTCGCAATCGGCAATCCAGAATCTACAATTTAGAACACAAAATGGGTCAGATTCGATTGTTGTCTGAAACCGTGGCCAGCCAGGTGGCGGCCGGCGAAGTGGTGGAACGCCCAGCCTCAGTAGTGAAGGAACTGATCGAAAACAGTATCGACGCAGACGCCCGCAAAATCGACATTATGATCCGTCGCGGCGGAATTTCGCTGGTTCGCGTAATCGATGATGGCTGTGGCATGGACCGCGATGACGCGTTGCTTTCGCTGGAGCGGCATGCCACCAGCAAGATTCGCACTGCTGCGGATCTTGAAGCTGTCGCTACACTCGGATTTCGGGGCGAAGCCCTGCCAAGCATTGCCAGTGTGTCGCGGTTTCGGCTGACAACGCGCCAGGCGCACGCGCTCGCAGGGACGGAAATCATCGTTAACGGCGGCAAGCTCGACGTTGTGCGCGATGGCGGTGAAGCCCCTGGAACCCAAGTCGAAGTGCGCTCCCTTTTTTTTAATTTGCCTGCGCGCCGGAAATTTCTTCGATCCGAAAATACCGAGAGCCGCAACATCGAGCACCAGATTCATTTGCAGGCCATCGGTCACCCTTGGATCGGCTTCTCCCTGTTACGAGACGATCGCGTGCTATTTCAGTTACCAGCTACGGCGACACTGAGTGATCGAATCCGAGATTTGTTTGGGGTTGAGCTATTGCAGCGCCTGGTTGAGGTAGCCGGAACCGCTTCGCCTAAGATTCGGATCAGCGGCTTTATCGGACAGGCAGGTCTAAGCCGCCAAACCCGAACGCAACAGCTCGTTTTTGTAAACGATCGTGCGATTGAAAGCAGCGTTATCACTGCCGCTGTCCGTGAAGGCTACCATACGGCTCTCATGAAAGGGCAGTATCCGGTTACGTTTCTATTCCTTGAGCTCGATCCGGCGGCTGTCGATGTAAATGTTCACCCGGCGAAACGCGAAGTGCGTTTTCGTGACCCGACCGGAGTGCGTGAAGCACTCGTTCAATGTATTCAACAGACGCTGGAGGCTGGCCGGGTGGCATGGCAGGAAAAATTTCGCGCACCAGTCAGTATGCCGAGCGTGGTAGGAAAAGCAGCCCCTGATCTACGGTTACGGCCTGACGTATCGGCTCCACATGAGATTCATCGCGAGTTACCGCATTTTGGTCCGGCTGTTGCAGCCGGTGCCAGCGCTTCAGGCGCCGCATCAGGCCTGGAGATTGTCGGGCAGGCGCGCCGACTGCCAGCCTTGCCCGCTGATTCGGCAAGCAATGCGCTTGCCCTACAACAGCGGGCCAACAAAACCGCGGAGCAACAGTTCCAGATCATCGGTGTGCTAAACAAGCTTTATGTCCTGATGGAAAATGCGGATGGCCTTGTCCTGGTTGATCAGCACGCGGCGCATGAACGTATTCTCTTTGAAGAATTGCGGCGAAGGATGGAAGAGCAGGGGGTCCCAACGCAAAAGCTCCTCCTGCCGCAGACGTTCGATGTGCCGCCGCGCGACGCCGATTGGATCGAGCGCAACCTGTCGATCCTGCAAAGGATGGGAATCGGGATTGAAAGTTTCGGGCCGGGAACATTCAAGATCGACAGTCTCCCCACTTTTTTAGACGTCTCGGATCCGGCGCAATTCATGCGAAAAGTGATTGATGATCTAAAAAGCGCCGGCAACAGCACGTCAGCGATGCGTTTGGGCGAAGAGATGATTGCTAAAAGCGTTTGCCGTCACGCGGTCAAAGCCAATGACCCGTTACGTTATCCTGAAGTGGAAAAACTGATCCGCGATTTGCTCGACTGCGATCTGCCCTATTGCTGTCCACACGGGCGACCAACCATGATCCAGATTTCGCTTGCCGAATTGGAGAAAAAATTCGGGCGAAAGATGTGATTGGTGTGAAGAAGCACGCTCCGAGTGTTTGCGTTCGCTACGCCACACGCGCTTGCCATTTGGGAGGCGGGCGGGTTTAATGTGGCACCGTGAAGAAAATCGAGGCCATCGTCAAACCCTTCAAAACCGAGCCAGTGAAAGAGGCGCTAATGACAGCAGGCGTAGAAGGAATGACTCTCAGCGAGGTGAAAGGATTTGGGCGCCAGAAGGGGCACAGCGAAATTTATCGCGGAACCGAGTACACGGTGGATTTCCTTCCCAAAGTAAAATTCGAGATAGTGATTGCGGACGATCGCGCGCAGCGTGCGGTGGAAGCCATTCTGGGAGCAGCAAAGACTGGTAAAATCGGTGACGGCAAAATCTTTGTAACCGAAGTGGACGAGGCGGTGCGCATCCGAACGGGTGAACGGGGAATGGAGGCGCTGTGAGTCGCAGGTCAGAAGTCAGAAGTCAGACGTCAGAAGTCAGAAGTCAGACTAACGCTTTAACGAAATGCACGATTATTTACTGTCGATCTTTCTCGGAGTCGTCGAAGGATTGACTGAATTTCTTCCTGTAAGCTCGACCGCGCATTTACGCATCTGCGAAGCGCTGCTGCACATCGATCTTCACGATGGGTTCTGGAAAATGTACACGATCGTTATTCAGCTCGGCGCAATTCTGGCGTTACCAGTTTATTTTTGGCATCGCATCGGGCAGTTTGTTCGCACCTTCCCGAAAGGCGAACGCGGCAATCGCACAATTCTGACGCATCCATTGAGTCTCACTTTCATAGCCTTCGTTGTGACCGCAGTTCCAGCCTGGGCCTTAACCAAGCAGATCGGCAAGAACCTGGAGAGTCTTTGGATTATGGGCTCCGCTCTTCTTATCGGCGGAATTGTGATGTGGATTGTCGACGCGCTTTTCACCCGGCCGCGCACGATGCACATGGAGGAAATGACCCTGCCCCAGGCGATCTGGATTGGCGCAGCACAAATCCTTTCCGCCGTCTTTCCCGGCACCTCGCGCTCCATGTCCACGATTGCCGCAGGGCAAGTCGCAGGCATGTCGCGTCCGGCTGCGCTCGAATTTTCTTTTTTTCTGTCGATGCCGACCATGTTCGTAGCCACTGGCTACGATTTCCTCAAAACAGTAATGCCGCATCATCACGAGCAGAATATCGCACCACTGACGATGAATCCTCATGAATGGATCGTGCTCACAATCGGATTTGTGGTTTCATTTTTCGTAGCCCTGGCAGTGGTCGCATGGTTTATGAAGTGGGTGCGCGCGCGCGGATTTGTGCGGTTTGCTCTTTACCGGATTGTGCTCGGCATTGGATTATTGTTGCTACTCGCGCGCGGCGTGATGTGATCGATTATCAATGGAAACGGATCTCATTCTTCCCGATCTGCAAAGCGCGGTTCTTTGCGAGGACGTCCGCTGCGAAATTAATGGCATGCAGACGCTGGTGGGCGTGCTCAGTGTGATCCCGGCGCCCGGGCTGCCGATTAATTATATCCGCCTGTGCATTTGGACGCGCTGGTGCAGTGGCGCAGGAAAGTTTCGGCAAAAATCACGCATTGTTGGCGTGGATGAGCAGCAGGTCATCGCGCAGGCGGAGGTCGAGTTTGTATTGAAGGAGATGGAGGGCCACGCAACGAACGTGCATTATTTCGGCGGCGTGCAGTTTCAGCAATACGGATTGCATCACGTGGAAATTTATCTAGAGAACGAATTGCGCCTTCGCTTTCCGTTGCCAGTAATCCAAGTCACGCGTCCAACCGGCTAAACTCGGCGAGGTCTTGTGAGCCCGGGTTTGCCAACGGGTCGGATTTATTTACCAAGGCGTTTTATGCTGAGGGGATTTTTCAAGCCGTTACTCTGCAGCGTTTTCCTTGTCTGGCAGATGCATGCGCAGGAAGTAGTCGTTCCTCGTGAAACAAAACCGGAAGCTCCCAGGCAAACAGCGCCGTCTTCGGAGCAGGCCCCTTCGGAATCGCCCGCACCGGCAGGACCCAAACCCAAGCCGCGTGAAAAAAAATCCGGTGCGGCGGCGCCAACGCTTGAGCAAATGCGAGCGGCAGGAGCGCTTGCTGCCGAGGGGCAAGATAAAAGATCTGTTCCGCAATCGACCAGAACCAGCGCCTCTCGCTCGGAGACGGCCGCAGCGCCAAGCCCGGTTGTCTCGCAAACTCCTACGCCGGTGAAAAAGGAAACTCGCGCTGTTCAAACGAGCGAACCGCGTCGGTCAAGTTCGCGAAATGCGAAGCTGGAGGCAATCAGCCCAGTTCGGCCGACCATGATTGAATCTGGAAGAGAGCAACCAAGCGCTACTCCCTCGGCAAGAGGCGCAGCCGGTGGCGAGCAAACGCCCACGCCATAACCGGAGAAGATAGATCCAAGTGATAGGACGCCGCGCCTCGACGTGTGAACAGCGCAGCGCGCTGTCCCTACCAAGATGCAAAATTTGTTGCACCCAGACATCGCTAACCTATTATTCATAGGCAGTCCCGACTGTGTCCTGCCGGATGCATCGGGAAAATTTTTTGCCCATTTCTGATTTCAATGGCGAACACAATTTTAATTGGAATGCAGTGGGGCGACGAGGGCAAGGGCAAGATCATCGACGTCCTTACTGCCCGGGCTGATATCGTCGTCCGGAGTCAGGGCGGCAACAACGCCGGCCACACGGTCATATATCGCGGCGTCAAATATGTTTTGCATCTCATCCCGTCTGGAATTCTGCGGCGCGGCAAAATCTGCGTGATTGGAAACGGCGTTGTTATCGATCCAGTAGCGCTGGTCGGTGAGATTGACGGTTTGCGCAAATTGGGAGTCAAGATCGACAAGAACTTGCTCGTCAGCGATTGCGCGCACCTTGTCCTGCCTTATCACCGGATACTCGACGAGCAACGCGAGCTGCGTCGAGGCCGCATTGGAACGACCAAGAGGGGAATCGGCCCGGCCTATGGTGACAAAGCAGCGCGCACGGGCCTGCGCATGTCCGACTTGACGCAGCCGATTGTATTCTCGAAAAAACTGCAAGCGAAGGTGATCGAGAACAACAGAATCCTCCAGGCCCTCGGCGCGAGGCCGATCAGTTTTCGGGAGGTCAACGAAACTTACTTGGCCGCCGGCAAAAAATTGCGTTCCTTCGTAACAAACACGGTTGTCTATCTCCATCGCGCCATCGAGCGGGACAAAGAGATCCTGTTTGAAGGTGCACAAGGAACGTTCCTCGATATCGACCATGGCACCTATCCGTATGTGACGTCCTCGAATACAACAGCGGGCGGCGCATGCACCGGCACGGGCGTACCGCCGCATCGGATGGATCGCGTGGTAGGCGTGATGAAGGCGTACTCCACGCGCGTGGGCGAGGGAGCGTTGCCCACCGAGGACGACGAATTGACTCAAACACTTCATAACCTCGGACGCGAGTTTGGCGCGACAACGGGGCGCAAACGGCGGTGCGGCTGGTTCGACGCGGTGGCCACTCGTTATGCGAGGATGATCAATGGAATCGACGAGATCGCCATAACCAACCTGGATGGACTTGATCACGTCGATCCAATCCGAGTGTGTGTTGCTTATCGGCTAAATGGAAAACCCGTGGATGTTCCTCCCTGCGACGCCAGCCAGTTGGCCAATTGCGAACCAATCTATAAACAGGTGCGCGGCTGGAACACACCCACTCATTCTGCGCGAAAGTTTTCACAGCTTCCTCCGGCAGCGAGGAAATACGTCAGATACATCTCCGAACTAACCGGAGCAAAATTGTCGATGGTCAGCGTCGGGCCGGCACGCGGTGAAATAATCGTTTTGTAGTCGGTTTTTCCAGCGTGAAAAACGTTCCCCGTCACATCGCGATCATTATGGATGGCAATGGCCGGTGGGCGAAAGGGCGTGGATTGCCGCGTATTAAGGGTCACGAAGCCGGCGCCCAAGCGGTGCGAGAATGTGTGGAAGGCTGCGGCGAATTAAAGGTGGAATATCTCACGCTTTACGCTTTCTCCGCCGAAAATTGGCAGCGACCCAAAAGCGAAGTCATCGCGTTGATGCGTTTGCTGGAAAGATTTTTGAAAGAAAAAACACCGGAATTAATTGAGAAAAATGTGCGTCTTCAGGCAATTGGGCGATTGACTGATTTGCCAGAGGGTTCGCAACAACAACTTCACAAAACAATCGAGCAAACGGCTGGCAACACCGGGCTCACCCTCATCCTTGCGTTGAGCTACGGCGGCCGGCTCGAAATCATCGACGGCATTAAAAGTTTGCTTCGCGCGATTGAGCTTGGTCACATCGATAAGGCAATGATCGATGTGGAGATGTTCAGCAAACATCTTTACACCCGATACTATCCCGATCCAGATCTCCTTATTCGCACGTCCGGCGAAATGCGTCTCTCCAACTTTCTGCTTTGGCAAACTTCTTACACCGAAATGTACGTCACGCCAAAGCTGTGGCCTGACTTCACCAAGAAAGACCTCCTTGCCGCCGTGGAAGAGTTTGGGCGGCGCCAGCGCCGCTACGGAGTGGTGCAGTAACCGGGACCGGCTTGTCGGTCAGATGGAAAGTGATATGAGATTCGAAGGTCAAGTGGCGATCGTCACTGGAGCGGGTCGTGGGATCGGACGCGCTATCACTTTGCAGTTTGCGAACGAAGGCGCGCGAGTGGCTTGCGTGAGCCGAACAGAGCAAAACGCGAAGAAGGTCGCGGATGAAATCAACGCCCTTCGCGCGGATGCGGCGAAAGCGTACCCGGTCGATGTCGCAGACCATGCTGCCGTCCAAAAAGTCGGCGGCAAGATTCTGGATGACTTTGGCAGGGCGGACATCCTCGTGAACAACGCCGGGGTGACACGCGACGGGCTCGCCATGCGGATGTCGCTCGAAGATTGGGATGTAGTTATCAACACAAACTTGCGCGGCGCGTTTAGTTTTACCCAGGCGATTATTCGGGCAATGATCAAACAACGCAGCGGCCGCATCATCAACATCAGCTCGGTAATCGGCCTGATGGGTAACGCCGGGCAGACAAATTACGGCGCCAGCAAAGCAGGCTTGATCGGGTTCACTAAGTCGCTCGCCCGCGAACTGGCGAGCCGCAATATCACTGTCAACGCCGTGGCGCCGGGTTTTGTTACCACGGACATGACTGCCGGACTTTCCGAGGACATCAAGAAAACGATTCATGCTAAAATCCCGCTCGGAAGGACTGCAACGCCAGAGGAAATTGCCAGCGCGGTGGTATTCCTTGCATCGGCGGAAGCAGGCTACATCACCGGCCAGGTGGTCTGCGTCGATGGTGGAATCGTGATGTGAACGTGGTAGGGATGCCGCGCTGCAGCGTCCAGTCGGCGCAGCGCGCCGATCCTACCATCACGCGCGCTCCACGATAATAATACGCCCCTCTGCTACAAGAACGCTGGCGGCCGAGATGAGCCATTCATACACCGTGTTGGCGCGATCGCCGAACAGACGCGTCGCGCGTACCCGAAGCGACAAATGGATGTGATCCAATCGTGCTACATGTAAGCGTCCATCCCGCAATGCGGCCAGGTAACCGGGAGCCGCCGTTGTACCCACCGAGCGAGCTCGCAAACCTCCATGCACTGCCGCGGCTTGCGCTCCGTATTCGAAAGCATGCAAGGCTGATAAGCGTCCGTCGCGGCGCAATGGGTTTGCCGGATCGCGGTGGGTATTGGTGATGCACACAATGGATCGGTCGTCCCACTGCCTGACCTCGTCTAACAAGCACATCAGACCAGAGTGAGGGATCAATGTGCGAATTTCCGCTTTGGTTATAGGGACTTCGTCAAGCATCTTCACCACCCTAATCGCAAGGGAGAAGCTCGCGCTACCCTAACTAGTCCCAAAACGGATAGAAATTAAACCAGTTGTAAGGGGCAAGACGCGAATAATGCTCAAGGCGCTCGGCGTAACGCTGCATCCAGAACTGAATGTCTTCGGCGCGACGAACGCGATCTAAATCGATCTGGTCGGCAAAATGTTCGAAGTAAATCTCGTAGCGATTCCCGCCGCGGTAGAGTCCAAAAAACAAAATCACAGGGCAACGCATCATGGCGGCAAGCAGGACAGGGCCGGCTGGGAACGTGGCCGGCGCGTTAAGGAATTGACATTGCGTAGTCTTGTCGCCGCCCGAGATGCGGTCGCCCAACATGCCGATGAAACAGCCAGCATCCAAACTCTCCTTAACTCTTATCAATGTATCCGGTCGATCCGGTGCGATTACCGTTGCAGCAATCTCCCGGTTTAGCGCGTCAAAAAAACGCGTGATGTTTTGGTTGTGCAACGGGTCCATCAGCACTTTGAGCGAAAAGCTCCGCTGCAATACTCCCAATGCGCGTAACAACTCGAAGCTGCCCAGGTGCGAGCCCAGGAGGATGCTGCCTTTGCGGCTTTCGATCTGGCGATGCACGATTTCCTTGCCATGAACCGTGATGCCAAAGCGCTCGAAGTCGCCGCGCAGCAGGTAAACGCGATCCAGAATGGTCGCGGCGAAGCAATGAAAATGGCGAAAGACGTGCCACCAGCTGGCTGACTCACCGCGCAAACGTTTCAAGTATTCGTACGATGTCCGCCGTGCAGAGCGTGCAGTGATTACAAAATAAAGTGTGATCGGGTACAGCAGCAGCCTCGCCCCCCAGCGTCCGATGTGCGCTGCAATCCAGGCAATTACTCGCAGCGAAGTGGGCGTGCCGCGTTCCGGCAGGGTCGCCCAGCGATCTGCCTCTGAAGCTCTAGGCCCGAGAACTTGCGGGATCATTTACCGTTTCCGTGTTTTGTCCACAAATGGCGCCAGTGAAAAAATGCGGATAGATCTCGCGAATGCGATCAATGTCCGGTGCCACTTCGGCGTGACCGAAGCCTGCGCGCAAAAAAGCGCGGCGCCATTGCTCTGCAGTTAGAAAGCCCGGGTTCGGGCGAACTTCCGGATCTGTCTGGACGTTTGTAAAACTATCCAGAATCTGAAACATCAACTCCGGATAGATCGGCTGATTATCGTAAGGCCGCACACATTCGCCGATCACCAGCCAGCCATCGGCGGCGAGAGCCGAGCGAGCTTCATTCAAGCTAAACAAAAGATTCTTGGAGATATGCATCACGTTGACGGCGTATACGAGATCGAACTCTCCCGAGGTGAGGCCTTGAGTGTTCCATGGCAAGTCGAGGTCTAGCGGTGCCCATTCCAGTGCTAAATTTGGATATCGGCCTGCTAGTTTACGTTGACTGCAGCGTCGGAAGTACGCGTTCGGCTCTGTAATGAGGTAGCGCTCGACTCGTGGCAAAAGGCCGCGTTCAGCAAGCAACTGCAGCAAAATTTCGCTGGCGCTACCGGTGCCGGCGCCGACTTCTAAAATCCGGAGCGGATGTCGAGTGGAGAGATGATCTGCGGCTAACACTGCGCCCACCCAATTATTCACCGCGTAGGTCAAATTGTCGTTGTGGAAATAATTCAGCCACAGCGGTACGCCCTGTGGTCCGAGCAGATTATGATCGCCGCTTTGCTGGCCACTGGCGACGGCGAGATAAACGCTTGCAGCGTGATCTAATAAATCCAGCGTCGCCGCGTTGGCGGGATCAATGGTTAGACCCGCGGCGCGAAAGTGTTTGAGATCGGGCTGCCATGGTCGCTGCCTCAGATGATAGGAGCGGATTTGTCCGTCGGTGCGTGCCTCTGCGCAGCCACTTTCGACCAACCGTTCCAAGATCCAGGATAAAGCGAACTTGAAACGCGACTGAAAAGACAGCATGCGACAAAGTTCATCCGCTGTTCGCCAGTCCCCGAGTTGATCCACCAGGTTTAACTGCCGGGAGAGATCAATAGCCAGTTCGATGCTGTAACGCTCCATCAGTTCAATGCTTTGATAGAGGCGTTCGCTGAACACCGTCGGCGGGAATTGCTGAAGCCACTGCGCCAGGCGCGGATCGCTCCGCTGGGTTTCAAACTTATGCGCGTGGGATAATAGCGCGTTCACGAAATCACTTTGTCCCCGTAACGAACTTCAAGTTGACCCTCAACTATTACGCGGTCTTCAATGCGACAAGAAAAATTGACGTCGCCCGCGCCTTCAGTCCTCGTGGATAAACAGATCCTGAACGGCTGGTCAGGCTTCAGTGGCACGAGAAATTTGACGGTTCGTATGCCGGTTAGCCGACAATCTTTGCGCCACTCAAGCAGCGCTCCGAGCACTTCGTCGAGGATGACTACCCCTGGTACAAGAGGCGCGTCGGGAAAATGCCCTGGTAGGCTTGGATGATCAGCGCTAATCGCCCGGCGAACTTCAAAGGTCATTCACGAAATCTCCTTCATCCATCAGATCAGGCAATCTAGCGATTCGTTGACTGCTGCGTACCTATAAGGCGAGAGCGCCTGTTCCTTGCGTCTTAGCCACCAGCTTCAGCATTCTTTCCCGTAAACGAGACAAAATCAGAACGCCTTTGTGCTTCGGGAAACAATCCGTCTTGATGCGATGGCGAGAGCTTCTCACCATCCAGGCAGGCCCCAAATCTCTGACAGTACGACGCGAACGCACCAAGGACTTGCTCCGCAGAAGAACCAAATTGCGACAGATGATATCGATGATTGCGAGATTGGCTTTGGGCGTGGCTTGTAACCAACACACGCATGCACTGTTCTGCCTCTCGCGATAACGACCAGCCGAAGTGGTCGTAGATTCGTCCGACTGCGGCGATAGGATCGTGACAGATTTCGTCATATCCTAGGTCGAAAATGCGACTGCTGGGCAGTCGATCGCGTTCAGGCAAAAATTTGTCCATGGTTTCGGACCAGTAATCGATTGCCTCACGGCAGGCGGTGAACGGATCGACTGCATCGCTAAACGCGCTGCGAAGGATAGTTACGAGACTTGATACTGAAGCGATCGCTTCGACGGGCGTTCGGTGAGTTTGCACGAACAGCGCATTCGGATAGACGGACAACAATGCCGGCATGGCAAACATGTGAGTAGGCGCTTTCAATATCCAACGGCGGGCAGGCCGCCGAAACTGCAGATGTTGAAGAAACCGGAGATGATATTCGTACGCGGGCCGCAGATCCTGCCGAAAAAACCAGTCGCGATATGATGGCGCATAAAACATCGTATCGAACTGATCACTTAGAAAGGTCGGGGTCATCAGGCCGACGCACTCCTGCGGAACTTCCGCACCCACGGCATGTACGTAACGGAAAGTCGGTGCGAGCCAATTGAAGAAGCTACAACTCCGCGTTGCGCGGCGAATTCGGCGTTTCTCAGTGGCGAGAGTAGGTGGAGATGGCGTCATCACTTCCCACATCAGGGGACATCGATGCTCCGGGTCCGCAGCCAGCAGACTTTGCAGCACGCTGGTACCGCTCCGAGGCAACCCTACGATAAAAAGTGGCTCGCGGATTTCCTGGCGTGCAATCCCGGAATAAAGCTGCCGGTCCCGTTCCATCTGCAAACGCGAGAACAACGTCTGCAAAACGTCGATCCGGAGAGCAATCTTTCCGATCAAGCTGAGCCGCGCCTCGCTGTGGCAGGACTCGATCAAGCGCGAGAGAGCTTCAAAAAAATCGCCGTCACCGAAATCGTCCAGGCCGCAGCGCCGCTTTGCAGTCTCGATCAAATCAACTGCATACGTGCCGCAGAACGGAATTCGCGCTTTTTCCAACAATACCCCACATCCATTGAGGAGCCGAATGGGCAGCAGCGGCCGGATCTGCTGGAGAGTAGTGGCAGAGGTGTTCATTGGGTGAAGGCGTCCATAGTCCGGGCCGTGAGATCGATCACTATCAATTTAACGGTTATGGAAACGAGACCGGTGGTGCCAAGTCAAGCAGCGAATCACAACAGCGCGTGGTTGCGCGGTGCGAGTAATCGCATCATCATCTCTCATGCAAACGGAGAAAGCCACATTCGGCGCAGGTTGTTTCTGGGGAGTTGAAGAAACGTTCCGCAACTTGAAGGGCGTTTTGTCCACAGCGGTCGGGTACGCAGGCGGGACAAAAGAGAATCCGACGTACGAAGATGTTTGCACCGACAGGACAGGACACGCCGAGGTACTGGAAGTGGAGTTCGATCCGTCGCAGATCAGTTACGACCAAGTTCTGGATGTTTTCTGGTCGAACCATAATCCGACGACTCTGAACCGGCAGGGACCGGATGTCGGAACGCAATATCGCTCGGTGATTTTTTATCATTCGCCCGAGCAACAGGCGGCGGCCAAATCGTCAAAAGACAAAGTAGCGAAGAGCGGTCGCTTCAATCGGCCGGTGGTAACGCAAATCGAGCCCGCACCGAAGTTCTGGCGCGCCGAAGAATATCATCAGCGTTATCTGCAAAAGCGCGGCCATTCACAATGCGCGATCTGATGCTCGCCATTCCCAACTGCCTGCACAAGTCCGCCTCGCCCCGCTTGCGGGGAGAGGATAGAGGTGAGGGGTTTTCCAACGTGTGATGCTGAACCCTCACCCGACCCTCTCCCTTCGAAAGGGAGAGGCGATTAAATCAGCTGAATATGGTTGGCGCTAGCGCATCGAACGGGCGCCTTTTTACTCATGGAATCTGAGCCTCGGGTGATTCGCACCAAAAATTTCGCTGCCGATGCGGCTGACTTCATTCTTGGACAGGCGCACAAGGCCATCGGCGAACGCAACGAATTCCGGATTGCGCTCTCGGGCGGGAACACGCCGCGGCCGGTTTACGCCCGGCTTGCGGCGGTCGCGCATGATCTGCCGTGGGAGTCGATTCGCATCACCTTCGGAGACGAGCGCTGCGTGCCACCGGAGGATAAGGACAGCAACTTCAGGATGGTCCGGGAAACTCTTCTGGTGCCAGCCGCGGTTCCTCAAAAATCCATTATGCGCATGCGCGGCGAAATTGATCCGCAAATCGCGGCACAGGAGTATCAAGACCGTCTCGATCTCATCGCGACTCAGCGTGGTGAACCAATTTATCGGCACGACCTGATTCTTCTTGGCTTGGGCGATGATGGTCATACGGCATCGCTTTTTCCTGGAACCCCCGCATTGGAAGAAACAATACGGCAGGTCGTTGCAAATTTTGTTCCCAGGTTAAACGCCTGGCGGTTGACATTCACATTTCCGCTAATTAACCACGCGCGGCACGTATTGTTCCTGGTGGGCGCGGCGAAAAGCCCGGGGTTAATCGAGCGCGTGTTGGAAGGTGATCCACAATTTCCAGCGTCGCGCGTGAACCCAATCGCCGGAGAGCTCACATGGATTATCGGGGAATGACTTCACCAATTTTTCGCGTGTTCATCCCGAACGAAGTGAGGGACCTCGCACAGGCGCGATTGATATTTTGCTGAAGGAAGACGATCAAAGCTTCGATTGTGAGATCCTTCGCTCCGCTCAGGATGACAGATTGCATACGTAGTGTGCTTGGCACGATTCCACGACTGTTGTGAGTACGCCGCGCACGATTATTGTTACAGGTTCGGCCGGATTAATCGGCTCGGAAACGGTCAAGCGTTTCGCCGCCGAGGGCGCGCCCGTGATCGGGATCGATAACGACATGCGGGCAGAATTCTTCGGCGCCGAAGCTTCTACCAAAAAAATCCGCGACGACTTGATCGCGAGTGTTCGCGGTTACGAACATCACGACCTGGATATTCGGGACGCCGCCGCGGTGATGGAGTTATTCAAACGGCATCGCGGCGCGATCAAAGCGGTTGTGCATACTGCGTCGCAACCTTCGCACGACTGGGCAGCTCGCGATCCGCAAACCGATTTTACGGTAAACGCGAATGGCACACTGAATCTGCTCGAAGCCGCGAGAAAGTTTTCTCCCGAGGCGCCGTTCATTTTTACATCGACTAACAAAGTCTATGGCGACACGCCGAATCGTTTGCCGCTGCGCGAGCTGGAGAAACGCTGGGAAATCGAGCCAGGCCACGAATACGAGCCGGGCATTTCAGAAACGATGAGCATCGATTACACGAAGCATTCCCTCTTTGGAGCGTCGAAGGTCGCCGCAGACATCCTCGTTCAAGAGTACGGGCGCTATTTCGGAATGCCCACGGTTTCTTTCCGTGGCGGTTGTCTTACGGGACCGGCGCATGCTGGAACGGAACTGCATGGTTTTCTCTCCTATCTGATGATCTGCACTGTGAGCGGCAGGCCGTACCGTGTTTTTGGCTATAAAGGCAAACAGGTGCGCGACAACATCCACAGTTTCGACCTGGTCGAAGCGTTCGCGGAATTCGTTCGCGCTCCGCGCGGCGGAGAAGTCTATAACATCGGCGGCAGCCGGCACAGCAACTGTTCGATGCTTGAGGCCATCGAGATGTGCGAACAAATCAGCGGCAAAAAATTAACCTGGACCTATGAGGAAACGAACCGCATCGGCGACCACATTTGGTGGATAAGCGATGTGCGAAAGTTTCAGTCGCATTATCCAGGATGGAAATTTCGCTACGGGATGCGCGAAATTCTCGAAGAAATTCATCAGGCTGTTGTTGTAGCCGCGTCTCTGTGAGACGCGTGGCGGAACGTTGCAAACTGATTTGAGCGCTGCGCTTCGCACAGCGAAGCGGCTACAGCGCTTGAGGGCGTAACGGTTCGCCAGACCTAATACTCTTCGCCTTCGTCTTCTTTCGGCGTGACGACACGATCGTCCACTGCGTAGGCATGAAGCATTACCGCTATTAAGTAAAAGAAAAAGAGGCCGATCCCGAACCCGGCTGACGCGATGGCAGCCAGGAACACGAAAATTCCGACAGGAACAGCGCCAGCCATCCACAAAAAGCCTGCCAGTCTGTGTCCCTTGTAAATATGCCCCAAACCAGGAATCACACTCAGTATAACCGCTACCGCGTCGCTCGCTTTGCCTTCGGCAGTTTCGGTCGCCGGGCGCGTCCAATCGCACCGGTCACAGCTTTGCGCGTCCTTCGGCAGGAGATGTCCGCAGTAAGGACAAGGCATTTTATCCGCCGCGTCCGGTTCGGGGCGAGTCGTCGGTGCGTCCGTGTACTCCACGCTCATTTCAATCATTGAAGGTTCACAAGGCGCGCTGAATTCGTCAAGTAAACTTGGAGTTGGCCGCTCCCTCGTCTGTTCTATAGATTCGGCCATCAATCATTAATCGTGGTTCCACTTTCTGATATCGTGAGTTATACGGACGAGTTTCTGCGCATTCGCGAGGTAGGCGATTGGGACAACGCGCTCAATGGTCTGCAAATTGAAAATTCAAGCCGCGTCACCCGTGTCGGCGTGGCAGTGGACGTTTCAACGCGCGTTCTGACTGAAGCAGCGAAGAGAAAGGTCGATCTTTTGATCGTGCACCACGGTTTATTCTGGTCTGGCTTGCAACCAGTGAGAAGCGCGCTCCGCCGACAACTGCAGCTCGCTTTTGAAAATGATATCGCGCTCTACAGTGCGCACCTTCCTCTGGATATCCATCCAAAAGTTGGCAACAACGCACAGCTCGTCGCCGCGCTTGGACTAAAATCGGCGCAACCATTTCTGGAGGAAAAAGGCCAGCCGACCGGCCTGAAAGTGCGCGCGTCGATGCCGCGTAGCGAACTCGTTCGTAAATTGCGAACAGCATTGAATAGCCCGGTTAAGGTCTTCGATTTCGGCCCGAAGCAAGCGCGCATGATCGGCATTGTGACAGGTGGCGCAGGCTCGGAAATTTACCGGGTTGGGCAGGAAAACATCGACACCTTTATCACTGGCGAAGCTCCGCACTGGGCGGCTGTTGCCGCTGAAGAGCTCGGCATGAATCTTCTGCTCGGTGGACATTACGCCACGGAGGTCTTCGGTGTGAAAGCGCTGGCTGCGCATTTGTCCAAGCGATTTAAAATTCCAAGCGAATTCATCGATTGCCCAAGCGGATTGTAGAGGCGTTTGTGCCAAACGCCTGCGCCGGTGCTTGACACAAGCACCGCTACACGGTTACGCCCGCATTCGCTGGGCTACGGCCGGCAAAACTTTTTATTCTAAATGCTTGACATGAGGGCCGCTTAAATGGCAAAAACCGCACTTTGCGCATCGCACAGGCATGTCCATCGCAGAAAAGAATCCTGTAAGAACGCGAATCTTGGTCTTGGAAGAGCATCCGCTGATTCGCCACGGGATCATCGATTATCTCAATTCGCAGCCGAATATGATTGTCTGCGGCCAAGCTGACAATATCCGGGAGGCACGCGACAAGATGGCGGAATGCAAACCTCAGTTGCTGCTGCTGACTGCCCTGCGCCTGGGTACCGGCGACAGCTTGGAATTTGTGAAGACGCTCAAGGCAGAACAACCCGGGTTACTGATCCTTGTGTATTCCGCCTTTGAGGAAACAATCTTCGCAGAGCGCAGCCTGCGCGCGGGCGCAGACGGTTACGTGATGAAAAAAGCCGCAAAGCCACTTGCGACGAGCTCAAGAGGCTCTTTGCGATATGCGACTCATCAGGAGAATGAGCCAGTAATGGAGACGTCCGATCTATTTGTTGCCGTCGCAGCTCCATCTGCGTTTGGAGAGCGGCCTTTCGGCTTGGCGACCAACCATTCTTCCAGCGCCTGACGCTCAGCTGCCGTATTGCGATGAGCTGGATGACTATTCTCTGGTCGATGAACGCAACCGCGTGTTTGACGCTCGCGGGATTCTATTGCGTGGTCTGGTCCAAACAGCGCGAGAACTCTGTGCCTTTGCTATTTTCGTGCAGCGCTATCGCGGCGGCGGCCATCGCCGCGTTCGAGTTAGCGATGATGCATGCCGAGACAGTCGAGCAATACCAAGCACTCGTGCGCTGGATACACGTGCCAGTGTGGGCGCTCATTGTCTCGTTCGTCATCTTCGTGCGACTCTATCTCCACGCCGGACGGCTATGGCTCGCGTGGAGTATCTGCGGCCTGCGGACACTGGTATTGATTCTCAATTTCATTTTTACGTCGAGTATTAACTACCGGCAAATTACAGGCCTCCGCCAGTTCTCGTGGGGCGGAGAGATCATCTCGGTGCCGATCGGCGTGGCGAATCCGTGGGGCCTGCTTAGTTCGGTGAGCCTGCTGTTGCTGCTTATCTTTTTCGTCGATGCCACGATTACCGTCTGGCGGCGGGGCGACCGGAGACGCGCTTTAGTTGTCGGCGGCAGCATGATTTTAGGCGCGATTGTGGCATGGCACGTCCCGCTCGTGATCTGGGGAATCATCGACATCCCGTTTTTCCTCTGCTTCGCATATTCGGGAATCGTGGTGGCGATGGGCTATGAGCTGAGTAGCGACATCACTCGAGCGGCGCAGCTCGCGCGGAAATTGAAAGCGAGTCAGGCAGCACTGCGCAAATCGGAACAGGACATGGAGGTCGCGGCATTAGAGGCGGCGCGTCAGCGTCAAGAATTGACACACCTCGCGCGAGTGACGTCGCTAGGGGAGCTTTCCAGTTCGCTCGCGCACGAGCTAACCCACCCGCTTACCGCTATTCTCAGTAACGCTCAGGCCGCACAGCGATTCCTGGCCAATGACGATGTCGATCTTAATGAGTTACGCGAGATCCTCAATGACATTGTAGCGGAAGACCAACGCGCTGGCGAAGTAATCCACCGTCTGCGCTCGCTACTAAAAAAAGGGGAACCGCAAAAGCACTGCGATGATGTCGATGTGAACGAAGTGGCACGGGACGTCCTAAAGCTTATGCGCAACGATCTCATCAATCAAAACGTGACCGTGGATACTGACCTCGCACAGAATTTGCCAGCAATCAGAGCCGACCGGGTCCAGCTTCAACAGGTCGTACTTAACCTGTTGCTAAATGCCTGCGAAGCGATGACCGCTTCGGATTCTTCAGAACGCCAATTGCTCATCACTTCTAAGTTGGAGAACGGCGCGGTGCGGATGTCCGTCACGGATCGTGGCGGCGGCATTCCGGAGGAAAAACTAGAGCAAGTCTTCGAGCGTTTCTTCA
>QHNK01000152.1 GCA_003218415.1 Verrucomicrobiota bacterium | reverse complement strand
CGCGCGCGCGGGATTTGAGAACGCGACTGTCGATCTTTATGGCATCGATCCCGCGCTGCACGCGCGGACCACCGATATTCTTCACCAATTGATTGATGGCAACTTTGACGATTTTCGAAACAACACGAGCTCAATCATTATCGGCTCGCGCCTGGCAGAGCTACTTCAGGCTGGCGTCGGCGACACATTGCAATTGCTGGCGCCCAACGGCGAGTACTGGCGATTTACGGTTGCGGCGATCGCGCGCGCCGGCATTGGATCAATTGATTCGGTCCGGGTTTATTCGCATGCCCGAGTCGCCCAGGCTCTACTGCAACAACCGTCCGGTGCCACGATGATTATCTACAAACTACGCGATCCGAATCGCGCGCCGGTGTTGGCCAGCCGTTTCGAAACGCTCTTTCAGCACAACGCCTCCAGTTGGCAGGAACGCGAGGAGAGCACACTGCAACTTTTTCTGACCCTTAGAATGTCGGTCGCGATTACCGTTTCTCTTATCATCCTGCTGGCCGGCTTCGGCATTTTTAATGTGCTGACGATGTCGGTGCTGGCGAAAATCAAGGAGATCGCGATTTTGCGTTCGATGGGTTACCGGCGCATCGATATTTCCTCGATTTTTCTCTGGCAGGGCGCCCTGATCGCCGCGGCCGGATCGCTGCTCGGTTGCTTACTCGGCGGATTGATGACGTGGGGCGTGTCGCACATTCCCATCCGTCTCCGCGGTCTGCTGTACACGAATTATTTTCTGGTGACATGGGATTGGCGACACTACGTGTTTGCCACACTGCTGGCCGTCCTGGCGGTGTTCATCGCGAGTTATGTGCCCGCGCGCCGCGCCGCTGAGTTGCCGCCGGTTGTTACTATTCGGGGCTCAAGATGAACTCGCAAATTTGCCTGAGTTGTGAAGGCATTGAGCGCTACCTTGGTGAAGAGGAAGAACGCGTGCACGCTTTACGCGGTGTATCTCTGGAGCTCCAGGCCGGGAGTGTCCACGCCGTCGTCGGACCGTCGGGCTGCGGCAAAAGCACGTTGCTGTATGTTCTCGGCCTGCTCGATTCTCCCGATGCCGGCCAGGTGGCGATCGAATCGGAGCCGGTATCTCATCTGAGCGATGACGAGCTGGCACATAAGCGGAGCAAGTTCATCGGCTTCATTTTTCAATTTCATTTTTTGATGGAAGATTTCACGGCGCAGGAAAACGTGATGATCCCGATGCGCAAGCTCGGGCAGCTCTCCGATGCACAGATGCGTGAACGCGCCGCTGACCTGCTGGAAGCGGTGGGCTTGAGCGACAAACTGCGCAGACCCAGCCGTCATCTATCCGGAGGCGAGCAACAACGTGTGGCCATCGCGCGCGCGCTCGCTAACAAACCGCGCGTGATTCTGGCCGACGAACCGACCGGCAATCTGGACACGGCCAACTCAGACCGCGCTTTTGAACTGCTGCAAAATATCGTGCAACAAGGTGGGAACGCTCTACTTCTCGCAACGCATAATCCATTTATCGCCGAAGCTTGCGATTGGATCCACGAAATGAAAGATGGTCGGATCATCGCCAGCTACGCGCGCGGCACGCGAAGTTCGGTTGTTTAAAGCGCCTTGTAATCGCGACGGACTCGGCAGCTGACTGGTCAGTCGCTCGGCTTAATCAAATCGGCCGACTTGCCCTGAAGGGTGGCAGCATGCGCCGACCACCGTTAAGCTCGCGTGCGATGCAGAACATCCTGCCAATCTTGATCGCAGATATACCGGAGGCGTTGATTGAATTGTGCGGCGTCAATTTGCTCGAACGTTTGCTCCGCATTTTGCAGCGACTCGGATTTCGACGTGCGATTGTTTTTTCGACGACGCCGGAAATCGTCGGAGCTGAATTAGCCAAGCGCTCGTGGCCGCGGGAACACATAACTGCGGATCTTGCTTCGAGCGCAACTGAACCTCTTACTGCCGAACGGCTTTTAGAACAAAGCTCCGCTGACTGCTTCTTAATAGTCCCGGTAAATATCTATTGTGACGCGCGCCTGCTTGGCGCCCTCTGCGCGAAAGATTCATCGGTTGCGCTTGTCGATTCCAATCCACCAGAATTCGCGCAACATTTGGTTCGAAATCCCTGCGGCCCTGCATTGATCACGAGAGATTTTCTTTTGGCCCTTTCACCCACGGCGCCGTTTTCTAGTGAACTCACAAGGAAGATCGACCACGGCAAGATCGATACCGTCGACGCGGCAAGGGAAGATGATTACATCGTCAGCATGCGTCGGCACGCGCGGCCACTCTGTTTTCGTGCGCCGCTGGAGCAGGATCGCCGTCTGGCTGAGCGCATCATTCTTGATTCCGCACAAAAAGGAACGCTGGACTTGCCCGCTTACATCCACGCGCCGATCGAAACCGCAATCATCTCGCTTCTTTGCAAAACGCGAATCACGCCAAACCAAATTACAATTGCGGGCTTTATCATCGGATGCAGCGCGACCGTTGCGTTCGCAGTTGGCCGTATCGGACTCGGAATTCTCGCTGCTCTCATATTTGGCATCGTTGATGGACTCGACGGGAAGCAGTCGCGTGTCAAAATCGAAATGACCGAGCGCGGGAAGTGGGAACATCATCTCGATTATTTAATCGAAAACTCGTGGTGGCTGGCTATTGCCTTTCATTTGTGGCGAAGCGGCCAATTTCCAAACGCGTTCTATTTTCTCGCTTTGCTCATCGCGTCGCACCTACTGGATGAATTCGCAAAGCGCCGGGTAAAGATAGCGAGAGGCCGCCTGCTGGACGACGTTACGCCGTTCGACCGTGCTTTCCGGCTGATCGCGGCTCGAAGAAACGTTTACGTTTGGACCCTGGCGTGCGGCTTTTTGTTAGACGCTTTGCCGCAAAGTTACGGGATCATGTGCGGATGGGCCGCTTTTAGTGCTGCCGTTCATCTCGTGCGTTCCATCTGGATTTGCGATGGCGCCGTGCGTCGCTTTGTCCGTATCCGGAGTTAGGGAACGACGAAACATTGATGGAATGCGCTTGGCGCGCGCGACGATTTCCTTGCCGAGAACCTGAGCGGGCTTTTCCACAAGGAGCGAAGCACTCACTGCGCAATAAACGCCGCAACCTTTCTGGCACGATTTCTTGCGGTAGTTTGCGTAGAGATCGTCCAGCGTGACGTCCATGATGTGCTTATCTGTGTGCACCATGCTGCAGATCCAGAATTTTCCTTGCGCGGAAACGAAAAATAATTTGTAGCCGGCCATACACGTCCACTCGACGTGCTCGCCCCGGAGGAGACTGCGTTGGTAATTAAGGATGGCCTCGCTGGTGTGAATCTTTTCTCCGCGGCGTTTTCGTTCGATCATCGAAT
>QHNK01000151.1 GCA_003218415.1 Verrucomicrobiota bacterium | reverse complement strand
GCGCAGCTTCGCCACACTTTGCTGCGTCGGCTTTGTTTTTAATTCGTGCGCTGCCTTGATGTACGGAACAAGCGTGACGTGCATGTTCACCACGTTCTGAGGGCCGACTTCGAGAATGAATTGCCGGATCGCTTCCAAAAACGGCAGACCTTCGATGTCTCCGGTAGTGCCGCCGATCTCCGTGATTACAACGTCGTATTTGCTTTCATCGGAAAGCTCGCGAATGCGATTTTAGTGGCCAAGATCGAGATCAGTTTCCGCGCCGTCGTTGAGCACATAAACTTCGCCGTGCTGGAAAGGATTCATCGTCCCGGGATCAACATTCAGATACGGATCAAATTTTTGGAGAACGACCCGCAGACGACGCGCTTCGAGCAGCGTGCCAAGCGACGCGGCAGTCAAGCCTTTGCCTAGCGAACTGACGACGCCACCCGTGACGAAAATGTACTTCATCGGGGTCGCGTCCTCCCTTTTGCACGAGCGAGCTTCCGCTCCAGCGCTTCCACGTCGGCCGGCGTATCCACGCCGGGGGAACCATGTTTAGTAAGGAGCACATGAACATTTACACCATTTTCCAAAGCGCGCAATTGCTCCAGCGACTCAGCGCGCTCCAGCGGGCCCGGCTTCCATTTCACGAACTGCAAGAGCGCGTCGCGCCGGAACCCATAGATGCCCTGATGACGAAGATATTTTATCTTCGAAGGATTGCGGGGGTAGGGGATCGCAGCCCGGGAAAAATAAAGTGCGCGCCTGCTTGCATCGACAACCACTTTGACCTGGTGTGGCGAGGATGCTTCGGCGCGATTCTCGAACGGATGCGCGGCAGTGACGATATCGATCTTGCGATTCGACCGGAGTTTTTCGACGACCCTGTCGATTAGATATGGGTCGATGAATGGTTCATCGCCCTGGATGTTTATGACGAACGCAAACTGTTTCGCATCGCGCGCCACTTCGGCCACCCGATCGGTCCCGCTTTGGTGTCTGGCCGAAGTTAAGGCGACTTCCGTGCCCCAATCGAAAGCGGCCCTTGCAATGCGCATATCGTCCGTTGCAACGATAAGCGCATCCAGTTTTTTTGCGCGTCGGCAACACTGCCAGACATGGCGTAGAAGTGGCCTACCAGCAATGAGATGCAGCGGTTTTCCCGGAAACCGAGTAGAACTCCAACGCGCCGGAATAATGCCAACGGCTTTATTCATGCGTTGTAGTATGGAATCCCATTCGGCGCTGATAGAGCGCCGCGACAACTGTAGCACCGGTCCGTGACCGCCGAGGCGAACGGGTAATCATCACTTTGCGGCCAGAATTATTTCTGAAGCTGCGAGTAAATCTTCGGCAATCCAGTCTGCCTTGCTGTCGGTCGTATCGCTTTGAGGTCCGGTTTTAACACGAATTGTGCGCACACCCGCATTGTGACCGCATTCGATGTCGATCTCCTTGTCGCCGATTAGAAACGACCCGAAAAGATCGATTTGGTGTTCGCGCGTCGCTTCCACGATCATTCCTGGCGCAGGCTTGCGACAACTGGAATGCTGCCCGGGAACGTCGGGGCAGAAATAAGTCGCGTCGATTAAGCCATCACCCAGTTGACGCAACACCTCCCCTTCAACCGCACGATATTGTTCGACTCTGAACAAACCGCGGCCGATGCCGCTTTGGTTTGTAATGATGAAGAGTTTGAATCCGTTCGATTTCAAACGCCGTAACGCTTCAGGCACGCCGGGAAAAACCTTCACGTCTTTTGGCTCGGAACAATAATCGCGGTCCTCTATAATGGTGCCGTCGCGATCGACAAAGACGGCGGTCGACAGCGTATCATTCATTTTCGCTGTCCTCTCGGAAACTGGCGATAAGCTCATCGCGTGTCACGGTCGCTGTTCCAAGCTTGCTGACCACAACAGCGCTTCCGTGGTTGGCGATTTCCGCCGCTTCAATCGGAGTCGCTCCGCAGACGAGTCCAAGGGTAAAGAGCGCAATGGCAGTGTCGCCGGCGCCGGAGACGTCGAAAACCTGCCGTGCCTTGGTTGGGATGTAATGCGGCGCTTCGTTCTGCTGAAAAAGCATCATGCCGTGTTCGCCGAGCGTGATGAGGACATATTTTGTTTCCCATTTCTTAAGCAGCGCTTCACCGGCGCGCCTCAGATCGGCATCTTCCGCCGGAGCCTCGTCTGGTTCTCGCCAGGGAACGCCTGAGGCGAGGAACGCTTCGGCGCGATTTGGTTTGACCACCGTGACACCGCGCCAATCAACAGAATGTCGCGGGTTGGGATCAGCCGCGACAATTTTACCGGCCGCCCGTGCTTTCTGCGCAATTTGGCAAACCAGCTCAGTCCTTACAAAGCCCTTGCCATAATCCTCGAAGATAATTGCATCGGTTTTCTGGATAGCGTTGCGGACCGCAGCGACTACTTTCGCGATCTGCTCGGGCGATGGGCTGACAATTTTTTCGCGATCGACACGAACCACTTGTTGATGGAGTGCGATGATGCGGGTTTTGACAATCGTGCTCAAGGTTTCATCCTCGATGGCATTGGATGTATCAATATTCTGCGCAGTTAATAACTCCCGGAGTTGCTGGCCGCTGCGATCTTTACCGAGCATTCCGATGACGGCGACGCCGTGGACGAACTCACGCAGATTACGGGCAACGTTGGCCGCTCCCCCGGGGTAAAACGATTCTCCCGTTACCTCGACCACCGGCACAGGCGCTTCCGGCGAGATGCGGCCGACTTTTCCCCAGACAAATTCGTCCAGCATCAGGTCACCGATTACCGTGATCCGCATGGAAGGCGCGCGATCGAGAATCTGCTGGAGCCGGTTCAGATCCATCGGGAATGAAGGTGGTGATGCCGCCGGGGCAGCAATGTAGTTCGATTAAAGAGGGTCAAAATGTTTTATGCAGCGATTTGTGTACGACAGCGGTTCCGGTTAAGGTTCGCTCCATTAAATCCCGAATACGAACCCGAAATCAACAGTCGAAGCTGCCAATGATTCCGTTTACCAGACATTTGAAGTTGAGCGTAGGTGCACTCTGTGGCCTTGCACTGTGCGCAAATGGCGCCCAAGCGCCACAGCACATCAATATTAAACAATTGTCCACGACTGTGGAAGACGTTGTCGTGCCGCTGCCAAACGAAATTTTTGGCGCGCTGAACAAACTGGGCACGGTCAACTGGAAGGAACACGTTCGCAGCGATAAGGGACCGAATTTTACCGAGCGGCCGCGTATCGCCCTTCTGCTCGGGACGCTGATTGCCGATGGTTTTATCGCTGTACAAGCGGAAGACACAGCGGCTGTAAAAGACATTGGCCAGCGGGTCCTGACACTGGCGAAGGGGATCGGTGTGGGAAATTCAATAACGCCACATGCGAAGGCGATCATCGACGCGGCAGACAAGCGTAAGTGGGAAAACGTGCGCCAGGAACTGGATCGCACCCAGAACAGCGTGCAACAGGCGATGAACGAAGTGCACGATGAAAAATTGTCGCAGCTTGTGAGCCTGGGCGGGTGGTTACGTGGCACAGAAGTCTTGACGTCGGTGGTGAAGGAGCATTTTTCCATCGATGGCGCCGAGCTGCTGCACCAGCCCGATCTTCTTTCCTATTTTCAGACACGGCTCCAGGCAATGCCCGAGTTCAATCTCCCAATTATCCGCCAGATTCAAGACGCGCTCGTCGAGGTGAAACCTTTAATCGACGTCGGTGATCGGCGGATTCCCGCCGAATCAGTCAAGAAAGTCAATGAGATCACGACGCGGCTAGGCCACGGCATCGTGACGAGAGATTAAGAAATTTCCATGAACGGCTTCGCAAAAGTCCTCCTCCGCACGAGTTCTCTGCTGCTGGCCCTTATGGCACTGCGGCCTGCGATTTTCGCGTCTGTGGATGACGCGCAGTCATTTGCGCTCCAAGCTGCAGAACCTTACGTGAAGCAAGGATTTCAGGTGCGTGAGGATTACTGGGGAGGCGATCTTGGTTCTGGAGAAAAAAAAGCAGTGCGGCAGCAATTGTTTAAAGGAAACGAATATTGGTTCTGGTTGGGAACGGAAGTCGATCGCGCAAAGGTCTCCGTTCATGTTTATGATTCGGACGGAAAGCTGGCGGAAGAATCAGACGGATGGGAGAAAGGGCACTTCGCAGGTGCGCACGTGATCCCAAAGGCTACCGGCAGCTACTTTATCATAGTCAGTGTTGAGGAATCGCCAGAAGAACGGACGCACTGGGCACTGGTGTATGGCTTCCGGTAAAGGAAGTAGATGTCGATCTTGGGCCTTCGGCATAAGTTAAAGTCGCGCTCGGAGAGCGTGCCACATTGATGACTGAAACGCGGACTTTGCAGTTTGAGAGCCCACGCGCTTTGCAGTCGCTCTACGCCAGTGACATTAAACTTTTGAAGACCCTTGAGGACTCCCTCGGTGTGAAAGTAACCACCCGTGAGGGATGGGTGAAACTGGAGGGGGACCCAAGCCGCGTCGATAAAGCGCAGCAGGTATTCGAACAACTTGAGAAAGCGCGCCAGCAAGGCGTGGATATTCAAAAACACGAATTTAATTATGCCGTTAACGCCGTGACCGAGGGACACGATAAGAACCTTGGCGACATTGTTTCGGCAAAAATCACAACCTCGTTGCGCAAGCCGCCGATTGTGGCGCGCAGCGCAAATCAGCGCGCGTACGTTGAAGCAATTCGAAATCACGACGTCGTTTTTGGAATCGGACCGGCCGGCACCGGCAAGACTTATCTGGCCGTCGCAATGGCCGTGGCGGCACTCAAAAAGGAACAAGTGGCGCGCATCATCTTAACGAGACCAGCCGTGGAAGCCGGCGAAGCGCTGGGCTTTCTCCCGGGCGACCTCGAACAAAAGATTACGCCGTATCTGCGTCCGCTTCATGATGCATTGCGTGAGATGCTGGAGTCGGAGGAAATGGAACGGGCGATCGCGCGACAGACCATTGAAGTAGCTCCGCTGGCATATATGCGAGGACGCACCTTGAATAATGCTTTTGTCATCCTGGACGAGGCTCAAAATACTACCACCGAGCAGATGTTCATGTTGCTGACGCGAATCGGTTTGAATTCCAAATGCGTGGTGACGGGCGACGTCACACAAATTGATTTGCCGGCCAACAAACGCTCCGGCGCAGTCGAGGCATTGCAGGCATTGAAAACCGTGCCGGGCATTGCGACTGTATATTTTACGGAGCGCGACGTTGTGCGACATGAACTGGTGCGCGCTATCATCGGCGCATACCAGCAGCACCGCTCGCCCGCGCCGGCAGCGCGCAAATAAGCAACGATATGTTTGATTTTCTAAGACGTGGGCGGCTAGTCAAACGCGGCCTGGCCTCGCGAAAGACTCGGCGTCGACGGGCACGAAGCGAACTGATGCGCGGTCTCGATTACTCGCCGTATGTGAAGGTT
>QHNK01000099.1:4243-17794 GCA_003218415.1 Verrucomicrobiota bacterium | reverse complement strand
TTCTGTTCATCATGGGCATAAAACTTTTTCATCTGCTTGACGATTTTCCCAAACTTGGGGTGCGGCACACGCGAGACTGACCGCACCACAATCGTCTTGTTCATGCTGCTGGAAATCACTTCCCCGGTTCGTGTCTTGCGCGAACCACGAGTCAGGGACGCGGGCTGCGGTGAAGCAGCTAATGAGGGTTCTTGCTCGGCCATAATTTATTTTTTCTCCGCCTGTTTAGTCCGCTGAGTTAGGACTGTTTCGAGCCTGGCAATGTCGCGCCGCAGTAAGCGCAACCTGCTTGGCTGTTCGAGCTGGCCACTCTGCTGCTGCAAACGCAGGTGCAGGCTTTCCTGGCGCAAGTCGCGCCTCTTGGTCAGCAACTCGTCCGTGCTCAGCTCGGTGATCTCTTTCATTTTCATGCTTCTTAAGCGGCCCTGACGTGATGACGCCACAGTGTCATCCCGAACGCAGTGAGGGATCTCACAAATGCGCGCCCATCGTCCGCGAGCCTCCCGCTCGATGACGTCGAGAGATTCTTCGACTCCGCTTCGCTTCGCTCAGAATGACAAAAAGGCTTCATGGTTCTTAAGCGGCCATGACGTGATGACGTGTGAGAAACTTCGTGCGTACCGGCAACTTGTCTGCTGCAAGACGCAGAGACTCCCGTGCGACCGATTCCGGCACACCGTCCAGTTCAAACAAAATGTTGCCGGGTCGCACAGTGGCGACCCAGAACTCGGGTTGGCCTTTCCCTTTGCCCATGCGCGTTTCCGGTGGGCGGGCGGTTACCGACTTATCAGGGAAAATGCGGATCCACAGTTTGCCCTTGCGCTTCATGTTACGAGTGAGCGCGACACGCGCGGCTTCCAGTTGTGTGTTGGTGATCCAGGCACGCTCGAGTGTTTGCAACCCGAACTCGCCGAAATCGATTTTGAGATTGCGTGAAGCAGTCCCTTTCCGGCTTCCCCGCTGGGACTTTCGATACTTCACACGTTTTGGCATCAATGCCATAAATTGTCTCCTTTATGCGACCGGTCGTGCTGTAGCCGCTTCGCTGTGCGAAGCGCGCGCGTCCCACAGAGACGCGGCTACAGAGCTCGATGATGCGATCGCCATAAATTTTCTCCTTAGACTTCGATCGGCTCCGGTGGCGGTGGTGGCGGCGGCGTAGCCGCCTGCGGCGCTGGCTCCTCTTTCCTGCAGATCCAACATTTCACACCAATCTTGCCATAGACTGTGTTTGATTCTGCCAATCCGTAATCGACCGCCGTGCGCAAGGTGTGCAGGGGAATTTTTCCTTCCCGATACCATTCCGAGCGCGAAATCTCCGCGCCATTGAGCCGGCCCGAACATCGCAGACGAATTCCTTCCGCGCCAAAATCCATCGCGGTCTGCACGGCTTTTTTCATCGCGCGGCGATAGGCAATCCGCCGCTCGATCTGGAGAGCGACGTTTTCGGCAACGAGCTGCGCGTCAAGTTCCGGCGCTTTGATTTCCTGAATATCGATCTTGACCTGTTTGCCCTCGGCCATCTTGGAAATTTCTTCCGTCATCTTTTCGATCTCTGCGCCCTTTCGTCCGATCACAATCCCCGGACGCGCGGTGTGAATGGTCACCCGAATGGAATTCCACGCCCGCTCGATCACAATTTTCGAAACGGCGGCGAACTGCAGCTTCTTCTTCACGTAATTCCGTATCTTCAGGTCGCTGTGCAAAAATGACGGGAACTCCTGCGACGAAGCGTACCAGCGCGACCGCCAGTCCCGATTCACGCTCAGGCGAAACCCAGTTGGATTAACTTTTTGTCCCATAAAAATTATTTCTTCCTCTTTGCGCTCTGCCTTGGCTTCACCGATTTCTTATCGGTCACGGTCGCCGCGCTTTCACTCGCCTCGTTCTTCGTCTCCTTCTTTGCCGCTTTCTTTTCCTGGTCTCGTTTCGCTTTTCGCGTTTCGCGCGTTTCGATTGGAATCTCGTCGGATAGCACGATGCGAATGTGACTGGTGCGTTTTAGAATCCGGCTGGCACTGCCCCGCGCGCGCGGCATGATACGCTTTAGCGTCGGCCCCTCACCGACAACCGCTTCCTTCACCACTAGCCCATCTGGTTTCAGATTGGCATTGTTTTCTGCATTGGCGATTGCGCTCTTCAACGTTTTGCCAATGAGAAACGCCGCCTTCTTCGGCGTGAAAGCAAGCAGATCGAGTGCTACCGAAACCGGCAGACCCTGGATCTCACGCGTGACTTCGCGCGCCTTAAACGGCGAAATCCGCGCATACTTATATATCGATCTCACTTCCATTTATCTTAAACTAACATCGTGGTGGGCATCCACCTGGAGGTGATCCCCTACTCTTATTTTTTCCTTCTCAGAATCCATTTCCTGAATCACCGCACCGCAAATCTTCTGCCGTACATCGACTACTCGCAGTGTCGCGATCTTTCGATTATTTCGCATCACCCGCATCGGCATCCCAATCTTTACCCCTTGTTTTTCACCAAGGTTGCCGACTACGAACGACCACTCCTCCTTCACGCTGATCACGCTCCCATCCATTAAACTCGGCTCGGGTAACTCCCGCTCGCTGGTGGATTTTGTGATCAACGTGTTTGTGCTACGCAGTTGCGCCTCCACATCCATTCGCGCCTTTGCATCGCCGGCCTGCGACGTTTTCAAATAACACAACACTGCTTCATTGAGGCGCAACATCTGGTCGCGATACTCATCGCGCTCCTTGTGCGCGAGTTGAAGATCGCTCACTGCCGCCAGCAAACGTTGCTCCAGTTTCGCCCGGTCCTTGCTGGCTGAAGCCAGTCCCAATGCTTCCATTCGCAATTCCAAATCGGAATACTTGCGGCGAAGCTCTTCTGCCTCCGCATTGGATTCCGCAAGGCTGCTGGTTAACGCCTTAAGCGATTCCTGCGCAATCGATAATTGCTTTCGCAATTGTTCGCTTTGCTCTAGCAACGGCTCAGCCATTGCCTTCTGCGCCGCGGTATCAATCTTGGATTCTGACAAAGAACCATTCCCTGCGTCGCTGCCGTAGCAGACCAACGCCGCCCCAATTGCCAACCCCGAAATAATCGGGGCTCGCGAAACTTTTCGGAGTCGCGAAATGCCAATTGCCAATTTCGGGAACGGCCAATCGCCAATCGCAAATCGCAAATTCACTTACTTGGTCACCTTCGCCGTATGCGAACCGTGTTTCTTAAACACGCGCGTAGGTGAAAATTCGCCGAGCTTGTGACCTACCATGTTCTCGGTGACGAAAACGGAATGAAACGTCTTCCCGTTATGCACCAAAAACGTGTGGCCGACAAAATCCGGCGTCACCATCGAGCGCCGCGACCAGGTTTTGATCGGTTTCTTTACGCCCGAGCTGTTCATCTTGTCGATCTTCTCCAGAAGATGCGATTCGACGAAGGGTCCTTTCTTTAATGATCTAGCCATAAAATTCAAGCCGTTTGTTGTAGCCGCGCCCTCTGTGAGGCGCGCTGCGCGGCCCACAGGGCCGCGGCTACGGCATCATACCTTTTTCTTCGGCCTTCTCCTTTCCAAAATGAAACGATCGCTCGGTTTATGTTTGGTGCGCGTTTTGAATCCTTTGGCTAGTTGCCCCCATGGGCTGACTGGATGATGACGGCCGCCTCCTCCTTTTGATTTGCCCTGACCGCCGCCCATTGGATGATCGATCGGGTTCATCACCATACCGCGGACATGCGGCCGGCGCCCTTGCCAGCGAGTGCGCCCCGCTTTGCCGCTCGACACATTCATATGATCGACATTTCCCACCTGGCCAATCGTAGCGAAGCAGTTTTCGTGAATCCGTCGAATCTCCCCGGAAGGCATTTTCACCAACGCGTAGCCAGCCTCGATGTTCGTTAACGTCGCCTGTTGCCCGGCGCTGCGCGCAACCTGGCCACCTCGACCCGGGGTCAATTCAATATTGTGAATGTTCGTGCCAAGGGGGATGGCGCGAAGCGGCAGCGCATTTCCCAACTCAGGCGCAACATCATCCCCGGCGGCAACGGTCGATCGGACTCGGAGTCCGTTCGGCGCGAGAATGTAACTCAATTCGCCATCCGCATATTTAATCAGAGCAATGCGGGCGGAGCGGTTCGGATCGTACTCGATCCCGATAACCTCCGCTGCGACACCGCGCTTGTGCCGTTTAAAATCGACCTTGCGATATTTCTGCTTATGGCCGCCGCCGATGTGCCGTGACGTGAGCCGGCCGTAGCTGTTCCGGCCGCCGGTTTTTTTCTTCGGCTCAACGAGGCTTCTTTCAGGGCGCCACTTCGTGATTTCGTCAAAGGCAGGCAGCGACTTGAACCGCAGCGTCGGCGTTAATGGGCGAAATTCTTTTAGTGCCATAACTTTCTCGTCCTTAGACGAGGTCGATCTTCTCGCCTTCTTTTAACGTCACGATAGCTTTCTTCCACCGCGGGCGTCGTCCCAATGGTCCGCGCACGCGTCTCTCCTTGCCCGCATAATTACAAGTATTCACGTCTATTACTTCCTTTTGGAAGAGGCGTTCAATTGCGTTTTTGATCTGAACCTTGTTTGCCTTCGGACTGACGCGGAAGACATACTTGTTCTGCTTCTCGCTCATTAAAGTTGACTTCTCAGTCAACGAGGCGGTTTGAATGATCTCGTGCGGCTCGTTCATTGCATCACTCCGTCGGTTCGCCACTTCGAGGAGGGCGCGTCCGCTCCGCTAACTTTTCCAAAGCCTTGTGGGTGACGAGAATTTTCTCGGAGGCGAGTAACTGCTCAGTGTTGACATCGGAAGCAGTGGCAAGCGTCACCGGTTTGACGTTGCGTCCCGATTTTAAGGTGTTCTGATCAAACCCGTTCGAAATCAATAAGACTTTCCGCGCGTCCGTCTGCTTCTTCAATAGCGCGAGAAACGACTTCGTCTTGAGCTCTGGAACGACGAACTTATCCACGGTCAGGACATCTCCTGCCTTGATCCGCTCGCTCAAAGCTTTTTGGAAGGCGAGACGCCGCACAGATTTTGAAATCTTTTTTGAATAATCGCGCGGCTTTGGCCCGAACACGACGCCACCACCACGCCAGATGGGCGACGATTTGTAACCCGCGCGCGCACGGCCGGTCCCTTTCTGCCGCCACGGTTTTGCGCCGGAAAGGTCCACTTCCGCTTTCGTCTTGGTGTTAGCCGACCCGGAACGCCGCGCCGCGCGCATGGCAACGACTACATCGTGGACAGCCTGTGTCCCGCGACCATCTTCGATGATGTCGATCTTTGCTTCCTTCGCTGCGGCTTTGGTTAAAACTTTCGCACTCATTTTTTCTGCGCCAACTCAGCTATGGTTTTGGGCTTCTTCGCCTTCTCTTCTTCCTCGTGCTTTCGGTGCTCAGCATGTAGCGCCAGGACCCGCTCCGGATGCTTAACAGCCGGCCGAACGACCACGTAACTGCCGTTCGCTCCAGGCACAGCGCCACTGATCAAAATGATTTTTTCCGATTCGCGCACCTGCATAACCTGAAGATTTTGAACAGTCACACGCTCGTCACCGAGGTGACCAGGCATTCCCTGGTTTTTCCAAATGCGTCCTGGTGTGGAACGATTGCCGACTGCACCGATGCGCCGGTGTGTTTTAGAACCGTGCGCCGCGCCCTGTCCGGCAAAGTTATGCTTTTTCATCACCCCTTGAAATCCTTTTCCTTTCGATCGGCCAATCACATCCACATAGTCGCCTGCCTGAAATTGTGTAACGCTCAAATTGATCTCGCCTTCGGGAAGATCAGTCGCCAGGCGAAACTCGCGCACAAATCTCTGCGGCTCGACCCCGGCCTTCTTGAACTCCCCAAGCAACGACTTGGTAACGCGCGATTCCTTCTGCACACCAAATCCAACCTGCACCGCCGAATAACCTTCGTTTTCTTCGGTCAACCGGCGCAACAAAACGTTATCGCCGGCTGCTATCACGGTCACCGGACACAATCGACCTCTGACGTCGTAAACGCTGGTCATACCGATTTTTTGTCCAAGAAGTCCGATGCTCATGACCGTGCAGTTCCAAATCTTTCAGAAGTCCCTCCGCTTAAATCTTAATCGTAATGTCAACGCCCGCAGGCAAATTCAGTTTTTTTAATTCATCCACCGTCTTCGCCGTCGGCTCGATGATGTCCAGCAGCCGCTTGTGGGTGCGAATTTCAAATTGTTCCATCGACTTTTTATCCACGTGTGGCGAACGATTCACCGTGAACTTCTCGATCAATGTCGGCAGCGGAATTGGCCCGGCCACGCGCGCCCCGGTGCGTTTCGCTGTCTCCACGATCTCAATGGCGGATTGATCGAGCATGCGGTGATCGAACGCCTTCAATCGAATTCGAATGCGCTGGCCATTGCTCATTTGGCCTCTTTCTGATCAAGAACGGCCGGGACCAGATTCGCCGGTACCGGCGCGAAATGTGATGGCTCCATCGAGTAACTGGAGCGACCCTTGGAAAGTGAACGAATAGCGGTCGCGTAGCCGAACAGCTCCGCCAGCGGAACTTCGGCATGAATGATCGCCAGACCGCTGCGCGATTCGATGTTATGGATGCTCCCACGACGCCGGCTCAGGTCGCCGCAAATGTCGCCCTGATATTCTTCCGGCGTGATGTTTTCGACCTTCATGATCGGCTCCAGCAGAATGGGTTTGCCCTGTTTAAATCCATCTTTCATGGCGAAGATCGCCGCCATTTTGAATGCGAGTTCGCTGGAATCGACTTCGTGGAACGAACCGTAAACAATATCGACCTCTACATCGACAACAGGATAGCCGCCCAGCACGCCATTAAGCACCGCTTCTTGAATGCCTTTTTTGACGGCAGGAATGTATTCGCGCGGAATGATGCCGCCGACGATCTTGTTCTCGACGACCAGACCCTTGCCGCGCTCCGCTGGACGCACGTCCACTTCCACGTGCCCATACTGGCCGCGGCCGCCTGACTGCTTGATGAGTTTGCCGACGCCGTGCGCGCTCGTGGTGATCGTTTCGCGGTACGCGATTTGCGGCTTGCCCGCGTTGGCGTCCACTTTGAACTCGCGAAACATCCGGTCGCGGATGATTTCCAGGTGCAACTCACCCATTCCGGCGATGATGGTTTGGCCGGTGTCTTCGTGCGTATAAACCCAGAAAGTCGGGTCTTCTTCTGAAAGGCGCTGCAACGCAGTCGCCATCTTCTCCTGATCCAATTTGGTCTTTGGCTCAATCGCCATCGAAATCACGGGATCGGGAAAAGACGGCGGCTCGAGGAGGATCGGATGGTCCTCATCGCACAACGTGTCGCCAGTAGTGATATTCTTGATACCAACGATGGCGGCAATATCGCCGGAGTAACACGTCTCGATGTCTTCGCGTTTGTCTGCCTGGATCTGAATCAACCGCGAAATGCGCTCGCGCTTGTTCGTGCGCGGATTGTAAACCGTGTCGCCCTTGCTCAGCGTGCCGCAATAAACACGGAAGAAAACCAGCTTCCCCACAAACGGATCGCTCCAAAGTTTGAAGGCCAGCGAACAAAAGTTGCCGTTGTCATCCGTCGGCGCTTCCATTGGCTCCCCTGTATCTGGGTCTTGACCTTTGGCCGGTGGAATGTCGAGCGGGCTCGGTAGATAATCGACCACCGCGTCGATCAAATACTGAATGCCGATGTTCTTCAACGCTGATCCGCCGATGACCGGCACAAATTTATTGGCAATCGTTTGCCGGCGAATCCCAGCCTTCAACAGTTCCGGCGTGACCGGCTTTTCATGGATGACGGCCTCGGCGACGTCGTCATCGATGTTGGAAACATGTTCGACCAGATCATTGTAGGCCTTATCAACAAGAGCGACATCCTCCTTCGGCACATCCGTGACTTCATATGTCGATCCCAGCTGATCATTCTCGGAGTAAATGATCGCCTTCTTATTGATAACGTCGAGCTGGCCGCGCAGCTGATGTTCCTTGCCCAGGGGCAACAAAATCGGCCACGCGTTCGCGCCGAGCTTTTTGTGGATGCTCTCCACCGACATTTCGAAGTCCGCACCAACACGATCCATTTTGTTGATGAACGCCAGGCGCGGCACATTGTATTTGGTCGCCTGACGCCAGACTGTTTCCGATTGCGGCTGTACGCCGGCTACACCGTCGAAAACTGCGATCGCGCCATCGAGTACGCGCAATGAACGCTCCACCTCGGCGGTGAAATCGACGTGGCCCGGCGTGTCAATAATGTTGATACGTTGCTTGACGCCTTCAAAAATTTTGTAAACGCCTTCTTCTTTGCGTTGCGCCCAACTGCACGTCGTTGCGGCCGACGTGATTGTAATTCCGCGCTCCCGCTCCTGCTCCATCCAATCGGTGACGGTGGTGCCTTCGTGCACCTCACCCATTTTGTGAATCATGCCAGTGTAAAACAGCACGCGCTCAGTGATCGTCGTCTTGCCGGCGTCGATGTGCGCTGCGATGCCTATGTTCCGCGTTCGTTCCAGCGGGAACTTGCGATTCGGCGAATTTGGATTTTTCACCGGGGCTTTCTTCTGTTCCATCGTCGCCGTCGCCATAATCGTCACCAACGGAAATGCGCAAACGCGCGGTTCGCCCCTCTGTCATTCCGAGCGCAGCGCAGCGAAGTCGAGGAATCCCGCATCAGGCTGCTGGAACACACAAGCGTTCCTTGTGTGATCAAACGCCTGATGTGAGGTCCCTCGCTTACGCTCGGGATGACCGGGTTTGAAAATTCGAAGGCGAGGGACGTGCTCATGTTCACCAACGGAAATGCGCAAACGCGCGATTCGCTTGCGCCATTTTATGTGTGTCTTCGCGTTTCTTGATCGCGTTGCCCTGCCCGGCGGCAGCGTCCTTTATTTCCTGAGCGAGCGCGTCCGCCATCGCCACTCCCTTACGGTTGTCCGCGTATTGAACGATCCAGCGCGTAGCGAGAGAAATTTGTCGCGCGGGCGCTACTTCCATCGGCACCTGATACGTTGCCCCACCGACTCGGCGCGATTTTACTTCCAACCGCGGACGAACGTTTTCGATCGCTTTGTTTACGACTTCGAGCGGATCGACCGAATCAGAACCTTCGCGCGATTTCTCGATCGCGGTGTAAACGATTCGTTCCGCGAGCGATTTTTTGCCGCGCTTCATCACGGTGGTGATAAGCCGTGCCACCGCCGGACTCCCATAGCGGGAATCGACGTGCTCTTCCTTTTTGTAAACTCTCCTCCGTCGCGACATTGTCGATCTTCCTATTCAAAATTATTTCTTTTCGGCCGCAGCTTCCTTCGGTGCTGCTTTCGGTGCAGCTTCCCTCGCTGCGCCAGCCTTCGGGCGCTTCGCTCCATATTTGGAGCGACCGCGCCGGCGTCCATCAACACCGAGCGCGTCGAGGGTGCCACGCACAATGTGATAGCGCACGCCCGGTAAATCTTTCACGCGTCCGCCGCGCACAAGCACGATGGAGTGCTCCTGCAAATTATGCCCCTCGCCTGGGATATAGGCAATCACTTCCTGGCCATTCGTCAACCGCACTTTTGCCACCTTGCGCAAGGCGGAGTTCGGCTTCTTCGGCGTACGCGTCATCACCTGCACGCATACACCGCGCCGCTGCGGACAGCCGACCAGCGCCGGCGACTTCGATTTCACCGACACCTTCCGGCGTCCTTTCCGAATTAGTTGATTAATCGTGGGCATTTTTGTAAACAAAGCGCCGCCAAAAGGTCGTGCTCCGGCCGACAAAAAAATCCGCCCAGGCCGCGCAACAAACCCTCTCACGCGCCTGATGCGGTAAGCGCCGAATATAGAGGGAAAATCGCGATCCGCAAAAGAATATTTTACGCTGCGTTTGTCATTCCGAGCGAAGTCGAGGAATCTCTAGTTCGGATGCAGAAAAACTTCGAACTTTTGACGAGCGATCGAGGTCAAAAAGCGAGGAGTGGGCGATTAATGACCACGCATGGCGTGGTCGATACGCCGGCGTTTATGCCAATCGGGACGCAAGGCACCGTGAAAGCTGTGACTCCGCGCGAACTGCGCGAGATGAATGCTCAAATCATTCTCGGCAACACATATCACTTGTTCGTTAGGCCAGGGCTGGATGTGATCAAACACTTCGGCGGCCTGCACAATTTCATCAGTTGGGACGGGCCGATCCTGACCGACAGCGGCGGTTATCAGATTTTCTCGCTCGCGAATTTGCGCAAGATCACAGAGGAAGGCGTGGAATTTCAAAATCACATCGACGGAGCGCGAGCATTCATTTCGCCGGAGATCGCGATGGAGATTCAGGCAGGGCTCGGCGGCGACATTGCCATGGCGCTCGATGAATGCGTTCCGTATCCATGCGAATACGATTATGCGGCACAGAGCGCCGAGTTGACCACGCGCTGGGCCAAGAGGTGCAAAGCTGTAACCGCGTCGCTGGGCGATGCGCACGCCGCGCACAGCGTCGCGGCTACAAAACAGCTTCTCTTCGGCATCGTCCAGGGCGCGACGTTTGGGGACCTGCGCAAACAAAGCGCGCAGGCAATCGTTGATCTCGACTTCGATGGCTACGCGATTGGCGGCGTCAGTGTAGGCGAGCCTGAAGAAGAAATGATGCGAGCGGTCGAATCGACCGAACCGTTTTTGCCGAGAGACAAACCGCGTTATGCAATGGGACTGGGCACACCGCCGCAACTGCTGGAGATGATCGCGCGCGGGATGGATATGTTCGATTGCGTGCTGCCGACGCGTCTGGCGCGAAATGGAACGGCGTTTGCTGCGGCGGGCACGCTCAATCTAAAAAACGCAGAGTTCGCGCTGGACAAGAACCCGATAGAAGAAAACTGCACGTGCCAAGCCTGCCGGGAATTTTCGCGCGGTTACATCCGTCACCTGATCAAGGCGGAAGAAATTCTCGGGCTCCGCCTGATCACGCTGCACAACTTGCATTTTTATTTGAATTTAATGAGCCGAGCGCGCACTGAAATCGAAAGCGGCACATTCGATCAGTTTCGTAAAGCGTTCGTTGCAGAATACAAAACGCGAGATGCAATAACGGTCGAATAGGCGAACTTCGACCTTGAGATCAAAGTAGCCCAGCGCTTTAGCGCTGGGATCAAAGCTGGCGAAATGAAACCAGACGAAAGACAGGCTCGGTCGTCCTGCCGGACTTGTTCGTTTTGGTTTCAAATGCCCAGCGTTGAAACGCTGGGCTATTCTCTATTCTTCGCTGACCGCCCTTAGCGCACCGCGAAGATCGGTAACGAAAAGTTTGTATTCGCGCTGGCGGGATGCCTCGTCGGGCTGTCGAAGGAGAGACGATGGATGAACGGTCGCAAGGACCCTCGGCGCAAGTTTGGACGATAATACTTTGCCGCGCTCGCGCGTGACCCGAAACGTCGGGCCGAAAATCGTTTGCGCTGCCGTCGCGCCCATGGCAACCACCAGCTTTGGCTTAACGATTCGTACCTCTGCTTCCAGCCACGGGCGGCAGGCGGCAATCTCGCGCGAATTTGGTTTCTGATGGATACGTCGTTTCCCGCGAGGCTCCCACTTAAAATGTTTCACGGCGTTCGTCACATAAACTTGGGACCGATCAATTCCAGCTTCTTCGAGCGCTCGATCCATTATTTTCCCAGCGGGTCCAACGAACGGTTTACCGGCGACATCCTCATAATCTCCCGGCTGTTCGCCCACCAGCATCATCGTTGCGCCTTTCGGACCTTCACCAAAAACCGTCTGCGTCGCGCGCTTGTGAAGGTGACACGCCTCGCAATCTTTCGCCGCCTCGCGCACGGCCGACCAGCTCGTTGCGTCGGGCGGCTGTGCCGGACGGGCGAACTCCTCCTCCTTATCCGTTCGCATGTTCCAGTAAAGAATCGGAAATCAGCTACGTTGTAGCTGCCGCGCTTCTGGCCGGAGAAAAGATGGAACTCGAAACAGAACGACTCATTCTGCGCTCTTTCCGCGAAGAAGATGTCGATATCATGGCGCAATTGTTCGCCAATCCGGATTTCATGCGTTTCTCATTAGGCGTTTTCACCGAACGCAAACAGACCATCGCGTTCATTGAGAAAGTCATGGCTTGGGATCGCGCCCGCATCCCGTCACAGTTTGCCGTAGTCCAGCGCGGCGAGGACGTGATCATCGGTTACTGCGGTTTCTTTTATCATTTGGAGCATGGCATCGAAGACATCGAGATCGGCTATCGACTGCACCCCAATTACTGGAACCGCGGCCTCATTACCGAAGCCGCGCGTGCTGTCCGTGACCACGGCTTTCGCGACTGGAAGCTGTCACGCGTCATTTCACTCATTCATCCCGAAAACATTCCGTCACGTCGCGTGGCCGAGAAAAATGGGATGAAGGTCGAGAAGGAGATTACGTTTCGAGGTTTTCCGACGCTGGTGTTTGCGATAACGCGGGAGGAGTGGCTGGCGAAGCGTGCCGCTCGATGAACTCGCGGGCGAGCGCGCGATACGATTGAGCGGCAGCTCCAGTCGGAGCGTACTCCAGGATCGATTTCCCGAAGCTCGGTGCTTCGCTCAAGCGAACGCTGCGCGGAATGACAGTTTGATAAACGCGTTCGCCGAAATGTTGGCGTACCTCCGCCACGACCTGCTCGCTAAGATTCGTCCGACCGTCGAACATTGTCATGACGATGCCGCCGAGCTCGAGGCGCTTGTTCGCCCCCGAATCACGCACTTGCTCGACCAGCCGAACAATTTTCACCAAGCCTTCCAGCGCGAAATACTCGCATTGTATCGGAGTCAACAGTTCGTCGGCGGCGGCAAGCGCATTGCTCATCAGAATTCCAAGCGACGGCGGACAATCCAGAAAAACAAAATCGAATGCCTCATCGGCGTGCAACGGCTTCAGCGTTTCTGCCAGACGCGTGAGGTGATCCGGCATGCGCGCGATTTCGACTTCTGCGCCGGCCAAATCGATATCGGCGGGAACGATGAACAGATGATCGCGGCTCGTGGGAACGATTTTTTCCGTAATGGAGGCTTCGCCGAGTAGAGGCTCATAAAGGCTGATGTTCTCCACTCCTTGCAAACCGAACGAGCTGGTCGCGTTCGCTTGTGGATCAAGATCGACAAGCAAAATGCGATGGCCGAGTTCCGCCAGAGCAGCGCCGAGATTTACGGCTGTGGTCGTTTTGCCGACGCCACCTTTTTGATTTGCGATCGCAACGATTTTCATTCAGTGCTGCTCATTTTCCCAGTCTGCGCGACTTGCCAGATCATGTTGCCGCCCACGCCAAACGGAAACTAAATTTTTCGAATTTCAGATTTGGAATTTCAGCAGTAGCGTCTCGATGTGTGAAAGCTTCTCCAGTATCAATCGAAACGGCAGCGCCTCCAAAAGTACTTGAGGCTGAAGAGCCAATTGTTTTGCGAAGCAGCGACGCGCGTGGCGTCGTCACGTTAACACTGAACCGGCCACGTGCCTTCAACGCCTTGTCCGAAGCGACGTTGGCAGCGTTGCAGCGTGAGATGGACGTGATGGCTCGGGATAATTCAGTGCGGGTAGTTGTTCTCGCCGCCGAGGGCAAAGCTTTTTGTGCCGGTCACGACT
>QHNK01000099.1:0-4191 GCA_003218415.1 Verrucomicrobiota bacterium | reverse complement strand
GCGGCGTGAACCTCGGGCTTTTTTGCTCCGCACCTGGCGTCGCGCTCTCCCGCAACGTTTTGCGCAAAGCGGCGTTCGAAATGTTGGTAACCGGAGAATTTATCAACGCCGACGAAGCAAAAACGCGCGGCCTCATCAACCGCGTTGCAGAACCTGAACATCTCGATGACGAGCTCGAAAGATTGGTCGCCACAATCCTCGCCAAGCCGCGCATCGCTGTGGCAATGGGTAAGGAATTTTTTTACAAGCAAGCCGAATTGGGCATCGCAGCCGCGTATGAAGCCGCGAGTCAAACCATGGCCTGCAACATGATGGACGAGGCGGCACTCGAAGGCGTGCAGGCCTTCATCGAAACACGTCCCCCGCGCTGGAAACAGGAATGAAACGGCGAAACGGCGAGCTGTAGCGGCGATCTGTGACCGCCGATCCGATTTAACGCTTCAATACCGTGACCTTTACCCTTCAAGCACTGGCGAAGATGTGCGGTGGCGAGCTGGTGGGCGATCCATCGCTGCAAATCACCGGCGCGGCTTCACTCGGTGAAGCCGTACCGGGAGAAATCAGCTTTTACTCGGACCCCAGATATGGAACGCTCCTGCGCAAAACACGCGCTTCGGCAGTTTTCGTTCCGCCTGATTTTGCCGAATCGATTGCAACCGCGCAGATTCGCGTTGCCAATCCTATTAAGGTATTCGAGCAAATCGTGCTCAAATTCGCACCCAAACCGATCACATTCGCGGCTGGCATTCACCCAAGCGCTGTTGTTGATCCAAGCACCCAGCTTGCAGAGCGTGTTTCGATCCAGCCTTACGCGGTCATCGAGGCCGGGGTAAGAATCGGCGACGACACGATCATTGGCGCAGGAAGTTACATCGGACAGGAGACGGTGATCGGATCGGCGTGTCTCATTTATCCGCGAGTGACCATTCGAGAGCGAAGCCGCATTGGGTCGCGTGTGATCATTCACAGCGGTGCAGTGATTGGCGCGGATGGTTTCGGATTTGAGATGGTAGATGGCAAGCACGAAAAAATTCAACAACTCGGGATTGTTCAGGTCGACGATGATGTTGAGATCGGCGCGAACACCACAGTTGATCGCGCGCGTTTTGGCCGGACGTGGATTCAGCAAGGCGTGAAGATCGACAATCTCGTGCAGATTGCGCACAACGTGGTCATCGGAAAAAATTCGGTGATCGTCGCGCAGACTGGAATCTCGGGCAGCACTCGCGTTGGCGAGCGCGTCATGATGGCAGGTCAAGTCGGAATCGTGGGACACGTCGAAATCGCCGATGGCAGCGTGATCGCGGCGCAAAGCGGCGTTTCCAAAAGCGTGCCCGGCGGCGTGTGGTTCGGTTATCCCGCAAGACCGATCGAGGAAACCAAGCAACAGATCGCCTGGATCCGCCGCCTCGGAAAACTCTTCGCGCGGGTAAAAGAGATCGAAAAGAAATTGGGGCTGTAGTGCGAATGCGACGAAGAGTGGAACTGCTGTAGTCACGGCCCTGTGGGCCGTTTCACTCGTATGAAAAGCCGCCCTCAGCTGGGGTCTTCGACGCAGCGATTCATTGCGGCGCGAGGCATCAATCTGTTGGAGCAGATAATCAATGAGCTTCGCAATTCCTGGAGTCACTCCCAAGCAAACACGAAAAGTTACCTGGCCGCTGGTTCTGCGTTTTGGTGTAAACAAGCGGCGGAGTAAAAGCTTGCAGTCATGCTGCCTTTGAGAATTCAATGGGACATGAAAATAAGAATCTTAATATGTGCAGTCGTCGCCGGATGTCTCTGGGGCTGCACGAAATCCACGGAGACAGTTCTTCAGGGGACGGTATGCTCATGTACAGCGACTCAGATCACGGTGCTGGAACAAGACAACCAGCACTACGACATAATCCAACTCACAGCGACTACAATCGTTAAACCTCCGGTCAGTCCCCCTTGTAAGGTTGGAACACCGGTTGAGGTCACGTTCAATCCAAGCGATGCGCAAAGGAAAGAAAGCCCCGCGGGTGGTGGTTGCCCGACGCCGACTCCGGCACCGCCACCGAGTTAGGCAATCGCAGCTCGCGCTGCCAGGAGTCAGCGGCAGGGCTGCAGGGGTGCTAGGTGGTTCGCCGTTAGAAGTCAAGCGCTTTTGCGCCAGGCACCGAAGACAAGACCGCTAATTGCCATGCCGAGCAGGGGCCGCCCCATGTCGATGCAAATAAGGGGCCAGGGGTTCGTTTCAAACGCGGAGAACACAGAAATGGTAGCGTATTCCATAAATATAAAGGCGAACCAGCACGCGAGCGCGACTTTCAGACCGCACCAGACGCTTGTCGGATTGGTCCGCGCAATGAGCACTGCAAGCGTGTAGTTGACCGCGATCGAAGCAAGAAAGGCGAGCACATAGGCACCGACGTTATGCGTGTGTTCGATGTCGGTCATCGTGCGCGCATGAAGATTCAACCATTTCTCGCCAAAAACCGCGTACCAACCCCAGCCAATCAGAAAATAAACGACGATGAGGATCCAAAGGGCGAGATGATTGATTTTCGTGTTTACAAAGTTCGGCGGATTATCCGGGCGTCCCAAGTGCGATTGCAAGAAAATTCCGGTGCCGCTCGCGCGTCATCAATCCTCACCCTCCCTCTGTTCCTTGGAGTGGCGAAGGCGAATCCCGTAAATCGGCAGATCAGTAGAGGTACGGCTTGGAAAGGGGGAACGCGTTCTTGATCAATTCGAGGCGGGGTTTCACGCCGTCCGTGATGATGACTTCCACGACATCGAAGCGGAAAAGGATATCGGGATTATCAAGCATGCGTAGCCAGGCAAGGCCACCGCGCGAAATGCGTTTTTGTTTTTGTCGGTCAACGGCGGCAACAGGCCGGCCGAAATCCTCACGCGTGCGCGTTTTTACTTCGACGAATACGAGCGTGTCGTTATCCCGGCAGACGATGTCGATCTCGCCGCCGCTGCGTCCTCGGAAGTTACGGTAGAGAATTTTGTAGCCGTTACGCCGCAGGAATCGAAGCGCCAACTTCTCGCCGCGTGCGCCGCGGCGTAGATGGACCGAACTTGGCGAGTTCTTCGAGAGCGAGAAGCGGTTGCGCCACCGGCTCGAAAGATCTGCGATGGATTGGGCAAGGGCCGAATTCATGGAGCTTCAGAAGATGTAGTTCGGTGCCGTAACCTTTGTGTTGGCTGAAAGAATATTGCGGAAACTGCACGCAAAAGTCACGCATCATTCTGTCGCGAGTGACCTTGGCGATGACGCTGGCGGCAGCGATGCTCAAGCTGATGCAATCACCATCGACGATGGCCGTCTGTGGAAGTGGAAAAGGGATTACGGGCAAGCCGTCGATTAAAACATGACTAGGCTGTTCGAGCAGGGCTTCGACTGCAAAGCGCATGGCTTTATGGCTCGCACGCAGAATGTTAATGCGATCGATCTCTACTGAATCGACAATGCCGACAGTCCATCTGATTTCCGGATTAGCGACCAGTTCGCAATAGATTTCCTCCCGTAATTCCGGCGCAAGTTGTTTGGAATCATTCAGGCGACGATGACGGAATTTTTCGGGCAGGACCACCGCGGCTGCGACGACGGGACCGGCTAACGCGCCGCGGCCTGCTTCGTCAATCCCGGCAATGCAAGCGACTCCGGTCGCGCGAAGTTTTTTTTCGTAACGAAATCCGCAGCGCCGATACATCCGCGCAAATCATTGACAGATTTGCGCTGGTGACAAGTAACTTGTGAAAAGCGACCAGAAAAAGATGTCAGCGGCAACGCTCGTCACTTGTCACCCATCACTCTCTGACTGCCATTGCTTCCTTGCCTTTGCGGGTACGAAGATAATTCAGTCTGGCGCGACGAACGCGGCCCTCTTGCTCCACCTCAATTTTGGCGATGCGTGGTGAGTGCAATGGAAAAACTCTCTCCACCCCTTCACCATAAGAAATTCGGCGCACGGTAAATGTTTCATTCAGCCCGCGGCCTTTACGTCCGATCACTACGCCCGCAAATATCTGGATTCGTTCTTTGTCGCCTTCCACAACCCGCGCATGGACGCGGACGGTGTCACCTACCTTGAACATGCTCGCGTCGGCTTTTTGTTGCTCTTTCTCGATGGCACCGATGATCTGGTTCATGACAATTCCTCCCGGGAGCTGGGATGCAGAGTTTCCAACACGCTGGGGAAAATTGCAACCGAG
>QHNK01000098.1 GCA_003218415.1 Verrucomicrobiota bacterium | reverse complement strand
TCTCGCGGATTTGCGGCTTGGTCATTCTGCCCAGCGGCGTAAGCGCACGACGCAACTGCGTCTGGTGCAAGCTAAACAAAAAATAGGATTGATCTTTGCGTCGATCGACGCTCTTGCGAAGCACCGCACGATCAGGTTGATGTTCCATAATCGCATAATGCCCGGTGGCGATGTAATCGCAGCCGAGCGCCTTGGCCTTGCTCCAGAGATTGCCGAACTTGAGTTTCTCATTGCACATCACGCATGGGTTCGGCGTCCGACCGGCCTGGTATTCGCTGGCGAAATAATCGATCACGAGTCGCTCGAACTGGTCCGCTTCATCAACAACGTAATCCCGCGACGCTGGAGTCCACTCCACCGCTCATCCCAAGAAGAACACGCTGTTTGTCTCGGTTCATGCGCGGCGAGAATTTCGGTGAACGGCGAATTGAGTCAATAAGGTAGGGGCGGTTCACCCGAACCGCCCATGCGCGACCAAGCGGACGATTGAGGTCAATCGCCCTACCTTGGGGCTCGGCTCACGAACGGACTCCCGCGCAAAGTAAATCGCCACGGCAAATGCGCAGAGCGACTGATGCCGACCCGATTGTCCGCCACAATGTCGAAAGTAGCCTCCGCGTCCGACACGAAGCAGTGCAGCGGATCGCCGCATAAATCCATTTCGTGATGTCGATCGGTGATATCGAGTGCTTGCGTGAGTTTTCCAGGTCCGGAGCAAAGTTGACGGAGATCCTCGACGCCACGACGTCTCTTCATCAGCTCCACGCCACGCCGCGGTTCAATCGCGCGGAACAAGACGAAGCCGTTCGCCTCCCCTTTCACGAGCACATTCAACATCCAGTGCACGCCATAGTTAAAATAGACGTAGGCCGCGCCGGCTTTGTTCCGCTCGATAAAGCTGCGCGCGCTTGGCCGCGTAAAAGTGTGCGCGGCTTCGTCATCAATTGCCGCGTATGCTTCCACCTCAACGACGATCCCGGAGCAATCGCCCCAGATCAATTCCGTGCCGATGAGTTCGCGCGCGCAGGTGAGCGGATCACGCTGGAAAAATGGGCGGCGAACAGGTTGTTTTTTCGTTAGCGAGGTCGCAGTCTTCACATACGCCTCAAAAGCCTGCCGCTTTGTAAAAGACCGGCAATGTGACTTCGCATTCGACCGGTTTGCCATCCCGAAACGCGGGAATGAATTTCGTGTCTTTCAAATCCTTCAAAGCCGCATCGCCAAAGCCCAAAAGAGGCGGCTTCTCCGAAACGACATTTATCTCCTGCAAATTGCCGGTGGCATCGATCCTCATCTTGAGCTCCACCATGCCATCCACCTCAAGCCGCTTGCTTTCCAGTTGCGGGTAGTGGAATCCCGTAAAGCCTGAGCCATTCCCGAAAAAAGGTTGTGGCCCGATGAAGTCGTGCTCTTTCTCCAGCTCGTCGCCTTCCTGATTGGAAAAAATGCGCAGCCGCGGTTTTCCATTGACGACCCGGAACGTGACTGTGCCGTAATAAATCGCGTCCACCGGCTGATGATTATAAATGGCGGGGATAAATCTTGGATTAGACGCCGGTGAAATCCTCCTCTGTAATTCCTGCTTGAGAAAATCCGAATCCGGCGTGCCGCGATACGTGGCGCTCCACTGCACGCTGCCATCTTTTCGCACCGCGCACATGAACATGATCAGCGCATCCTTCTGCCCTTTCCCGACCACATCCCGCTCGTCGATGCGATTGATCAACGCGTTGGGTCCCTGCCCAATTAACACCGGGCGAAACGTCGGCAGCTCAGCCGCCTGTGCCGCGGGCGTAGCGCTTCCTTGCGACCAGACAAGATCGACAATCGACAACAAAGCAATCAGAGCAAATGCAAACACGCGCATGGGCAAATACGCAAGCGGAGCGCGGCGATTTTTCAAGCGCGATTTGGTAGTGACCTAAGCGGCTGCCAGCAACTCTCCAGCAGCGACAATTTTGTGCACGATTTTGTGACGCTGGAAGTAATCGATGAGCGCGTCGCGCGTTTGCACAGGGTGCATGACACATTTCGCCGCCGGCGTTTCGAGCAACGCGCGTAGTCTCATGAAGTGATGGCCTGCGCTGCGCGAGTCAAAACTGTTAAGAGCGATGACGTATTTTCTATCGCGATCGAGCGGGCGTCCGTCTTGCAAAGTCATCGATACGATTCTGCAATCCGCACCGCGGCCTGCCAGTTTCACTTCGAAGCCAAGCAAATTTCTCCGTTCGTGGCTGGCATAGACTTCTTCCATCACAGCTTTGATTTCATCCGATGAGAGCTCTGCCGTCACAATGTAGTTTTCATAAGGAATCACATTCCAAATGTCGTTTACCGTTTTAGGGCCGGCTGTCAGGTTGGCGTTTTCATCGAATACTCCATGCATCACTCCATCAACGGCGACGTTTCGTTCCCCCAACGCTTCCATGGTTGCTGCGCCGATCAGTCTCTCGATGTCGCCAGGTCGGCCCGGCCGGCTGCGAGCGCGCAACGTCTGCCTTAACTCCCCGATCGGCTGTGCAAGAGCGGCACCCGATTCTGCGAGCTGCGGTTTTGCTCGGGAAACAACTACGTCATCGAGCGGGAATCGGTTGTCCATTAGTTCGCATATCGCTTCACGACTAAGCAATCTTTTCGAATTCCGATCAAACAGAAGATCAACGCGGCCCGCGTGAATGCCAAAGTGATCCGCCTGTGTGAAAAGCACACCGTTCGACAGGCGACTCGGAATCACCTGATGAGTATGACCGGCAATGAAGACCGCGACATCCGGAAATTCCAAAGTTAATGCCGTGACGCTGTTCGCAAAATCATCGCCGCCGGTGCGCGGTTTCAGACCCATGTGACCTGTCATTACAATTGCGTCCGCGCCTTCACTCTTTGCTCTTGCTATCGCGCGACGAACGGGCTCGACCGGCTGCTGAAAATCGATTCCCCTCGTAAATTCGCGCGGAAGCCAAAACGACATCCCGGGCGTCGTGATCCCAATGATCGCAAGCTTAATCCCGGCGATTTCCTTCAAGATGAACGGCTGGATTTTTGCCAGAGGATGTTTTGCATCGGCAAATTCGCCCGCCGGCTTTCCCTCCAATATCGTATTCGCAGCCAGCACTGGCATCGTCGATCTCTGCAAAGCTTGGCGAAACGCCTCGATTCCCCAATCGAATTCATGATTGCCAACGACCCAAGCGTCGTACCCGAGATGATTGAACAGATCGATCATCAGTTCGCCCTTGTTTCGCAAACTGACTTCGGTGCCTTGATACACGTCGCCGACGTCGATTAAAATCGAGTTTCGATTCTGCCGTCGCCAGCGCCGAATCTGCGTAACGCAACGCGCCAGCCCGCCGCGATCAGGATTTCCGTCATAATCAGAGGTCGGCAAAATATGACCGTGGATGTCCGTTGTGTGCAGGATCGAGATGCAAACCGTGTCGGAGTTGAGCGCCGTTGCAGCGCTCGCCAGAGTTGGAACCGCGCTCAGAACTCCCGCCCGACCGGCGAGTTTCAAAAATTCCCGCCGAGTCCAAGATCTCTCCGCGTCAAACATCGCCCATGTCAATGCGCAGGCATATTAGCGCCGCACCGGTCGCTATCTCAATGAAAATGCCGAGACTCAGTGTCTTGACCGTAAGATCGTTTCAGTGACACTTCGTCATGCTTAACGAAAATGCCATTGCCGATTTCAAAGCGAACCTGCGCGGCCGACTGATCGAGCCGGGCGACAAGGATTACGACGAAGCGCGCAAGGTGTACAACGGGATGATCCATAAAAAGCCGCGTTTGATTGCCCGCTGCGTCGACGTGGCAGACGTAATCCGCTCGGTGAATTTTGCGAGAGAGAATGATGTGCTCCTTGCGATCCGTGGCGGGGGTCATAACGCTGGCGGGTTGGGAATTTGTGACGACGGTTTAGTCGTCGATCTAAGCCCGATAAAATATACGCGGGTTGATCCGACAGCACGCACTGTCACCGTCGGCGGCGGATGCACCTGGGGCGATGTAGATCATGCGACGCACGTATTCGGCATGGCGACGCCCAGCGGAATTATTTCTACGACGGGTGTCGGCGGATTGACCCTAGGCGGAGGAATCGGACATCTTACCCGCAAATGCGGCTTAAGCATTGATAATCTCCTGTCCGCCGACGTGGTGTTGGCAAACGGCAAATTTGTAAAAACGAATGCCGATGAAAATTCCGATCTGTTTTGGGCGCTTCGCGGCGGCGGGGGCAATTTCGGAGTCGTAACAGCTTTTACATTTAAGCTGCATCCGATCGACATGCTCTATGGTGGCCCGATGCTCTATGAATTGAGCGAATCAGCGGATGTAATGAAGTGGTATCGCGAACTGATTCCCGCAGCACCTGACGACCTGAACGGTTTCTTTGCTTTCCTCACCGTGCCGCCTGCACCGCCTTTCCCCGAACATTTGCACATGAAGAAAATGTGCGGCGTGATCTGGGCCTATGCCGGGGCACAGGAGAAAGCCGAAGAAACATTCAAGCCGATCCGCGCTTTCAAAAAACCTGCGCTGGATTTCGTAGGTCCGCTGCCGCAGCCCGCGTTACAGAGCATGTTTGACGCGTTGTATCCTCCGGGCCTCCAGTGGTACTGGCGTGCCGATTTCGTGAATGAAATAGGCGACGACGCGATTGCGCAGCACATTCGCTTCGGGGAAGCGCTTCCGACGATGCATTCCACCATGCACATGTATCCGATCGATGGAGCGGCATCGCGCGTCGGCAAAACTGATACCGCCTGGAATTACCGCGATTCCACATGGGCGCAGGTCATGGTCGGCGTGGATCCCGACCCGGCAAACAACGAAAAGACGATCTCGTGGACGAAGAGTTATTACGATGCGTTGCATCCCTACTCCGCTGGCGGGGCGTACGTAAATTTCTTAATGGGCGACGAAGGCGAAGAACGCGTGAAGAAAACTTATGGCGGGAATTACGAACGGCTCGTCGCTATCAAAAGCAGATACGACCCCGATAATTTCTTTCGTGTGAACCAAAACATTAAGCCGAGCAAGAAATAGCGGCGCTTGTGCCAATGTGAGAGGAACCTTAGTGTCCCGACCGTCGCGGCGCCAAGGCCGCTCCCACATTCAAGCCATGAATGCTGACGAATTGAGGTCCTTGCAGGCGCCGCTGAAAGCGCAATATCGCGAGCGACCTGAAACAGCGTTGATTACTCTGCAGGCAGAGGGACGAGTCGGCGAAAACATGACCTGCAAAATCGAAACCGGAAAATCGCGCGCGGAGGCCGGGCTTCACCCCGCAACAGGCGGTGATGGTGCCAGCGCATGCTCGGCGGACATGTTGCTGGAAGCACTGGTAGGATGCGCGGGCGTCACGCTGCGTGCAGTCGCAACCGCTCTGAACATTCCATTACGCAGCGCAACAGTTCGCGCGGAGGGCGATCTCGACTTTCGTGGTACGCTTGGCGTCTCCAAAGATGTGCCTGTCGGCTTCAAGCAAATTCGATTGCATTTCGATGTGGACACTGATGCTACCGAAGAGCAACTCGCTACGTTGCTTCGTCTGACCGAGCGCTACTGCGTTGTTTACCAGACGCTGAGTCATCCTGCCAACATCAGCGTCTTGCATCACGTCATATCGCAGTAAATTCCTCACTATGCCGTTGTACATGGACATTCACGAACTGGGGCAGGTTAGCGCCGAAGACGTCGCAAAAGCGCATTTGGCCGATCTTGAAGCGCAAGAAAAATACGGTGTTAACTATCTGAAATATTGGGTTAACGAGAATTGCGGAAAAGTTTTCTGTCTCGTCGAAGCGCCAAATGCCGAAGCAGCAAACTCCTGCCACCGTGAAGCGCACGGCCTGGTCGCCCGCAAGATTATTGAGATCCAGCCCGAGCTCGCAGACGGATTTCTTGGCGATGTCCAAACGAACGCGGCAGGAGCAGCCGTGCTGCCAGGTGGCGGAGCCGACGCGCGCGATCCCGGGATTCGAACCGTCCTGTTCACGGACATCGTGAATTCAACGACATTCACTCAATCGCTGGGCGACCAGGCGGCGCTTGAGCTGTTCGGCGTGCACGACACGATCGCGCGAGATGCTTTGTCCGCTCTGGGCGGGCGCGAGGTCAAGCACACCGGGGACGGGATCATGGCTTCATTCGTCTCGGCAGCCGGCGCGGTCCGATGCGCAATTCAGATTCAGCGCGAATTGGCCGAACATGAAAAAGCGCAGCCTGACCGCTCGCTCAAGGTTCGAGTCGGCGCCGCAGCAGGTGAACCCGTCGAACAACACAACGATCTTTTCGGAATGACCGTTCAACTTGCCGCCCGTCTCTGTGCCCACGCACAACCGGAACAAATCCTGGTAACGAACGCGATTGCCGAGCTATGCATCGGCAAAGGTCTCCAATTCGAAGACCTGGGCGAAGTTGTCCTCAAAGGTTTCGGTTACCCAGTCCGCGCCCACGTTGCCGCATGGAGGCAGTGAATTCGAAGAAGTGTTCGTAATCTTTGACGAACATTCGCTTACTTCTCGTTAGATGTCTGCGCGTAACGCGAAAGTCCCCTTCGCGATCTGTGCGTTGATGCCGGCGCGACGCGAATGAAACTTATTGGTCTCTGCTTACTCTTCGCTCTCGCGATTCAGAGCTTCTGCTGCGCAGATGTCACAAAGCTTTCGAGTGAGGATCGCAGAGTGTTGCAGGATTCATCGCGCTTCCACGAGGTTCATTCCACCAACGATCTGCCACCCGCCATCGTCGCGCTCTGTGCCGGCGACAATGACAGACCCGCAGACCCCGGCCAGAAGTGGAACGCGACTGATGTAATCACGGACCCAACTCTTCCAGGCAAGCGCCTCATTTGGACGGCGGTAGGTGGCGAATATTATGTTGTCCATTACGAGCGTGGCGGAATCGCTCACACCTTTCACGTCTTGGTTGCGACACTCACCAAGAATAACGCGAAACCAAAAGTAGTGTGGCGCGCCGTTGGAGGTCCGGTTAAAGATTATGCGGCGTTTCTAATCGCGTTGCGAAACGGGAAGCTCGACGACCGCTTAGACTACGCGCACTGAGAGACGCTTTTGAAGACGCTAATCCCACAGCTGTCCGTTTTATTGGTATTGGTTTCGGCAATTCTGTAAATTCTGTCCAAACCTAATGCAACTTGAAGGAATTGATCACGTAGCGCTCGGCGTGCGTGACATCGAACGATCGGCCAAGTGGTACATCGAGGTTCTCGGGTTCAAGCGCTTGCACGAAGACATGTGGAACGGCGTGCCGACTTTCATCGGCAAAGGAAATACCGGGATTGCGCTGTTTCCGGCGAGCCCGAATGCAAAATCGATACCCTCAACTCATCGTGACATCCGAATGCTTCACCTCGCTTTTCGCGCAAACCGACAAAATTTCCTCACCGCGCAGCACGAACTGGAAAAGCGCGGAATCAAATTCGAATTCCAAGATCACGAGATCTCGCACTCCATTTATTTCCGCGATCCCGACGGTCACCAGCTGGAGATCACAACCTACGAATTGCCCAAGCGGCCCTGACTTGTCATGTCGAGCGGAGTCGAGACATCTCTCGATATTTCAAAACAGTTAGAGATTCCTCGACTTCGCTCGACATGACAGGCTGAGACGACATCGCGTTAAATTCACGCCACCCGCCCGCAGCAATTCTTGTATTTTTTCCCGCTGCCGCAGGGGCACGGTTCGTTCCGGCCGACTTTTGGAATTGAACGACGAATGGGAAGATCGATTGACACCTCGCCCGCGCCGTCGCCATCTCCGGCTACTCCCGCCATTGCGCCAACTGGTTGAGGCTGACGCGCACGCGACGGAGCGCCCGCGGTGGGAGCGGTCGGCGCATGTTCGCGCAGCAAAAATTGCGGCAAAGTCGCCAGGAAATTCTCGAACGCCTGTAAGTTTGAGGTGCTGCGGAAAAGATTGTTCAAGACTTCGTTCTTAATGTTTGCCATCAATTCGACAAACATGTCGTAGGCTTCGGTCTTGTACTCGATGAGCGGGTCCTTTTGCGCGTAGCCGCGGAGATACACGCCCTCGCGCAACGCGTCCATCGCATAGAGATGCTCCTGCCAGAGCCGGTCGATCGCGTTCAGAATGATGTAGCGCTCCAGGCTTTTCACCGCCGTGGACTCTTCGTAGGCTGATTTGCGCTCGTAAGCGTTCTTGATCTTTTCAACCAGGAACTGCGCGTTCTCTTCGACACTCCGCGTTTCAAATTGCGCTTTCTCTTTGGTCAAGCCGAGCGGGAAAGTCGTATTCACCCAATGGATGAGCCCGTTGTAATGCGGTTCATCGACATCCAGATATTCCTTCACTTTCGCTGGCACCGCCTCGTCGATCACTTCGTAGATGAGTTTGCGCGGCTCCCCGGAATCGATCACTTCGTTGCGGTAAGTATAAACGACCTCGCGTTGCATGTTCATCACGTCATCGAAATCGAGCGTTCGCTTTCGAATCATATAGTTGCGCTGCTCCACGCGTTTCTGCGCGGTCTCGACCGATTTGTTCAGCCAGCGATGCTCAAGCTCCTGGCCTTCCTCGAGCCCGAATCGCTCCATGATTCTCGTCATCCGATCGGCCGCGCCGAAATTGCGCATCAGATCGTCTTCGAAACTGACATAGAACCGTGACGCGCCGGGGTCGCCCTGGCGCGCGCAACGCCCGCGTAATTGCCGATCGATCCGGCGCGCTTCATGGCGCTCAGTACCGATCACCATCAACCCGCCCAGCTCTATTACACCCGAACCGAGCTTAATGTCGGTACCGCGCCCCGCCATGTTCGTCGAAATCGTGACGGTGCCCGGTTGACCCGCACGCGCGACGATCTCGGCTTCCTGCATGTGAAATTTCGCGTTCAACACGTTGTGCGGAATTTTCTCCCGCTTCAGCATTCGGCTGAGTAGCTCGGAAGCCTCCACGCTCACCGAGCCGACCAGTACGGGCTGGGTTTTCGCATGGGCTTCTCTGATCTCCTTAATGACCGCGTTGTACTTTTCGCGTCGGGTCTTGTAGATGCGATCGTTGTGATCCGTGCGCCGCACAGGGCGGTTCGTCGGAATCATGTTCACGTCCAGTTTGTAAATATCATGAAACTCGGCCGCTTCGGTTTCGGCGGTGCCGGTCATTCCCGCCAATTTTTGATAGAGCCTAAAATAATTTTGAATCGTGATCGTGGCCAAAGTCTGGGTCTCGCGGTCGATCTGGACGCCTTCCTTCGCTTCGACTGCCTGATGTAATCCGTCGCTCCACCGGCGGCCCGGCATTTTACGCCCCGTGAATTCATCGACGATCACCACCTTGTTGTCCTCGATGACGTACTGGACATCCTTCTCGAAGAGGCAGTACGCGCGCAGAAGTTGCGAGATGTTGTGGATACGCTCGGCTTGCGCGTCGCAATGTTGCTGGCGCTCCGCTTTTCTCTTGTCCTTCTCCTCAGGCGAGATTGTCTGATCCAGATCGATTTCCGTGAATTCGTTAATCAAATCCGGCAACACGAACGCGTTCGGATCATCGGGATTGAGAAAGCTACGGCCCTGCTCCGAGAGATCGGCTTCGTTCGATTTCTCGTCGATGGTGAAGAAAAGTTCTTCCTTGAGCGCGAACAACTCTTCTTTCCGCGTGTCTTGGAAAAAGGAAAGCTCAGCTTTATCGATGGCGCGGCGCTTGTCCGGATCCTCCATCATCCGCAAAAGCTGTTTATTGCGCGGCTGACCGAGTTTCACCTTGAACATGAGGCGACCGCCCGTCTCGATCTCGCCCTGCTCAAATTTCTCGATCGCTTCGCTCGCTACACGGTTGCAAAGCATGTTTTGCTTCCGAACCAACTGCTCAATGAGTGGTTTCCATTTGTCGTATTGATGGGTGGAAATGGTCGCCGGACCGCTGATGATAAGCGGTGTCCGCGCTTCATCGATCAGGATGGAATCGACTTCATCGACAATGGCATAGTGATAACCGCGCTGGACCTGTTGTTCGCGCGTAGTGGCCATGCCGTTGTCGCGCAGATAATCGAAACCGAACTCGCTGTTCGTTCCGTAAGTGATGTCCATCGCGTATTGTTCGCGGCGAACATCTGGCTCCTGATCGTGTTCGATGCAGCCAACGGTGAGCCCGAGGAAATCGTAAAGTTGCCCCATCCATTCCGCATCGCGTCGCGCCAGATAATCGTTCACCGTCACCAGGTGCGCGCCGCGCCCTGTGAGAGCACTTAAGTAAAGCGGCAGCGTCGCGACCAAAGTTTTGCCTTCGCCAGTCGCCATTTCCGCGATCCGGCCCCGGTGCAAAACGACTCCGCCGAGCAGCTGCACATCGAAGTGCACCATGTCCCAGACCATAGGCTGATCGCACACGGTGAAACTGTGTTGCCGCTCTTTCAGCCGCCGCGCTGCGTTTTTCACTACCGCAAACGCTTCAGGCAAGATCTCATTCAGCTTTTTCCATTGATCTTCCAGCTCCGGAATTTTAGAAAACTCTTCCTTCCAAGCCGCGGTCTTTGCCCGCAACTCGTCATCCGACAAGCTCTTGAACTGCTCATCCAGCTCGTTGACCCGGCGAACAATCGGCGCAAGCCGCCTGAGCTCGCGCTGATTTTTCGAGCCTAAAATCTTCTTTAAAATCCAACCAACCATTTGATGCTCTAATATCGGTCAGATTCCCGCACTATCAATTGTTGGCGGCAGTCGCTGGCCAGTTCCCTGCTCAATCTGTAGCCACGGCCGTGTGGGCCGTTTTCCAAGTGTCAAAAGGCGGCTGAGATGGAGGACCGGCCACAGGCCGGTAGCTACAACATCCTGTGAAACCGCTTCAGAGAAACTTTCGTGGCAGTTCGACCGCTCTCCGCAAGAGCCGCAGGTAATGGTGCCGCGAAATTTCAACGCCGCCAAATTGTTGCAGGTGTGGGGTGAGCCATTGCGTGTCGAGCAACACGAATTTGCGAGCGCGCAAATGCTCCACCAGCGCCACGAGCGCAATCTTGGAGGCATCAGTCACGCGATGAAACATCGATTCGCCAAAGAACGCACCGCCTACCGCGACGCCGTACAGGCCGCCGGCAAGCCTGCCTTGCTTCCAGGCTTCCACCGAATGCGCGTGGCCCAGTTCGTGCAATCGCGTGTAGCTCTCAATAATCTCGCGATTGATCCAGGTATCTTTCCGTTTCGCACACGCAACGATCACTTCGGAAAACGCGTTGTCGATTGTGGTTTCAAATACTCTCTTGCGCAGGAGACGTCGCAACGCATGCGGGGCGTGAAAATCTTCCAGTGGCAGGATCGCGCGTGGATCAGGCGAAAACCATTCGATCGAGTCGTCCTCCATCGCCATGGGGAAAACACCAAGCCGATAGCCCTGAAGTAAAAGTTCCGGATCAATCACGGCCGTTAAAGCGTTAAAGCGTTGAAGCGTTAAACCGGCAACGAGAATCTACCGGTTCAACCTCGAAAGGCTGCAACCTTCTTGCAATGAAACAGCCGCTTCATAAAATACGTAGATGAAACGCATGCCGATCCTGCTCGTGATCGCGTGCCTGGCTGCAGGCGGTTGTGCCGACCCACTTGAAGAACGCAGCACGCAAGAAGTGCAAGGGCAGTTCGAGCGCGGCGTGACTGGTCAGGGAACGCTTGGCCCGTTGGAGCGATCTCCCGGCGATCCGGCCGCAGAGCATAGCGTCCCGCAAACTCACCCATAGCGCTTGAAGATGGTCGCCAGTTCAACGCACTCAAAAATTCTCATCCTCGATTTCGGCTCGCAGTACACCCAGGTCATAGCGCGGCGAATCCGTGAGTGTCAGGTTTATTCGGAAATTGTTCGCTTCGACACGCCTGCTGCTGAAATCGCCGCAGCAAAACCTAAGGGGATCATCCTTTCCGGCGGGCCCGCGAGCGTTTACGACAAAGGCGCTCCACAAATGGACCCAAAGATTTTTTCGCTTGGCATTCCCGTATTGGGAATTTGTTACGGACTGATGCTGATGGCGCATCACCTTGGCGGCCAGGTCGTGTTCACCGGACGACGCGAGTACGGCGCCGGCATGTTGCACATCAAGAATGGATCGCAACTCTTCGATGGATTAGGCAACCAGCTCGACGTTTGGAACAGCCATGGCGACGAAGTGACGGCGTTGCCGGAAGGTTTCCGCGCCGTCGGGACCACTGAAGGTTGCGACTTCGCCGCTGTGGAGGATCGGCAGCGCAAACTTTACGGATTGCAATTTCATCCGGAGGTCGCTCATACACCGCGCGGCAGGGAGATTCTGCAGAATTTTCTCTTTCACATCTGCCACTGCGCAATGGACTGGACGATGGGCTCCTTTATCGAAGAGGCTTGCGCCCGAGTCAGGAAACAGGTCGGCGATCAAAAAGTGGTGCTCGGTTTGAGCGGCGGCGTTGACTCTTCAGTGACGGCTGCGCTGCTGCACAAGGCAATCGGCGACCAGCTCACCTGCATTTTTGTAAACAATGGACTGCTACGCGCGCGAGAGGAAGAAATTGTGCAGCGCGTTTTCGGCGAGAATTTCCATGTGCGTTTGAAATACGTGGACGCGAGCGAGCGCTTTCTCGCGCTGCTCAAAGGCGTGACCGATCCCGAAACAAAGCGAAAATTGATCGGCAACGAATTCATCAAAGTATTTCAGAAGGCGACGGAGGAATTGCTCGAGGAAGACCAAAGAGACGACGACCGCAAGCACAGCGGTTATAGGTTCCTCGCGCAGGGCACGCTTTACCCTGACGTGATCGAGAGCGTATCAATCGGAGGCAATCCCGCGCAGGTGATCAAGAGCCATCACAATGTCGGCGGGTTGCCAGAGAAAATGCACTTCGAACTCGTCGAGCCGGTGCGCCAATTGTTCAAAGATGAGGTGCGCCAGGCAGGATTACAGCTCGGCTTGCCGAAGGAGATCGTATATCGCCAGCCTTTCCCCGGGCCGGGTCTGGCCGTTCGCATTCTTGGTGAAGTTACTCCTGAGCGATTGTCCATCCTACGCGAAGCGGATACGATCGTGCAAAGTGAAATGGAGGCTGCCGATTGGTATTACAAGGTGTGGCAATCATTCGCTGTTTTGCTGCCGGTGCAATCTGTCGGCGTCATGGGCGACCAACGCACTTACGAAAACACGGTTGTGCTTCGAATCGTCGAAAGCCAGGACGGCATGACCGCGGATTGGGTTCGGCTTCCGTACGAATTACTGGCGCGCATTTCCGGCCGCATCAGCAACGAAGTCAAAGGCGTCAACCGCGTGTGTTACGATATCTCGAGCAAACCACCGAGCACGATCGAGTGGGAGTGATCTTATTTTCGATTGCAGATTTTCAATTTTCGATTGAGTTCGCCCGAATCAATCGATCTGCGAAACCGCGCTCATGAATTCTGAGAAATCTTTTCCGTTGTGCGCAGCGTGATTGAGTGCGTCCAGGCGCGCATTCGTTGCTGCCTCTGGCAGCGCGACGCGACATGAGTGTCCCGCGGCGGCGGGATTTGCAAAAACAATTTCGTCCCACTGGATGGATGAAATCTCGTCGTTGAAACGCGCGACGGCGCGGCCACGGAAAAACGCGCGCGTGGTCTCCGGCGGATTGAAGATCGCGGTCTTGATCTCATCCTCGTTCGTGACGCGGCACATCAAACCTTTGCGCAGCAGCTCGTAGTATAATCCGCGGTCGAGATCGAGATTGTGATATTCCAGATCGATGGATTGCAGCCAGGGATCCTTCCACGAAAGTTTTTCCTCTTCCTGCAATGCGTCCAACAAGAACTTTTTGGCTGCCCAATCGACACGGTCTCGCGTTGACATTACCTCGCGTTCGAGATCGTTAAGGACATTTTCCCATTCGCGCAATATCCATTGTTGCTCTTCGCTCATGCCGTTGTGCAATTTGCTGGCGGCGCGCAGATAAACGCGTTGCACATCGATCGCAGAGATTTTGCGGCCATCTTTCAGTTCGATGATCCAATCGTAAGTTTGATCGCGGCTGATTGATCTGTTGGCATCAACCGGTTG
>QHNK01000097.1 GCA_003218415.1 Verrucomicrobiota bacterium | reverse complement strand
ATTGAGATCGTGGCCGCGTTTGACATCGACCGGCGCAAAGTCGGGCTGGACGTGAGCAAAGCCATTTTCTCGCCGCCGAATTGCACAAAGGTTTTCTGCGAAAAGATCAAGCTCACCGGCGCCATCGTAAAAATGGGTTGCGTTCTGGACGGCTACGCTCCGCACATGCGTGATCAGGACCCCCTGCGCACATTTCTTCCACTGGAGAAAGAATCCATTCGCGAAGAGATCATCGCCGAGCTGAAAAACTCCTCTGCTGAACTGATGGTCAATTATCTTCCTGTAGGCTCCGAACAAGCCACCCGGTTTTACGCCGGCTGCGCGCTCGAAGCCGGCCTGGGCTTTGTCAACAATATCCCGGTTTTCATCGCCAGCGATCCGACGTGGTCGAAGCGTTTTGCCGATAGAAATCTCCCCCTTATCGGCGACGACATCAAGGCGCAAATGGGCGCCACGATCCTGCATCGGGCGATGGTGGATCTTTTTCGCAAGCGCGGCGTGAAACTTGTGCGCACCTATCAGCTGAACACCGGCGGCAACACCGATTTCCTGAACATGCTCAATCGCACCCGTCTGGCCTCTAAGAAAACTTCCAAAACTGAAGCGGTGCAATCTGTCACTGGTGAGCGTCTGGCAGACGAAAATATCCACATTGGCCCGAGCGATTATGTGCCCTGGCAACTCGACAATAAAATTGCCTTTATTCGGGTTGAAGGCCGGCTCTTTGGCGATGTGCCGATGGAAATCGACGTGAAACTTTCCGTCGAAGATTCGCCGAACTCAGCCGGCGTCGCCATCGACGCCATTCGCTGCTGCAAGCTGGCGCTGGATCGAGGGATCGGCGGCGTGTTGCATTCCGCCTCCGCCTACTTTTCAAAGCATCCGCCCGTGCAAATGACCGACGACGAAGCATATCGCTGTGTCGAACAATTCATCCGCGGCGAGCGCGAAAGCTGAGCATCGCTTCGATTCCCGCTACATTTCGAAGCCGCTTCCACTCGTTCGCCAGTTCGGTTTGATCATAAACGATTAGCTGGCCGGTCGCGGTCGAAAAAATTCCTCCACCGACTTGCTGTTTCGTCATTTCGGTTACCGCTTTCCAGTATGCTGCAATCTGCGGCCGATAGTCGGCGCGCAACTTGCCGATTTCGTTCCGTTCGATCCGGTTCGTTTTCCAATCGAGAATAAACCACTCCTTTTCGCCTGGCCGGAACAAGGCAAGATCGATAATGCCTTCCAAACATTGATTCGCGTTCATTCGCCAGAAGAACGGCATTTCGACGAAAACATTTCCGGCTAAAAAGTCCCGACGCTCGGAAATAAATTGGCTCAACAACTTCCATTCGCGTCGTGAGCGTGCCGGCTCGGGTGACGTCGCAACACTTTTGTCAAAAGCTGCCTGCCATGCATCCGTCTGCGAACGCCACGGAATCTCCTGCGCAAACTCGTGCCACCAGAGGCCGTATCGCGTGGCAGGATTATCGATTCGCGTTGGGCGCAGTTCCGGTTCAATCTCGCTCCAAACCTCCACCCCTTCCGCAGCCTCGACTTCCTCTTCCGGAGCAAATTTGCTGGGGTTGGTCGTATGAATGAAACGCGCGGCGCGCTGGCGAGCATCGTCGATCCAGCCGAGTTCGCGTTTCCCAAGATTCTCGGAAACCTGCTCGCACGGAGCCGACTTTTGTCTATCGCGAGTCTCGGTGCATTCCCGCGCGTTAGTTGAAAGCGCAGCCAGCACTTCGCAGTTGCACTCGCCATCTCCGGCGCGGAGCCAACTGATTTGCGAACTGCGGTGGAATTGTCCTCTGGCGTTTCGGAAAAATTGCCGATCAAAAGCGAGCACCAACGTGTGCTTCGCGCGCGTGAGAGCCACGTAGAGCAGCCGCTCCATTTCCTGTCGCTCGATTTGCTTAAGCTCGTCTTTGTATTCGTCGAAATCTGTTCGATCAAAAACGAGTTGTGTCTCGAGTGCATTCACACTTCGAATCACGTATGGATATCGCGGCGGCGCGTCGCGGACTTCGCGCGTAAGGAACGGCACGATCACCGCCTGCCACTCGGACCCCTTGGCTTTGTGGGCGGTGATCAATTGGATCGCTTCACGCGGCGACGGGTGGGTCTCACGTGTGGCGTGAAAGTTCCCTCGCAGGCTTTGCCCGAAATCTGCGAGCGAAAATCCGCGCGCTTCGGCGGTTGCGGCAGCGCTGAGCAGCGCGTCGAGTTCGCTGTCTAAATCGCCAAATTCCTCCTCCGGAAGGGACAGCATGCGTTCGCGCAATTGCGTCGTGCGAACGATTTCCTGCACTGCGCTGAACAATGGTTGTTGCGCGATCGCTTCGCGAATTCGGACTAGGCGGTTCAACGTGTCAGCAACCGAGCCCCGCCCGCGCGTGCGCTCAGTAATTTGAAACCGAGCGCCGTGCCCTTGTGAAAATCGATGGAGGTCGTCATCGGACAGACCAAAAATTTCGCGCAGTACCCCGACAATTTCGTAACTGGCGTTCGGATTGGCCATGATTGTGAGGAGCGCCGTCGGCCAGGCGTATGCCGGGCTTTCTCCTTCCCGATCGGTTTCCGAGTGAACTTCCACCGGCAGATGAATATCGACCAGCGCGTCGCGCAACGGCCGCAGCCACGCTTTGCGCGGACACAAAATTGCGACCTGCCGCCACGATTCTGCGCGCAAGTTTTCGAGGCCGGTATCGCGGAGGCACGCAGCGAGTTCGCGCGCTTCCAACATCGCACGCTGCAGTTCCGGCAAATCACCGTCGACGTCGCAATGAAAATCAAAGCGGATCACTTGCCCCGGCAAAATTTCGGGACGCGGATTCAACTCCACAAACTCGACTTGTCCATCCTGATTGTTGAGAATTTCACCAAACGTGGCGTTGACGAAATCGAGCTGCGCGGTGTCCAGCCGAAACGTCACGGAAAACTTCAGTTCCTCCGCGGCGCCCATTGTGACGAGCAATTCGTGCAGTTCGCGATAGCGCGCGAGATCGGCCGGGTCCCGGTAGATCGATTGCTGGAAATCGCCCACCATGCAGAAATGACCGGGTCGCGGTCCGGCTGAGCTGGATGGATTTTCCAACCAAGCGCCGCTCGCTTCCGGCCTGCCGGCCGTAGTCTCGGCGGCGACGGGAGGCCGCGCGATTTCCAGGAGCACAAAAAATTGCTGCGGATCCGTGTCCTGCGCTTCATCGAGAATAACGCGATAGGTTTTTTCGCGAATGCGCCGGGCTACATCCGGAAGCCGCATCAGTTCTCCGGCGAGCGCGACTTGATCGGCGTACGTCATCAAACCGCGTTCGAGTCGAAACTCGCGGTAATCGCGTTGCACTTCGGCAGCGACGCAAAGCGCACACGCGTTCACCCAGTCGCGCAGCGGTCGAAACGCTTCGCGCCAGATGCCAACAAATTGTTTCGAAGTTGTTGCGCAGGCAGGCCACGCAACGAACTCGTCCGTTTCGCGCCATCGTTTTTCCCAGCGCGTCAGTTCCGCTTTCGCCTTCGCGATATTCAGCGAGGGCTTTTCGTTGGCGGCATAAACTTCAGCAAAGCCTGTGTCAGAACACTGTCTTTCCGGTTCGGCAGCGCGAAGATCGACTTTTGCGTTGCGCGCCAGCTCCATTAATTGCCGCGCCTGGACGTGCCGCAGCAGGATGCGCCGGTTCTGCTCGCTCAATGAACGACCGATCGTCGTGTATTGCTGCACAAACTGGTTCCAAAGGTCTGCCTCGTCGGCGATGAGTTCGAGATTCCGTGGTAAACCGAGGTCATGCCCGTGCGCCGCGAGCAACTTCATGCAAAAGCTGTGAATCGTTCCGAAAAACGCGCGGTTGAATGCCTCGATCACCTCCGGGTTTTTTGAAAGCTTCACATCCTCCAGAATTTGCTGCCGGGCGCGCTGCTGCATTTCATCCGCGGCACGGTTGGTGTAGGTGACCACGACAAGTTGCGGCAGCCATTCCAGCGCCTGCCGGCTCCTCGCGATTTCAACGACCCGATCGGTGATCGCACGTGTCTTGCCCGAACCAGCTGACGCAACTACCGAGAAGTTCCGGCTCAGATCGCACGCGAACCGTTGGCGGACCTTTTCGTCAACGAGGCCACTCATGAATGTTCCCCCTCCTCAACCGCCAGCGCGGGATGCGTTAGCGCCCACTTTTCTTTCAACAGCTCTTCATCGATCCCGAGCGTGGCCAGTGGGTAATCGTGAGCAAAACCGTATTGCGCATGGACGGGACCGAGCATTCCGAAAACCCCGGTCTCCTGCATTCGATAGAGTTCCTGCCAAAAATCCTTTTGGGCCAGCGCGTCCGCCAAATGAAATTGCGGCTCCAATTCATCCGCCAAGCCCAGCAACGCGAGCTGCACGTTCGCGGCACTAAGCGCATGCGTGGCCAGCGCGTACAAGGCAAGCTGCACACCGCGACCCTTTATCAGCAGCTTCCGAAATTTTTCTGCTGACGCTTCCCTGGAACGCCTCTCATGCAGATTGAGCCCGCGTTGTCGTCCCGTCTTGTAGTCGATCAACCATAAGTCGGCGAACCCAAGTCGCGAGCGCGTACGTTCTCCGCGCGCCAGGATCAAGTCGATGCGACCGCGCACTCGCAGCGATTCATTTGTGCCCAGTGGAATGTTCGTCGGCGAATCCAGCGGCCACTCCGGTGCCATGTGTGTCCAGTCGCCCGCCAGCCCGGACAATTTTGCGGCCAGACAATCGGCAACGTAAAGCGCGTTACTCCAACCCGACACCCACCAGTCGGGTAATGCCCGTCCAACCGCGAAGCAAAGATCGCGGACCCAATCGTGAAATTGGCGCGCGTGTTCAATCAGCCGCGCACGAATTTCATCGACTTCGCGGAGCTCGATGAAGGCGTTGCCCGCAGGTGACGCAGGCAATCCTGTCTGCGTCACGCATACGGCATCTGCCAGCCAGCGGTGCACCCATTGCCCTGTCGCAGTCGCCCACGCGTCACCGTTTTCGCTATCAGGATCGACCCCGAGAAAAATCTGCATCCAGCGAATCGCGGGCCATTTCACTGCGGCCTCCCAATCGGTCACACGCAACGTGACCGGCCGCTCCGGTGCCGATCGCAACGCGAGCTCATATTCGCCGAATGCGCGCGATTGCCGGCGCAGGTCGTAAGCGTAGCGGGTTCGACCAACGCTGATCGAATCGGTTTTCTGTGCGTCAACCGGCGACCAATCGCCCAGCCACTCTCGCGTTTTTCCCTCCAACGCTTGGAGAGTTTGTTGGGAAACGCCGCGTCGGCGCGCATCAAAATAAAGGCGCGAGAAGAAGTCTGTCGGATTAGCAATTCGGCCAGGCGAACTCTCAGAGTAAAGATTCGCCGTTACACCGACTCCTGCTGTGGCCGATTCGATCAAATTCCGAAGCTGCCGTCGGCGAATCTGGCGACGCTCGGACGATCCCAGCAGAAACGTTTTTCCTTCAATGATACTCCATTGGCCTTCGCCATGACGGCCGCGTTTTACCGAGCGTCGGTTCAAGATCTTGTTCTGCCGGTTGAACTCGTCGATCTGCCGATCGGCGACGAATTCCTCGTCGAGCGCCGGCCAAGCTCCTTCGTTTAAGCCGGCGAAAATCAGATGGGTCCACGATTGCGCCTCCGCTTCAGAGTACGGAAGCAAATGAACGCGACTGTACGGATGCGCGCCGTATTCATCGCGGCTGAGCGACGGTGCGCTGAGAATTTCGCGCAGCCAACGCAGATAATTGGTCCTTGAAAAACGCTGCGGAACGCGCTCCGCCCAGTTCCGGCTGAGTCGCTCCACTTCATTCCAGCGTTGTTTCCAACCAAACTGCGCAAAAATGTTTTTGGTCTGTTGAAGAAATTCAGAGAACGTCGCCGCCGGTGGCAGAAACTGAATCGTCTCGAGACCGCGTGCCATCTCCGTTTTGTCTTTCGAGCGGGCGCAAAATTCGCGGAGGACTTCGATGTCATCGATGAGGACGCCGCTGTATGCGTCGCGCAACTTTTCTTCGACTTCCAAAATCGACATCTGCGCGAAAATCTCCGCGTCGATGGCGTGGAGAAATTGGGAAAGAGATTTCAACCGCGGATTTTCCTGCAGCTCCAACCACACACGCCAAGCGTCATTGTCGAAGACGCTCGGACTCAAATGCGCAATTCCGTCGTTATGCGCGATCTGTGCTGACCCAAGAAATCTGGCTACGAGTCGCGGCAGCGCGTCTTTTTGTGGGAACAGGATGCCGATGCGCTCGCAATTCTTCTCGCAAAGAAACTTCGCTGTCAAAGCGACAATGGCACGCGCTTGATCGGTCGTGTCGCGTCCGACTACAAAATGAACGCTGGGGGAGTGATCTCCCGTGCCGCCCTGCGGTTCGCCCACCGGCTCCGCCTCGCCGAAAACTTCTTCCCAAGTGCCGACCCAGGTTTCATCGACATCGCGCGCTTCGTCCCGAGGGTCGTTTAAGACGACTGCCGCTTGCAGTGAAGATTTTACCGCGGCGTGCAACAACGGCCACAGCGGCCAGTGCGTCCCGTTAAACCCCATGACCAGCAAGCCGCTGAATCGCACAGGCAATTTCTCCGCGTTCGCGACTGCCAGCCGGTCGGCTTCGTGAACAAATGCGAAGTCGCATTCGCGACAGATTTTGTCGAAGCGCTCGGCGGTTGCGCTCAGCGCTGGCTGGTCGATGTCCGCTAGGCTCCACCCAGCGGCATTCAGTTCGTCAAAAATACGCAGAAAGTAGTCGGGATCGCGCGCGACCGATCTCGCGATGAGATGCCCGGATTGGTCGCTCTCGATCTTCGCCGCGATCTCTTCGGCCGCAATCGCCAAAAGCAATCGCAGATGTTCCCGCAACGGAATATTTAATCCGCTGTTGCGCAGTAAAATTTCGCGCAATTGGGCAGGCACGAGAAAGCGGACGCCCAAAAGCGAAATGTCGTGGGCGAGAAGTCTGCTCCGCAAGAGATGTGCATGGCTGCGAAAGGGAGTGACCACGGCAACCGGGGCGGGCTCTCCGACGGCGCGGAGAGCTACTGCTTCGAACCACGGGAGGAACACGCTTTCCCATGCGGCATCAAATGAAGTGGCCAGGTGAAGGGAAACGCGCGTGGGACGAATGGAACTAAACCCTTCGCTCGCATCGCCGGACATACTCTCATCTGTCACATACGTCCTATCTATGGCAAGCTGCGCTTGTCCCCCATGCGTCGAGTGAACCCCTCGCGATCGAGCTTTTCCAACAAAGGTACCATAATGCGCCGCGAACTCTCCAGCGCCTGGCGCAGCTCGCTCACAGTGGCCGGTCCGTTCTTGGAAATGAATTCGATGATTCTCGCCCTCATGCGCTCGAAATTTTTGCGCAACAAAATTGCATCTGAACCCAATTCGATCACTTCATCTCTCTCGATCAAAAAGCGGAGAACATGCTGCGAGCCTCGGTCCACTTCGATCTCACGTCGTGGCGGGGGATCGAATGGTTTCTGCGAGAGCGCTTCGCGGATTTTTCTCTCAACTGGTTGAAGTTTGGCCGGTAACATTGGCTGGTGGGAAATGCGCGCTATAGCCGAACCTTTGCGAACAAAATCGTTGGCGCACAGCTCTGTAACGAGAGCCTCGAAAACATTTTCCGGCTGATCGCATAACACAGAACGAAGCTCGCTTAAATCAAGGCCAGGGCGTTCCGGCTTCTGTTTGTGGGCGTTGTCAATTAAGGCAATCGCCTGGTTGCGCAGCATCCGCCAAAACTCGCGATCCGCCGCGATTTCCTCGAAGAGTACAATTTCGTTATCCTGTTGCAGCCGCATTAGTGCTTCAGAGATTTCGGCGGCGCTAAAGTGCGACTTATTCAAGAGCGTTTTTCTCGGCACGAATCCGCGTCGTGCAATTTCAGAACGAACGCAAAGATCAATGTCGTCCGGAGCGGTCGCCCACATCGACAACAGTCTTAAATCCAGTGCATCGCGAAAACTTGCGCCGTCCGGATCAAGCACGACGCCGCCGGCGATGGTGTTCTGTTCCGACGCATCGCGAATGACAAAGCGGTCTCCGACGAATGCAACGACCGGAGACGCGAGCTTCAAATGCGCGATCGTTTTTTGGCCGGGCTCGAGCTCGTTTTTTTCAAGCAAAGTGATCCGTGCGGCCACTCGCGACGTGCCGTGATGAAGATAAACTGAGCTTCCGTTCTTAAGCGGGCGCGCACCCGGTTCTTTAGCAGTGAGTCGCGGCGATTTCTCGACCTGCGCAATGAGAGCCGAAGTCGGCGCAAAGTTGGTGTCAGTGATCACATCACCGCGCTTTACCTGATTGATCGGGAGATCGGGGAGACTGAGCGCAGTGCGCATACTCGGCTGTGCGGAATCTATTTCGACCCCATGACTTTGGATGGAACGGATCCGCGCCCGAACGTTTTGTGGTTGGACGCTGATGCTCTGGCCACGATGGAGTCGTCCGCCAGTCAAAGTTCCAGTGACCACTGTGCCCACGCCGCGCAGTGTGAATGCGCGATCAACAAACAGGCGCGACTTACCGAAATCGCGTTGTGTCGGCATCGTTGCGAGCTCCAGGACGAGCGTCTTCTTGAGATTTTCAATTCCCTCACCGGTGCGCACCGAAGTTGGAATTACTGGCGATTTCGCAAGAACGGTTTCGCGCAGACGAGTTAGAATTTGTTCGGTAACGCGCTCAACCTTTCCCAAATCGCTTTTCGCGAGGGCGATCACGGCTCGTTGCACGCCGAGATACGTCAAAATCTGCAAATGCTCTTCCGTTTGCGGCATCCAGCCGTCGTCCGCGGCGATAACGAGCAGCGCGAGGTCAATTGAGCCGACGCCCGCGATCATGTTCCGTACGAAATCTTCGTGACCGGGAACATCCACAATGCCGGCGTGAATTTTGTCGCCGCTCGGTGCAGTCAGATTTAATTCGGCGAAGCCGAGATCGATGGTGATCTGTCTCCTCTTTTCCTCCGGCAAACGATCCGGATCCGTTCCCGTGAGCGCTTTTACCAGCGCGCTTTTGCCGTGATCGACGTGACCTGCCGTGGCGATAATGAAATGCCGAGTGGTCACTTCGTGCACGCTGCGCTGATCGCCTGAATGACAAGGCCGTCCTGGTGCGGGAAAATTGTGCGCAGATCGAGTTTGAATCGGTCGCCTGCAATGTAGCCGATGACCGGCGGATTCCATGCGCGCAGCGTTGAAGCAAAGTCGGCTAGCAATGAATTTTTCGTAACGATGTCGATCGTGACCGACGGCAGATTCGACTTCGGCAAAGTACCACCGCCGGTTTTGGCGGTGCCGCGACCGCTGGCGATTTGCAGCTTAGAGCACCTTTTAGCCAGTTGATCGCAAATTGCCGCAGCTCGAGCGCGCAATTCATCCTCTGAAATTTGCAGGAGCGCGAGTGTCGGGATTTCGCCGGTTCTTTGATTGAGGTGAAGATCAACCGTCGCTTGCAGCGCAGCGAGAGAGAGTTTGTCGCACCGTAGCGCGCGAAACAGCGGTTCGCGTTTCAACGCGGCGATTAATCGCTCTTTGCCCGCGATGATTCCTGCTTGAGGGCCGCCGAATAACTTGTCGCCGCTAAAACAAACAAGATCGACGCTGCTTTTCAACGCCTCGGCGGGCGTCGGCTCGTGCTCGGCAATTCCCAACTCTTCGGTTGCGACAACGGCTCCGCTTCCCAAATCTTCGATAAACGGAATCCGTTTCTTCTGCGCCAGCGCGCTGATCTCCTCCGGCGAAGGTGATTCTACAAAACCGCTCATGAAAAAATTACTGCGATGAACCTTTAGGATCATTGCCGTGTTCGGACCGATGGCTCGCGCGTAATCATTGACCGTCGTTTTGTTGGTGGCGCCGACCTCGCGCAGCTTCGCGCCAGTCGCTTCGATGATTTCGCCAATGCGGAAGCCGCCGCCGATCTGCACCAATTCGCCACGAGAAATAACGACGTCGGTTTTGGTTCTGGTGAAATGTCGAACGATAAGCACTAGAGCCGCTGCGCAATTGTTGACCACCGTGGCCGCTTCTGCTTCGCAGAGCAGTCCGAGCGCAGTCTCGACATAACTGCCGCGCCGGCCGCGTTCACCTGCTGCAAGATCGTATTCAAGATTCGAATAACCTGATCCTATTCCGTCCAGTGGACAGATCGCGTCGCGCGGCAGCGGGGCGCGCCCGAAATTTGTATGAATTACGATTCCGGTTCCGTTGATGATCGGCTGAAGTTTGCTGGCGCGAAGTTCGTCGAGCGACCGGCGGACAAGAGCCATAATTGATTCAAATTTGGGTACCGACCGCGCTGCCCGAATTTCTGAAAGTTTGCGACGGACAAGATCGACAATAACAGGCCGCGGCAAATCACAATGGCCCACTGCATCGAGGATCCTGTTGACGGCGGGAATTTGCCGCCGCGCGCGCAATTTTACCCGGTCATGCATATCAATGGACCACGGCGCCGGCGGCGTACGATTTTTCCGATCACGGCAGCGGAGGGTGTGTCCGCTTTTCGCAGGATGTTTAGCACGTTCTCAAGATTCGCTTCGGCGACGCAAAGGAGCAATCCGCCGCTGGTCTGGGCATCGGTTAAAAGAAATCTGCGGCCGTCATTCGTATTCTTCCAATCCACGACCACCGTTGTGTCCAAAAGATTTTGACGGCTTCCTTCCGGGACGCAGCCCAGCTCAATGAGGTCTCCGATCTCCTCGCTGATCATCGGCACGGCGGCGGGATCGATATCGGCACAGACGCGACTGGCGCGACACAACGAGACCAGATGTCCCATCAATCCGTAGCCGGTTATATCGGTGGCAGCACGGACAAGGCGAAGCTCTGCAAGTTTAGCGCCAGCGGTGTTGATCTTCGACATCAGGGCGACCACTTTTTTCCGAAGAGCGCGCGAAGCGATTCCACGTTTGATCGCAGTGGTGGCGATGCCGGTGCCGAGCGGTTTCGTCAGCACGAGCAAATCGCCGGAGCGCGCATTTGCGTTCGTCGTTACGTGCCGAACGTCGACAATCCCTGTGACGGCAAGCCCATAAATCGGTTCGGGATTACGAATGGAATGGCCGCCGATAATCACGCATCCGACCTCGGCTGCCTTGGCAAGACCGCCGCGCAAAATGGCAGAAATCACTCTTGGTGGAACCAGATCAGCAGGGAAACCGACGATGTTGAGAGCGGTCAACGGGCGGCCGCCCATGGCAAAGATATCGGAAAGCGAGTTTGCCGCCGCGATCTGCCCGTAAGAAAACGGATCGTCCACGATGGGCGTGAAAAAATCAACTGTCTGCACAAGAGCGCGATGTCGATCCAGGCGATACACGCCGGCGTCGTCGAAAGTTTTCGAGCTCACGAGCACGTTGCGGTCTAATAAAATGGGAAGCTGCGGCAAAACTTGTCGCAGGGCCTGTTGGCTCAATTTGGAAGCTCACCCGGCGCACGATGAAAGCGAAGTGAGTTGTCGGATTTGTTCACGCGACATGCGGTTCACCCCCTTTCCATTGCGGCTGTTGTAGCCGTCGCCCTATGAGCGACGCGCGCGTTTCGCACAGCGAAACGGCTACAGGATTTACAAGAAATAGGCGGAGAGGATAGGAATCGAACCTACCTCGCCACTTGCGCGGCGACGGCGGTTTTGAAGACCGCGAGGGCCACCAGGCACCCTTCACTCTCCCATAAGAAGAAAACGTCGAACGTCCAACGTCCAACATCGAACACCGAATTACAAAAACCTGTGTCGAACTATTTTGCTTTCTTAATTGCTTTGACGATGGCGTCGAAATCCGGCCAGTCGCCGGTGTCGAGTTTGGAATGGAGCAGTTTGCCATTGGCGCGAATCTCGAAAGCGCCGCCGCTCGAGGGAATCAGCGTAAGCGACTTGATGCGCTCGCCGAGCTCGAGAATTTTGGCCGCCAAACTGACGGCCTTCGGCGTGTAGTTTCAAACGACGCAATATTCGATCGAGACTTCGGTCTTCACCGACAAACTCCTTTCCGACAACGAAGTTATCGATGCGACGAACGGTGGTCAAGAAATGCGCAAGAATGGTGGCGCTGCGCCAGACGCGCATTGCAAAGAAGTAGGCGCTTGACACAAGCGTCTCTACAACTCAAGAAGTGTAGCCGCAGCCCGCTCCACACGGGCTGCGGCATCTCCACTTCAGCAAACCGCGGAAACAGCCGCGGCTTTAGCCCTGAGGGTGTGACCCCAGAGATTCTTAGAAGGCGATATTCAGGCCGCTACGGAACATTCCGAAATTATTTTTCGGCCCATCAATCACGCCAAAACTCAAGTCGTTAGTCCAACCGAAGTGCCGCGCGATTCGGAATTCGAGACCGGCCCCGAATTGGCCCAGTAATTTGGTTTCGCTACCGAAGTGCTCCGTCTGGGCATGGATAGCTAACGCGTCTGGCGGTCCCTGGGTGTGGAGAACGTCCCTTTCGCCGCCGCCGAAAATCGCACCGACACCGGCCCAGGCGTAGGGCGCAAAACGGGTGCACGGAATTGGATAGCGCAATGTAAATGTTCCTAAAACAGCCCCGGTGGTATGGTCGTGATTGATCCTTTCACGAGTAAAAATCGGGATCGTCGGGTCCTCGAAGATATCGAAACCGTTTTTGCTGCCGTCGAGGACAAATCCTTCGACGCCCACACCAAAGTAGCGGCAGAAGAAATATTTTATGTCGCCGCCGCCGCCCCAGGCGTGATCGCCACCAATATATCTGTCGTAGGTGCCGAGCACAGGATTGCCTTCACTCGTACTTTGAACCACGTCCACCAGCCAAAGATTAGGATTGTACTCGGTGTTGGTAAAAGCATAGGTGCCAAAGAGATTCACGTTCCATTCGTAGTCGCCGTACCATTGGGGATACGGCGCCAGCGCGACCTGTTTCATTTCTTTTCCCGACTTGGGATCGGCGAAGGCAACGTCGGAGTAGTAACGGAACCGCGTGGACACGGGCGCTTCGGCTTCAGCGCGTTCGCCGCCAAACAGCCAGGAAAAGACAACGAACACGTCAGCCACTGGTGAATCGTCGGTGCAGCCGAACAGCGGCGAAACGTCAAGGCGTGTACTCGCCGTCGGCTTCCACGCGAGGGTTGGACCGATGATAAAACTGTTCAGTGGATCGCCGCGCGTGTCTTTCGTGGTGACATTCTTATACTCCATTTCTACGCCGACTTTCAGACGCTCGTTAGGCAAGAGAACGGGAGTCATGACGGCCTGGGAAAAGCCCCATTCGCGGCCACGGTCGCCGGTATTTTCTTTTTCGAAGAACCAGTTCATGGCCCACTCAAAGCGCCCGCCGAACTCCTGTGCGAGCAGCAAACGAAATTCGTAC
>QHNK01000147.1 GCA_003218415.1 Verrucomicrobiota bacterium | reverse complement strand
AGAGAAAATCAGCGAGAGCGATGTGCTCAATGTTTTCGGATTCACGAGCGGACAAACGGTGATCGATCTCACCGGGCGGATTTTGAGAGGAGAAACGCCGGCCGCGATCGACCTGCTGCATCAGCAAAGCGAAAGCGGCAAGGACATGATGCGGCTCATGTCGGACCTGATCGCGTACCTGCGCGATCTGCTCGTGTTCAAAGCCAAGCCGGACGCGCTCAAGGAGGACGTCGATCCTGACGTGCAAAAGTCGCTTGGGGTACACGCCGAACTGATTGCGATGGATCGTTTGCTTGAGCTGATCGATCAGTTTGCCGCCGCCGAAGGCCGCATGAAATGGGCGCCGAACAAGAAGCTCCATTTCGAAGTTGCGATCATCAAGGCAATCCAGAGCCTTGGACAGGCGACGCTCGATGAGGTGATCGAAAAACTGGGCGAGATTCGCGATGATGGAAAAATCACTTCACAAAAAGAATCTGCCCTTGTGGCGGCAGGCGTATCGCCTGCATCTCATAACGCTGCAGCCGGCACGGCTGCCACTACAGCGCCGCGCGTGGAGGAGACAGCTGCAACCGTCGATTCTGAAAAGCTTTGGGAGCAGGTGCTTACCAGAATTCCAGCGAAAAGCTTTTTGCGAACGTTAAGTGAGTCAGTTCGTCCGATTGGAATAGACGGACGCAATTTCCTGCTAGGCCATTCACCGGATGACAAGTCAAAGATTGGAGCGCTCGCCAGCATAAGTAATCGCCAGCAGCTGGAAACGCTTCTGAAAGAAGCGACCGGACGCGATTGGTCGGTAAAATTTGTGGCGAAAGACGGAATTCTCCCGAGTACTGCTGAGGGCCCTAAACCAGCGAAGTCATTCAAAGACGACCCGCTGATTCAGGAAGCCATCGAACTGTTCAACGCTCAGATAAAATCCTGACCTCAAAGCCGTAACCTTTGTTGTCATGTTGAGCGGAGCGAAGTGAAGTTGAAACATCTCTCGATGAACTTAAAGCAAGAGATTCCTCGGCTGCGCTCGGAATGACAGAGGACTAATTATGAATTTAAACAAATTGATGAAGCAGGCTCAGAAGATGCAGGAGCAAATGACGAAAACACAGGCTGAGCTTGAGAAGAAGACCATCGAAGTGAGCGCTGCTGGAGGTAAGGTTAAAGCTACCGCGAACGGCGCGGGCGACATCATCACGATCAAAATCGACAAGCAGGTTGTCGATCCGAACGACGTCGAATTTCTCGAGGAAATGGTCTTAAGCGCCGTGAAACAAGCTATTGAGCAGGGCAAGGCGCTTGCGCAATCGGAAATGAACAGGATCACGGGCGGACTCGGCGGCATGTTGTAGATGCGCTTGTGGCAAGCGCCTGATCAACGCCTCGGCGTTTGACACAAACGCCGCTACAACTCAAGGGATCTCGCTTGCGCCAAAGTAGGGCTGCAATTTTTCGGGAATGATCACTGAACCATCCGGCTGCTGATAGTTTTCGATGAGCGCAGCGAATAGCCTCGGCAGGGCGAGACCAGATGCGTTCAACGTGTGGCAAAATCGGTTTTTTCCATCGCGATCTTTGAACCGAAGCTGCATCCGGCGGGCTTGGAAATCTTCGAAATTTGAACAACTCGAAACCTCAAGGAATCCGTCCTGACCCGGTGACCAGACTTCGATGTCATAAGTCTTGGCCGAACCAAATCCCAGATCGCCAGTGCAAAGCTCGACCACTCGGTAATGCAAGCCGAGCAGTTGCAGAACCCGTTCGGCGTCGGCAGCCAGCGACTCCAGTTCCTGGTATGATTTCTCAGGCGTGGTGAGTTTCACCAATTCCACCTTGTCGAACTGGTGCACTCGAATGATCCCACGCGTCTCGCGTCCCGCCGCGCCTGCCTCCCGACGGAAGCAGGGCGTATAGGCAACGAACTTTTTCGGAAGATCGCCAACGTTGAGGATATCCTCGCGATGGAGATTTGTTAGCTGGACTTCCGCAGTCGGCGCAAGGAAAAGCTGGTTCTCCTCCAAGCCGTACATGTCGGCTTCGAACTTCGGCAACTGCGACGTGCCGATCATGCAATCGCGCCGGACCAAAAACGGCGGACTGATCTCAACGTAACCATGCTCGCCCGTATGTAGGTCGATCATGAAATTGATCAACGCGCGTTCGAGCTTCGCGCCTGCGCCGGTAAAGCAAATGAAGCCGCTCCCGCTGAGTTTCGTCGCCCACTCGGGATCGAAAAGATTCAGTCTTGTGCCGAGCGCAACGTGATCGGCCGGTTTGGTTAGTCGCGGTTTCTCGCCCCAACTACGGACGACCCGGTTTGCGCTCGGGTCCTTGCCAATCGGAACGCTTTCATGCGGCACGTTTGGAGTTTCCAGGAGCAGGTCGCGTTGCGCTTCGTCGAGCGCGCTCGCGCGCTGCGTTAAACCGACAGTTTGCTCGCCGATCTTTCGCACCTGCACTTCAAGTTCTTCGCTCGGTTCGTTACACGAACGTTTCGCGCCAATCTCCTTGCTCAGGCGATTGCGCTCAGACTGTA
>QHNK01000146.1 GCA_003218415.1 Verrucomicrobiota bacterium | reverse complement strand
TGGACCCGTGAGTTTCTTGCTAATCGAGTCAACACTGGATGGTCGCGGGCATGAATAGGGATTAGGCAGTCCAATTCAATATCGGGACGACTTTGCCATATCGAATTCATCGCCATTTCCAATACGTCGAGATCGCGAAGCCAATGTCCAACAAAAAGCAACCGCGGGCTTCCGGGCAGCCGATCGAATTCGGGCGTAAAAAAATCGTGTAATACGCCGTGACGAAGCATGATAACAGGAGTAGAAGATAGCGCAGTAAAGTAGTCTTGTTGCTCCTGACAAAGACAAACAATTGCTTTTAAGCCGTTCAGAAGACTGACGTCTCGCCAATGTAATCGCCACCATGAAGGTGGTTGATGAAAACAAACCACGAGCCGTGAACGGATTTCTGGAGCCGCGCTAGAAAAGACGCCACCATATTGATTCTCGCCTGCCGACAGCAGGCCCACGGCGTCGCGAAAGGCAGACATAGCGGAAAGAACCCTGTGCGTTATCCATTCATGCCGGTGAGCTGTAAATGGAGAAGGAGCGCGTGGTGCAGACGATGGTCTCGTCAATCTCTCATGGATTCGTTCCCACAATCCCGCCGGGGGAATTTTGTCCGGAACCCAAACGCTAGTTGAAGCAACACCGGGGAGGGCTTCGACTGCCGAGATAAAAGGATCAAATCCGCTCACTGATCCCATCCAAGACCAAGTTTCCCGCAAAAATAATAGTCTATTTCCGGCCATCTTCCCTATTTGCCGACGGCGATTTAACAGATTTCCGAATCGTTCGAAACAGTTTTGCAGCGATCGGTGGAAGCAATGCAACCTTGGCTCTTTTCGCCGAAACAACCAATTCAGGTTTAGGCTCGATTTTTGGCGGCGGGGGAAGGGTTTTTTGATACCGTTCGTGAATCACCCTGTCCAGCAATTCCGAGCTAATTGCTAACGGCTTATGCTCGCTCAAAAACAAAATGATTCTGCGATACAATTCATTCAAATACGGCCTCTGCTTTTTCTCAGACCACACCGCACCGCTTATACTTTGCGAGTGCCTTCGCCAACGCGCGTAAGTATGGTTGGTCGAGACGATTGGATGATTAACGCTTAATGTCAGCCAAGTGAGATCATCACTTCCCAAGGCCAGAGGCATGGGAAGGTAGCCGCCGATTTCTCGCAAGCTACTGGCGCGGACTGCCATTTCGCTGGTCGACTGTAATCGTCCGTGTCGATGGCGAAAGTATAGAAACTCATCCCACGTTTCAACTTCCGGCAACGGCCAGCCGTAATCCACCACGATTCCATTTTCATCCGTCAGTTCTAACCGCGCACGATAAATTGAAGCAGCCGGATGCCGCTCCACGAGTCGCTTCATTTCTTCCAAGTAGTTTGGCGCCAGCTCGTCATCGTCTCCAAGCAATATGATCAACTCTCCTTTGGCCAATTGAAGAGCATAATTCCACGTTCGGCTTGGATCTTCTCCTCCCAAGTTATGCGGAGTTCGATGATAATAAATACGATGGTCGTGGAAATCCGTTAACTCGGTCTTTAGTTCGTGAGGGGAATAATCGTCAACGACTAACAATTCATAGTCACCGCACGATTGTGCAAGCACGGACTGAATTGCTTGACGCAAATGCTGTGCCTTATAAGCGGGAATTATGATGGAAAAGAGCAGGGCGAAAAACTCCGTTGTTTCATCGGCTCCACGTCTCGAGTTGGTTACGCCATTGCTGGAGAAATTGCTCGTTGATGTGTGCCTCGCTTGCACCAAATGGTCGCCGCCAGAGCGACGGCTTCGGCTCCGCGATGAAGCGACCGTTAAAACCGGTCCGGATTTTCGGGTCCGAAACACGGCCGCCGGTGCAGCTCGCGAGCAGCCGTGCCACGACGTCCGATGCAAGCGCCGGTGGCGACTCAATCGTCGCGCTGATCGTGATTTTCGCGAGACGCTGTAAAATCCATGCACACAGCAGAGCGCGTGAGTCCGTCGCGTGGATGTGACGGATTCCCGCGCGCGCGAGCTTCGGCGCGAGATAAAGCGCAACGCGCGCAGCTTCGAGATAATCAGCTGTGCTGCACTCGGGCGGAAGTTCGCGCCGCCAGCTCTCGATTTCACGCGCGCCCGAGCGATTCGCGTCCCATTCGGCTTCAATCACGATCGCATCCGGCAAGAATTCCAGCGTCTGCACGAGGCGCTCAGATCCCTTGGCGGGCGCGATTGACCCTGATCGCCAGACCTGAACTGGCGCACCGGCGAGGGCCATCAGCTCGCGATCAAGGCCCGGCAACTTGGGATTCGGCCATTCCCAGACGAGATGGAGGCAATGCTGCAAGTGCCGGCTCGGGCCTTGAAGCGGATCGCGTGGCACCGCGGCAGCTTCGACAAGCTCCAGGAGTTGCGCGGCGGTCTTATCGACATCGAATCTTTCTTCAACGTTGTGCCGGCCTGCCGCACCGAGTCGCGTTCGCAGTTGCGGATCGCGTAACAGCGACTCGAGCGCATTGGCAAGCCCCTCGACATCTCCTGGAGCGACGAGTAGCCCGCTCTCGCCGTCGCGGACGATTTCCGGAACGGCAGCGAGTCGCGTCGAGACTATCGGCCGCGCGCTGGCCATAGCTTCGAGAATAACTGTCGGTAAAATGTCGCTCGCACCTTCGCGATCGACGATACAGGCGAGAGCAAACACATCGCAGTCGGCCAGGCGGCACACGACCTCTTCCTGCGGTAGTGCTCCCGGCAGCCGAACGATGCCGTCGAGGCCTGCGGTAGCGATCGCGTTTTGAAGCGCGCCCAGCAACGGTCCGTCGCCGATGATTTCGCATTCAAATTGGATGCCACGCTTCTTTAGTTCAGCACACGCGGCGATCAGTTCGCGAAAGCCTTTAAACTCGATCAACCGGCCGATGCTCAAGATGCGCGGCCGCAGTGCAGGCGACCTTGGTGGGCCAGGCTGGAACTTTCGCAGATCAATGCCGTTGTAGATGCGGTAAATTTTTCCCGCTGCGTCGGGGCACTTGTGGACGAGCAATTCGCGACTGTAGTCGCTCACCGTGACGACGAACGCAGCTTCGCGGCACATTTCGCGCAGCAGCTCGTCGCTGCCCACATCAAGCATAAAGTCCTGCGCGTGCGCCGTGAAGCTGAAACCGATTTTGCTGATTTCCTTGATGAAGAGCGCGGTGTGGGTCGCGTGACTGGCGAAATGCACGTGAAAATGCGCCACGCCACTGCGGACGAACTGTTCGGCGAAAAAAAGCCCGTTGCGCGCGCGTCTCTCAGCCTTGAAGGCCGGACCGTATCGCGCCTCATGCTCCGCGACGAGAGCGGCAGGCCAAATGCCATCGCGACGCGCAAGCTGCGCCATCGTTCGCCCAACTCTCGGCGACGGCGCGTAGTGGACTTCCGCGCGCAAATTCGCCCTGTGTCCGTGGCGAAGGCTCACAAATGGTGGATTTATCGAGCCGATTTCCAGGTCCACGCCGCGCCGCTCCAACGCCAGCATCTCAGCGTCGCAAAATGTCTGCGAGATTACGGGATACCGGGAATAGAGATAGCCAAGGCGCATCGGCATCAATGATTACGCGCGGCGGATGGAATAGCAATGCACTCTGTCTCAGGAGAACCGCACGTCCTTGCCGGGATCCATCTCGAAGTCTAAAACTAAAGAATCCTCCGTGTTTGGCTTGATCACTTCTTCCACAAACTTCACGTAGATCGAGTCTTCGCGAAAAATTGCGTACTTGTCCATCGACT
>QHNK01000145.1 GCA_003218415.1 Verrucomicrobiota bacterium | reverse complement strand
CTTTCCAGGAAGGTGCGAACATTCCATCAAAATTCTCATGCGATGGCGCGAACACCAGTCCGCCTTTGCAGATTTCGGATGTTCCTTCAGAAGCCAAAAGCCTTGTCTTGATCGTCGATGATCCCGACGCGCCGAGTGGACTGTTCACACACTGGACCGTTTGGAACATTTCTCCGCAAACCAGCACCATCGCGGAGGGAAATACGCCAAAAGGAGTGCAAGGAACAAACGACTTCGGCAGATCGGGCTACGGCGGACCGTGTCCGCCTTCTGGCACGCATCGTTATTATTTCAAGATTTTCGCCTTGGATCGCGAGCTGGATTTACCTTTCGGCGCCAAACGAGGCCAGTTGGATGCGGCGATGAAAGGCCATGTGATTGCACAAGGCGAATTGATGGGTCGCTATTCGCGCAAGAAATAAATGTAGCGGCGGTGTGGGACCGCCGAGTACCTGCGATCTGGGCCGCGCTTCGCATAGCGAAGCGACTACAGGTCGAATAATCGCGCATTTGAATTAGTCTTAGTTGTGATGCGCGAGAGGATCTGGAAAATTGGGAACCGCGTTTTCAACGTTTCGCGGCAGGGTTTAATCATGGGCGTGCTGAATGTGACTCCGGATTCGTTCTCTGACGGCGGAAAATTTTTTGAGTTGGAGAAAGCGATAGAGCACGGCGTGAAAATGGCCGCGGAAGGCGCAGACGTGATTGATGTCGGCGGCGAATCGACCCGACCCGGCGCTGAACCTGTCGCGGCCGGGGAGGAATTACGTCGCGTCATTCCGGTGATCGAAAAACTAAGAGCAAAGATCGACGTTCCGATTTCAATCGACACATCGAAAGCTGAGGTGGCGCACGCGGCGATTCACGCAGGCGCTTCGATTATGAACGACATCACGGGCGGACGCGGAGACCAAGGAATGCTGCCGTTGATTGCAGAAACGAAATCGGCGTTCATCATCATGCATATGCAAGGAACTCCCCGGACGATGCAGAACCGGCCGCAATATGAAGATGTTGTTTCAGAAGTTGCGATTTTTTTTCGACAACAGTATGCCCGCGCCATAGAGTGTGGCGTTGACCCCATGGCGATTGCGTTTGATCCGGGCATTGGTTTCGGGAAAACGCTTGAACACAATCTGGAATTGCTTGCGCAGCTTGAGCGGCTTCGCGCGGATGATCGACCGTTGGTAGTTGGCGTTTCCCGTAAATCGTTCCTGGCAAAGTTAATCGATTCGCCGGAGATCGAGGACCGACTTGCGCCTGCGGTCGCGTTGACTGCGCTTTTGCGCGTTCGCGGCGCGGATGTGTTCCGGGTTCATGATGTCAAAGAAAACGTGAGTGCCTTGCGCGTAACGGAAGCAATCCTTCGGAGGACAGAATGATTCATCAACTCATCGATCTCTGGTTCAGGGGCTGGCGCAGTCTGGTTGAAATCCTTCTGCTGAGCGTGGCGATCTATTACGGCTACCTCTATTTCCGTGGAACCCGGGGCGCGAAAGTTCTGACCGGCCTGGCGATCGTTTTCTTAACGCTGACGTTAATTTCGACACTGCTTAATTTAGTTGTGATCGGCTGGATCGTGCGAAGCTTCTCGGTTTTCCTTGCCGTCGCGTTGGTAGTGATTTTTCAGCCAGAGCTGCGGCGTGGCTTGGCAGCGCTCGGTGGGCACCCGATTTTTTCGCTCACGAGCGAGAAACGGGAAACCGTGCATGATCTGGCGGAGGCGGTGACGCAACTGGCAAATAAACAATTCGGCGCGCTCATCGCCATCGAGCGCGACACATCGATTCGCGTTTACGAAGAAACAGGCGTGATCATTGACGGCGAGTTTTCTGTCGAGTTGATCCTGACCATCTTTCATCCAAAGGCTGCGCTGCACGATGGTGGAGTGATCATTCGCAACGGCCGAATCGCAGCTGCAGCATGCATTTTCCCTGTGAGTCAGCGGGAAACGCTGGACCGCAGCCTGGGATTACGTCACCGCGCGGGGCTCGGGATCACCGAGGAATCGGATGCCGTGGCCGTGGTCGTCTCCGAAGAGACGGGCAGTATTTCTATTTGCCATCGGCGACGAATCGAGCGCAATTTCACACCGGAAACGTTCCGTCAGCGGATCGCGGAAATTTTGTTACACAGCAAATATGAAGAGACTGATTCTGAAAAACTGGCGCGCGAAGTTGATCTCCCTATTGCTCGCGACGACGCTTTGGTACCTGATCAAAAAGAACGTAGTGACGACGCCGTCACCGTCTGAGAGGCCCTCCCCGGCACCGGTCACGCAAACGCACTAAACGCGGGACGTTAGCGCAAGAAACGCGACAGATTCTCTTCTTCCCAACGCCGCGCCCGCCGGTAATAAGGAAATTCGCGCTCTCGACGGTTGAATTCTCCGGTGTGAACTCGCCGGCGGTTGCGCGATAGCGCTTCGTCGGGCACGACCGAATGCAGCATCTCGTGGTAAAGCACGTACCGCAAAAACCAAAGCGGCACGAACGGCTGATCTAACGCAGGATTGATCCGAATGACCCGATCTTCCTCCTGGATTGTGCCAAAAATGAAATGTTCTCTTGGGCGGTGCTTTCGTCGGCGGCCCCAGATAACCTTGTACCTGCGAAGACGTCTACGAAAATACCGTTCGTTCAAGTCATCAAAGATGGCGCGCAGATCGAAATGCGTTCCCTCGTGGCACAAATTCAATTGGCGCTGCATCGGCAGCTTTGGATGAGCAAGCTTCCGTTTTGTCTTTTTCTTCTTCTTGGCCATGGGGATCCTCCAAAAGCAAGGAAGTGGGAGACTAATTTAGTGGGCTCCAAATCTGGTGACAAGCAGAGCGGCGATGTTTATGCAAAAATTGTTGTAAGCTACTTATCTACAGCTAATTAGCTGCTACCGAGAGACGCCGTGCGTCCAACGTGAACGCCGAACGCAAAGTAGATGCTGACAATTCAAAAGCTTCCTCCATTGTGCCTTGAACCTCTGCTCGCGACGCTTTCGGAGTTCGGCGTTGGATGTTGGACGCTTTGCCAGCATCGCAACTTGCGTATAGTCGTTCTAATCTCCCCGTGAAGGCACCGGAAGTTTAACGGATCACATAGCATGACGCCTTTTCTGCGAAAATTGCTCGGCCAAAACTGGCTTCTGCTCGTGACCATGCTCGCGCTCGCCATTTTTGGGGTCGTAGCGATCTACAGCGCAACGTCCACGCGCACTGATGCGTACGCGGCGGATTTCTGGCGAAAGCAGGCGAATTGGGTCGCTGTCGGTGTCTTTGCATTTATGGTGACCAGTTTGATTCACTACCGCTGGATCCGCTGGGGTGCGTTGCCGATGTATCTGGCCGGCATCGTCTTTCTGATCCTGACGAAGTTTATCGGCACCAAGGTTTATGGGGCGCGTAGCTGGCTGCATTTGGGTCCGCTTAATTTTCAACCCGCGCAGCTTGCGGTTGTCGCCGGGATTATGGTTTTGGCGATTTTCTTAACTCAATTTCGCGAGATGCATCCGATGCTGCGGTTGCTGCTCTCCGGAGCCATTGCGGCAGCGCCTTGCCTGCTCATCCTGATGCAGCCCGATCTGGGCGAGGTCATAATTTGGATTCCGGTGCTCTTGGCGCTGTGGTTCGTCGGCGGCCTGCCGCTGCGGTATTTGATTTGCATCATTCTTATCGGGATCGCCTTTGTCCCGATCGCGATCAATTTTGGGCTTAAGCCATATCAGCAGCAACGGATCACCGCCTTTACACATCCCGACATCGACAAACAGGGTTCCGCATGGGCCATCAATCAATCTCTCATTGCCATCGGCTCAGGCGGTTGGTCGGGGAAGGGATTCAAAGCGCCAAACACGCAGATCGAGCTTGGCTTTCTCCCTGCTACTGCTGTGCACAACGACTACATTTTCGCCGCCATTGGAGAGCAATGGGGATTTGTCGGTGGAATCCTTCTCCTCGGCGGGTTCCTCTTGCTCCTGATGACATGTCTTTTTGTTGCTTTTCTTGCCGGTGATCAATTGGGTCTGCTTCTGGTCGTGGGGATCACCGCTCTTATTTTCACGCACATTTTCCAAAACATGGGAATGACCATTGCGATGCTGCCAATCACCGGTGTGCCGCTGCCTTTGATCAGTTACAGCGGTTCTTTTGTGTTAATGATCATGTTTGGTCTCGGACTCGTGAACAGCGTTTGGATCCATCGAAAGATTCCCGCGTAGCCAGGCGCTCCCGCACGCGACCGGGCGGGCGTGCCACGCAATAGCTGCTCGTTTGGCCGCACGATTTACTTTAGCGTGCGGTCGTCTAAAATCGGCCGCGACACATGGAAACCGATTACAAGGTCAAGCTGGAGGTTTTCGAGGGGCCACTCGATCTGCTCCTTTACTTGATCAAACAGGATGAGATCGACATCTACGACATCTCGCTTGAACGCATCACGAGCCAGTACCTCGAGTATCTCCAAGCGTTCAAAGAACTGAGTATCGAACTGGCCGGTGAATTTATCGTGATGGCGGCAAACCTGATTTATTTGAAAAGCCGCAGCCTTTTACCCGTCGACCAGCAGCCGCCCGAAGAAGATGCCGGGGAGGATGATCCCCGCTGGGAGTTAATCCGGCAACTGATCGAGTATAAAAAGTTCAAGGAAGCAGCAGCCGAACTGCATCTGCGCGAGTTGGAACAAGAGAGGATTTTTGCGCGAGAAGGCGGCCCATCTTCAGCGCTCAAGGAACCGCTGCGCCTGGGCGAGGTTGGAATTTTTCAACTCATAAACGCCTTCCAAACGGTGATCAAAAGGATCGAAGCGCGAGAGGACGTACAGGAAATTTTTGGTGAGCGTTTTAGCGTTTCCGAGAAGATCGATGCGATTTTGCAGCGGGTTGCGACCGGCACTCCGCTCCGTTTTTCTGATTTGTTTGGAGCTGCCGTGTCGCGCGTAGAAGTAGTGGTGACGTTTCTGGCGCTTCTGGAGCTGATTCGTCTCAAACAAGTCCGCGCCGTCCAAAAAAACATCTTCGAAGAAATTGAAATCGCGCCCGCGACAACGTGAGTGTCTGAAGCCATGCCGCGAATTCTGATCGCAGG
>QHNK01000150.1 GCA_003218415.1 Verrucomicrobiota bacterium | reverse complement strand
GCGCTTTGACCAGCCAGACGCTTCAATTGCAGACCTCACGTCAAAAATAAATAAGGTTATTGAGCAACAGATTCGCGTTGCACCGGAAGATTGGTTTTGGGTGCATAATCGGTGGAAAACGCCGCAGCCCAATTTTCTTCTCGCGCGATATAAACGCGGCGTCTATCTGCCGCCGGGAGTTTCAGCTCACGATCTAAAGCCGTTTCGAATTCTCGTTCGTTCAAGCAACTGGGTGGGTGACGCAGTGATGAGCGTGCCCGCAGTCCGGGCGATCAAGAACGGGCGTCCCGACGCTCAGGTCACAATCGCTGCGCCATCCAAGATAGCGCCGATGTGGAAGCTCGTTCCTGGAGTAGATGCGATTATTCCTTTGCCAAATGGTTCGCTGCTTTCGGCTGTTGGGTTGCTCCGGCGACGATCGCTTTTTGATGTCGCGATTCTTTTCCCAAATTCGTCGCGTGTTGCCCTTGAATCCTGGCTAAGCGGAATTCCGCGCACCGTTGGTTATCACGGGCATTGGAGGAGATGGCTGCTGAATCAAACCGTGCCCGAGCCGCGAAAATCAGGTCCGCCGGAACATCATTCACTCCGCTTCGTTCGGATCGCGCGCGAATGCGGAGCGGAAACATCCACTGTCCAACATCCAACATCCAACATCCAAATTACGGTCGCCGATCAAACGCTCAAAATCGGCCTTTGTCCAGGTGCAGAATACGGCCCGGCCAAACGATGGCTCCCGGAGCGATTCGTCGAGGTGGCCGCAAAGATTAGCGGACAAACATCAGCGCAATGGATTTTGTTCGGAACGAAGAACGACGCGACGATAGGCGAGCAGATCGCGGCTGCGATCGGCGATCATTGCGTAAATCGGATCGGCCATACTACGCTGGATGAACTTATCGACGAGCTGCGGGGATGCCGTTTGCTGCTTACCAACGATACCGGCACGATGCATCTTGCCGCATTGCTGGGCGTGCCAGTAATCGCCATCTTTGGCTCCACTGAACCGCGACTGACTGGGCCGCTCGGCAATAGTCACATCATCCTGCGACATCACGTCGAATGCAGCCCCTGTTTTCTCCGCAAATGCCCAATCGATTTTCGATGCATGAAAGAAGTTAGCACTCAGGAAGTGGTGGATGCAGTGCTGTCGATTCTGGCCAAGCAAGTTTGAGATTTCAAATTTCAGAATCCAATCTCACACTCGCGACCATGACCTACGAAGTCACCGAATCATCCTTTTGCGTCTTACGAAGCAACAGCGTACGAAGTTGCAATCTCAAATTTGAAATTTGAAAGCCTACCATGGCCCCGTTGCAAATCCGCACAGAAGTGCAGGTGATGTTTTTCGACACCGATTGCGGAGGCGTCGTCTCTAATATCGCTTATCTGCGTTTCATCGAGATCGCGCGAACACGTCTCGTCGAGGAACTCGGTCTCGCCCTCACGGAAATGGCAGAAAAGCAAACATACCCTGTCGTGGTGCGCACCGAGATTGATTATCGCCGCGCAGCCAAACTCGGAGACCGGCTGGTGATTGAGGGCTGGCTCGATCAGATGGAACGCGCGCGGTTCTGGTGCGGATTTCGGATTACACGACCGGATGACGACACGTTGATTGCTCAATGCCGTCAGATGCTTGCGCTGATCGAGATGCCGACGGGAAAACTGCTGCGTTTGCCTGAACATTGGCAAGAACATCGGAAAGAGCACTCGACCGATTACGCCACAGACGAATGCCGGATCAGAATTTCTGGAGAGGAATCTGCTCAATGACCGCAGGCGTCCGCAGCCTAAGCCTGGAAGAAACTCTGCTCGAGCCGCCGGCACTACCGGCGCCCCCCACGCGGCACGCGCTGTTTGCGATTCTAATTGCGTCAGCCGCGCTGTTGCACGTGGCGACGATTGGCACGGGCGACCTGTACAGCCAAACCGAGGGACAATATGCAGGAGCGGCCCGCGAGATGGTCGAGACCCATCAATGGCTCCTGCCGACGAACGACGGTATCCCGCGCCTGCAAAAACCGCCGTTGCTCTACTGGCTCATTATTGTCTCGTTTAAGCTCTTCGGCATAAACGCCGCAGCTGCGCGGCTCCCGGGTGCGCTGGCGGTGGTCGCCTCGGTTGCCCTGATTTTTTTGATTGGAGAAAAGCTTACGGATTACTGGCGCGGCTTCATTGGCGGTCTGATTTATCTCAGCTTCTGCGGCACATTTTTGCTAGCGCGCATTGTCATGCCCGAACCGCTCGTAAGCGCGTTCATCGCGGGCGCGATTTTCTGCGGGTTGTGTGGTTATCAGCGCAGGCGTCACCGGCGGGCTTGGTTCGCCGGCTTTTGGATTTGCTCGGCCTTCGCCTGCCTTACCAAAGGTTTACTCGGCGTTGTTTATCCGGCGGCAGTTTTTCTTTTGCTGTCGATATTTTATCGCGAAGCGCGACTGCGATATCGCGCGCTTTTACGATGGGAATATCTGGCGATCTTTCTTTTAATCGTTGCCCCTTGGCATATTTGGGCGGAACTGCATTTTCCGGGTTATTTTCCTCGTTTACTCAGCTCGGAATGGCTAGGTCATCTACGCGGGCTTTCCGACGAAACGCATGATTACCTGGGCGTGCCTGCCTATCAATTTGTGTTTATGCATTTGGCCTGGTGGTTTCCGTGGTCGATCGCGCTGCTCCCCGGAGTGATGTTCGCCTGGCGCCGCGTGATGCGGCCACCTGAGATCAATTTCGCCGACGCACTGCCGCTTTGCTGGATGGGCGTCGTTTTTGTCCCGCTGCTCTTTCTGGGGCAACGGCAGGATTATTATTCGATGAGTATGTGGAGCGCGTTTGCGCTCTGGGCGGCACTCGTATGGGACCGGATGCCACAGAGGTGGCGCGCCGCGGGCGCGTTCGCCGTGGGTCTCACCGGCTTGATGAGCGCCGCGGCGGCATTCTTCCTTGCCAGCGCCGCGCGCGCTTTGAACGGAGACTGGGGCGCGATGGATGCGCGCTGGACCGCCTGGAAGGCATTACACGATATGCCCATTTCAGCTTGGCTGGCATTACGTCCATTGCTGGTGATTACGGGTAGCTCTCTCGTGTTTTTCTCGCTGCTGGCGCTTTACTTTATTTTCAAACGGCGCGAGAAACTCGCTGCCATCGTCCTGGCTGCGTCGATGGTTCCAATTGGGCTCAGCATGATGGATGGGGTCGCGCGAACCGCGCCATATTTTTCACTCGCCGATGTAGCCCGATTTCTAAATACGCGCCTCGAAGCAGGCGGCGATACGATTTTTGAAGGGCCGCTGGATGAGAGCAGTAGCCTAATTTTTTATCTGAACCGGAAGTTCTTTCTTGTTAATCAAAACCGCCAGAGAGCGGCGCCGCTGGGCACGCCGCCGGTCGATATTTTTCTGAATGAAAACGCGGTCTTGGAGAAATGGGCTCAACCCGATGCGGTTTATCTCATCGTGGAGCAAAGCCGGGCGGATTACTGGAAACAGCTATTCACCAGTCGCTTTCACATTTATCACCAAGTCATCACGTCGGGGACGTACGTGGTGCTCGGTAATCAGCTCTAAAGGTGCATCGGGACGCGAGGGACGGGCGATCTAAAGTTGAAAAACCTGGAGGCCGGCTTAATGTGCCGGCTCATTTCGCGAGAGAAAAGAATTATGTCGCAACATCGCAGTTTAAAAGGAGTGAGCACCATAGCTGCCAGACGCAATGTGCTGAAACGCTTCGAGCGCATCGAGCTTTTAAAGAAGCGGGGTCAATGGAAGAAAGGCAGTAAAGTCATCGGCCTGCCGAAAACGAAGCCAGATGTGTGACGCCCTTCGCGCGAAGGTGAACCATTAAAAGAGTGACAAACCTCAAAAAAAACGAGCCTTTGTAACGATCCAACTTTTGTTACTCTTGTAACTCATTCTTGCGCCTCAACCGTTTTCTCGCAGCCGCTGGCGTCGGATCGCGCCGACATTGTGATGAGTTGATCGCGGCGAGTCGCGTCACCATCAACGGTAAAGTCTGCACAAACTTCAGCGCACAGCCCAGCGCGCATGACCACGTCAAGGTCGATGGCAAACTAGTTCGCGTCGCTCCAGCGTTTACCATCGTGCTGCATAAACCCGCCGGATTTGTTTCGACCCGAAAAGATGAGCAGGCGCGCGACACTGTCTTTGATCTGCTTCCCCAAAAATTTTCCCGGCTCTTCAACATCGGGCGTCTGGACGCGCAAACTAAAGGTCTGCTTCTTCTCACAAATGACGGCGAACTCGCGCAGCGCCTTACCCATCCGCGTTATAAGACCGACAAGGAATATGAGGTGATGCTGGATCGGGCTTGGGACCCAGCGCTCGCGCCGAAATTGCTGCGGGGAATTTTTCTCGATGGCCAGCGAGCCAAAATCGCGCGTCTTCATTCAGTCTCGCCCACGCGTTTGCGCGTTGTGTTGCAGCAGGGAATAAATCGGCAGATTCGTCGCATGTTTGAAGCCGTTGGCTACCGCGTCAAACATCTTGTCCGCGTCCGAATCGGAAATCTTCGGCTGGGCGATTTGCCCCAGGGGCATTGGCGCGTGCTGACAAGACGCGAGCTGACGGGACTAGCGAAAACAGACAACTCGCCACTTGCCCACGATGAAGCTCAATGATTGTAGCGCGCTGATCACGGGTGCTTCTTCCGGCATAGGCCGCGAATTTGCGCGACAACTTGCCAACCGTGCGCGCTCAATTGTTCTCGTCGCACGACGAAGCGAACGTTTAGCCGATTTACGCGACGAATTGTTGAA
>QHNK01000149.1 GCA_003218415.1 Verrucomicrobiota bacterium | reverse complement strand
GCCCTATGCCGGATGTGTCTCGAAGAAGCGCCGAATCTCATCACGTACAATCGCGACGAGACTGCTGTTCACTTTTTTAAACAACCCGAAACGCCGGAGGAAACAGCCGCTGCGCAGCGCGCGATGGAAGTTTGCCCGACGCTCGCAATCGGAAATGACGGGTGAAATTTGCGACGCTGACGAATCGCCGCTACAAGAGTTGCCATGACTGAAGCTACTGCTACCGCTGCCGCTGCTGCCGCTGTTTCCCCACGATACACACGGGCAAATCCGTTTCCCGCTCGCATGGTCGTGAATCGCCGTCTCAGCGGTCCGGAATCAGCAAAGGACACGCGGCATTTTGAGCTCGATTTGACGGGATGGGGTTTGACCTTTGAAGTGGGCGATTCTTTAGCTGTTTACGCAACGAACGATCCAGAATTGGTCGATGAAATGATCCGTACGCTCGGCGCGACCGGCGATGAACAAGTGCCGCGGCCGAAAGGCGAACCGACGACATTCCGCGAAGCGCTGCTGCGCGATTACAGCATCACGCAGCCAACACCAAAGTTTTTGAAGGCCATTGCACAACGCGCCAGTGCAGCGCCAACGCTGGGCTATCTTCTCGCTCCAAACCGCAAACAGGACCTCGAGACTTACCTCTGGGGAATGGAGATAATCGATTTCCTCTCGGAACATCCCTCTGTCCATTTCGCGCCGGAGGAGTTTGTCGGCTTACTGACGAAATTACAGCCGCGACTTTATTCAGTGGCTTCGAGCTTGAAGGCGTACCCCGACCAGGTGCACTTCATCGTGGACGTCGTCCGGTACGAAAGTCATGGCCGCCTCCGGAAAGGAGTTTGCTCGTCTTTTCTCGCGGAACGCGCTGATGACGCCCCAGTGCCCGTTTTCCCCAGCGTAGCAAAACACTTTCACTTGCCGGAGGATCCTGACACTCCAATCATCATGATCGGTCCCGGAACCGGAGTGGCGCCGTTCCGCGCGTATCTGCAGGAGCGAAAAGCCACCGGGGCAAAAGGAAAAAATTGGCTCTTCTTTGGCGCGCAGCACGAGAGATGCGATTTTGCGTACGGCGACGAATTCAAGGCGTACCAAAGCGAGGGAATTCTCACAGGGCTCGACTGCGGCTGGTCACGCGATCAGCCTCAGAAGATTTACGTCCAGCACAAGATGACGGAAAATGCCGCCGAGATTTGGAAATGGATCGACGCCCAAGGTGCGCACTTCTTCGTGTGTGGCGACGCGCGCAGGATGGCAAAGGACGTCGATGCAACGCTGCGCAAAATCGTCCAAGAGCAGGGCGGCAAAAGCGTCGAGCAAGCCAATGAATACGTTGAGAAACTCAAGAGCGACAAGCGTTACAAGCGGGATGTGTACTAAATGTCGAATCACAACAGAATGACGAAATCACATAGCGATCGTGTTCGTCATTCGGTCCTTCGGCATTGTTTCGTCATTCGTCATTCGGATTTCGTCATTTTCCGCACCTGTGGCATAGTACGTTGTTAATTGAGAGCCATGTACGAGAACACTGAATTTACGTTGAGCCGTGATTGCGAAGCGATCCAGATTCCGAGCGGTCAGAAGACCACAATCCCGGCCGGAACGCAGGGGGTGATCACGCAAAGCCTCGGAGGAAGCTATACCGTTGCAACTTACCAGGGCCTGGCGCGCGTTGCTGAGAAAGACCTCGATGCGCTTGGTCTGCAAAAACCGCAGGCACAGGAAGCCCCAAAAACTGCACCCACAGATGGTGAGGTCTCGGAAGAAGATGTATGGAACCAGTTGCGGCAATGCTACGATCCAGAGATCCCGGTCAACATCGTTGATTTGGGCCTGGTTTACGATTGCCGTCTGATCAAAAAAGAGGAGGGCGGCACGCGAGTCGAAGTGAAAATGACGTTGACTGCGCCGGGTTGCGGCATGGGCCCGGCCATCGCTCACGATGCACAGGGCAAAATCTTGTCCATCGACGGCGTGGATGAAGCGGATGTCCAGCTCGTTTGGGACCCGCCCTGGAACCAAAACATGATCAGCGAAGCGGGCCGGATGAAGCTCGGCATGATCTGAGGCAGCGCGAGCGTGCTCCGCTCTCGTTTTGCAGTGGTCGCAGGCTGAAGGCATGCTCGATTGCGTCATTGCGAAAATTTTTTGTGAATTTTTTCATTCTCGCATTGACAATACGCGTGTGAATTTTACACTCGACGCCTCTGAAGCCCCTCAGTTTGAAAAATCCTGAGCGCGTCTTAGAGATCAATATGCCTTTAACTGAACTTATTTTGACCGAAAACGTTCCGGGACTCGGCGCAGAAGCGGACGTGGTCAAAGTACGTCGCGGCTATGCGCGTAATTACCTCCTGCCACGCGGCAAGGCTTACGAGGTGACACCGGCAGCTTTGCGCCAGCTCGATGCTCTGAAACAAAAGCGTGCCGAACGCGAAGCACGCGAATCAAACGAGGCGGAAGAATTCAGCCGGCGTATTGAAAAGTTAAGAGTGACCTTCATACTCGCAACCGGCGAGAGCGGAAAAGCTTTTGGTTCAATTACCGCACAAGACATCGTCAACCGGCTCAAGGACGAGATTGGAGTCGAGATTGACCGGCACAAAATCGTGCTCGAACGGCCAATAAAAGATACCGGCGACCACGAGGTGCAGGTTAAATTGCATCACGATGTCAGTGCGCAGTTTAAGTTTAACGTGAAGTCGGCGGCGGAAGAGGCGAAAACTGCGGAGGAGGCTCCAACCGCAGAGCCTGAGAAAAAACGCCGTTCATTTTTCCGAAGAAAGACAGAAGCGAAAAAAGAAACCGAATAAATGGCGACTCAATCGTCCGCCTGGACAGGAGAGAAGCCTCGTAAAGCGGGAAATGGCGCTGGCCGAGGTTCGGCGGCGCGAAGCGGCGAAAAAGTTGTCCCCATTTCGCCCACAGGTTCTGCGCAGGATATTCACCGTACCCCGCCGCACAGCGTGGACGCGGAGCAAGGCGTTCTCGGGTCGATGCTCATCTCACCGCGAGAAACCATCGCAGAATGCGTCGAGAAAATTAACGAAGAATACTTTTACGTCCCCGCGCACCGGACGATCTATAATGTTCTCGTCGATCTTTGGAACGCAGGGCAGGCGATCGACCTGATTACGTTCACACAGGTACTGCGCGACCGAAATTTACTCGACAGCGTCGGCGGCGCCGCATTTGTCACCAGCCTTTTCACCTTTGTCCCGACCGCCGCAAATGTCGGGTACTACCTCGACATCGTTCGCGACAAATAC
>QHNK01000148.1 GCA_003218415.1 Verrucomicrobiota bacterium | reverse complement strand
TCTATTAATTATTCTCATTCTTCTGCTTCTTGGAGCGTTGCCTGCCTGGCCGTACAGCCGCGGGTGGGGCTATTATCCAAGCGGCGGACTCGGTTTAATTCTTTTGATCTTGATAATCCTGGCATTATTGGGCGCGATCTGAACGGAATAGGTGGACGTCGCTTCGCAAGAGGAGGCGGTGGTTCAAAACTGCTTGCCTCCTTTTTGTGTACTCCAATTTCAACCATAAAGACATCGCTCGCGATGCTGAAATACGATTGATTTATATGAAGAAATATATCTACCTACTCGCAAGCTTGGCGATGCTGGCGGCTTGTGAGCAAAAGGAAACAACGGTTACGAACCCGCCCGCTGAGAAAAAGGAAAGTAATACTACAGTGGTAAACCCACCTGCGCAGAAAAAAGAGAGCAACACCACGGTGATAAATCCATCATCCCCAGCCACTGAGACCAAGCAGGAGAAAACTGAAGTAAACGTCAATACTTCGCCCTCTCCGTAGTCATTGTTGTGATCTGCCGGGCGAGCCTTTGGCTAATGAGTTTCTTCAACGCCGCAAATTGCGTCCAGGAGGTGCTTGAGATGCGATTTAAAAAAAGAATTAACCTATGCGCTTCATCCTGTTTTTGATCCTGCTACTGTTGCTAATCGCCGCGTTGCCTTCGTGGCCGTATAGCGCCGGCTGGGGATATTATCCCAGCGGCGGTTTTGGTCTTATTCTCTTGATCGTGTTGCTGATCATTTTGCTGCGCTAAAGATCCTCGGCGACTAGCCATCGGTCCTTTTACTAACACCTCGCTTCAGCGAGCTGTATCGAGCGGAGTTCTGATTCAACCGCTTCAGCGGTTTTGTTTGCGACCGTCAAAACCGCTGAAACGGTTATGAGTAATTCTTATGCGACTTACACCTTGCTGAAGCAGGGTGTTAATGAGACGGCAAAATTAACTCGCCCAGATCAGACTTTGTGCCGCAGCGGTCTTAATGCATGAGTTAGTTTTTGCAGGCCAAGCTCCAGTCGCGTTTTCACTGTCCCAAGCGGAGCATGTGTGGCGTCGGCAATTTCCCTGTGGCTCAGTCCCTTGAAGAAAGCCAACTCGACCGCCTCGCGTTGAAACTGAGGCAACGCCCGGATGTTTTTCTTCAAGAAATGGCGGAGATCATTCAAAACTAATGTTTCGGCCGCGTCGCGACGCGGAGTTTGTGAATCTTGCATCACTCGCTTCTCATAGCGCTCTCGTGCACGAGAATAAGCCTGGCGGCGGCGCAGCCGGTCGATCGCGCGGCGGCGGGCGATTGTAACCATCCATCCGAGCGGCTTGCCTGCTTTGGATGAATAACGGCCCGCCTCCTCCCAAACCTGGAGAAAAATTTCCTGCAAAACATCATCCGCTTCGGCCTCTTGATGAACAACGCCATCAATCGTCGCTCGCAGTCTCTTGCTATGCCGGCCATACAGCTCGGTAAGAGCGTCGTGACGCCGGCGCGAAATATCTTTCATTAGCACCTCGTCCGGCACTGATGCTACTCCCGGCTGATCAAGAGTGGAGTTGATCATAAGCGCTAACCGTATGCCCGCAGCGCCGTGACAAGCGCGCGGCGTTCGTGCTTTTTACCGACGGGACGCCACCAGTCCGATTCAGCTACGTGAGAAACCAGCGGCGTCGCTGGGCAGATCCACAGATGCGGCCTTGAGTTGCAGCCTTCGGTAGGACAGCGCAATTCATATTTGCGATTGCTCGCGCGGCGGATTTGCACCTGGCGGCCGTTAAATTTTCTTTTGCAGATGATGCAGCGACGCTCGTCGTCGAGCGCGCGCCAAGTTCTAAATCGATCTTCCGCACGCAGGACCGCGAGCCGATCGTCGAGTTTAAGATGGGCGACCATAATGCAACAACCAGCAGTCTGCTCGTTGCACCGAAACAGACAATCGGGCCGCTGGATGATTGTGTGATCGGATAAATCCCTAGAAGGCATCTCATAACGTTGTAGCCGCCTCGCTATGTCGAAGCGCTTTGACGGTGTTGCTCCCCCGAGCACGGCGACACAGCGCCGTGGCTACAACGTTTGGATATTGACGAGATGCCATTGTACGAAATTACATCTGCGAGTCGTCGGCACGTTTGAAATTGAGTTCGGTAGTTGGTAGATGAACGCGCTGCAGATGCAGCCTCGCCTCTTGTCGCAAAGCAAGCGACAGAGTGTGAATCGGCGGAGGATGACTCTGCGGGCCCGCCCAGGGCTCAGGCCCGCAGGAGTTGAAGGGGGCAGCTTTAAGAACGCCCCTTCAAATGCAATGCGAACTTGCGCAATTGCGATGCGATGCCGTTATACCGTTTATTTCGGCGCGAAGGTCCTCCATTGCCGTTACTAGTCTGCGCCGGTACAGAAGCCTTGTGTTCTTCGGCTGCCATCATTTCCACCCTGGCGAGGATTTCATCCGTAGGCAGTACCCAATCCATCGGGATTGAGTTACACCGCTCGGTCGGACAACTGAGCCGCAGCGGCCCGTTGCCGCGTGTTCCGCCCGCTACCTCGATTTGCTGGCCAGTAATGATTTTGCCGCAAACCAGACAGTAACGTTTCTCGTCGAGTGAACGCCACTGCCGAAATTGATCGAGCCGGCACAGCGCATCCAGTTTATCTGTCTCCGACAATGTAATTGGAGGAGATAACGCCACGGCTAAATATATATCTTCCCTCCAAGTGATCGCACAATCGGGCGCGCGGTGGATTCTCCTATAGGTGAAAATCTTATCGAGCCTGAAAGCAGCGGAGCACCGCCGCCCTCCAAGACGCAAGCGGATAATGTGTGCGCGCAACCATGACACACTCGGAGCCTAAGTTTTTTGGGGCTTTTACCGCGGCACACCCAAAGCGCTCCACTAAAAAACCACATCCAATTCTGCCGAGGCGTGCGTTTGTAAACGAAAATGAAGAAAAATAACGGTCACATTCCGCGTGGGCGCCACATTACGGACTATGCATCGGCGGCGATGGAACAAATGGAATTTTATTGTGCGGCTCGTCCCGGCAGTCCATCGGCCGTACGCCGTCCTCGATTATTTTTTCGCAGCGAGCTTTGGATCGCGTTGCTTGGGCCAAGCGTGGAAGAAGGGATCGTTGGGATCGGGCCCACTGTCGCGGCAGCCCTTCGAGCGTTCGACACCCAATATTTGGCCGGCGTCCGTCCGCCGCGCGAGGCGATCAAGTCTCGTCGGTCATTTCGCAGCGCATCGATGTCGGCTGCCTGATTGCTGAAAAATTACCTCGACCAATCTTCATCTTCGTCCGTAGCCCAGGCAGCTCGGTCAACTTGAAGAACGCGACCGCGAGCTGCCGAACGATTTGTCACAACCGCTCCCATACTGTGATGCGAACTACCTGAACAGGAAAGGACTCACGAGGGGGGGAATCGTCGATGGGAGCGGCACGACTGAGGCAAACGAGCTCACGAATGTCGAAGGCCAGACGCAGACTGAGCAAACGTTCGGGAACATCGCGGCCGGAAACGATGAATGACGATGAATCTACCCAAGCTGAAGAAATTGACAGGCTCCTCCTTTCGTCGCTGAGGTACTGGGAGGTTGAGCGTGATTTAATCGAAGAACGGATGGGTGCAATTGGCCGGTGAACGTTCCTTTGTGAGGAAACGACATCCGATCGGAAAGCACGCGCTCGCGCTCTACGGACCCCCGAAAGCTTTCAGGGTCAGCGCCACGTTTTTTTGTAGCCCCACTCTTCGAGCGTCGTGCTACTTCGGCGATCGGCCACCGCCGCTACTCTCGGAATCGAAGCTTGTGTGAATGGAAGGCCGCAATTAACATAAAAAAGTGGCGGCGAAACGAAAGGCCCGCAAGAGCGTGAGTTCGCGCGTTCGTAGGGGTGCCGCAGTGCGCCGCGCGCACCAAAGGAAATCGACGCTGCCAAAATCGCCAAAGAAGACGGTAGGTTCACGGACCGCTAAAGAAAATTTAAGTTGCCCGATTGTGGGCATCGGCGGCTCGGCTGGTGGGTTCGAAGCGGCCATGGAGCTGTTGCAGAATTTGCCGCCGAGAACCGGTATGGCTTTTGTGATCGTGCAACATCTCGATCCGCATCACGCCAGCCGGCTTGCTAATTTGCTTGGCAAAGTGACCGCGATGCCAGTGAGCGAAGTCACCGGAACGACGACGCCAAAACCGAACACGGTTTACGTGCAGCCGCCGAACAAATGTGTCATCGCCAAGGATAGCACGCTCACATTGGTCCGACGTGAGGAGCGGCTCAACGTTGCAATCGACCACTTTTTTGAATCGCTCGCCGAAGAATGTGGATCGCGCGCCATCGGCATCGTGCTCTCCGGAACTGGCAGCGACGGCACGGCCGGTCTGCGCGCGATCAAAGCGGCCGGCGGTTTGACGTTCGCACAAAATCAACAGAGCGCGAAGTTCGACGCCATGCCGCGGAGCGCGATCCGTGCCGGCTTTGTCGATCTTGTTCTGACGCCACGCGAAATTGCGCGCGAAATCGAGCGCATCGCCGATCATCCCTACATCCGGCGGCCACTGAGCGATCCGGAGGAAATCGAGAAAGCCGCCTATCGCCAGGCGGACGATCTGGGCCGCATCTTCCTGTCGCTGAAAAAGCAGATGGGTGTCGATTTTAGCGCCTACAAAGAAAGCACGCTAATTCGGCGCATCCAACGACGAATGGCGCTGCACCGGATCGAAAAGATAAGCCAATACGCGCGGTTCCTGCGCGACAACAAGAAAGAGATCGAAGCGCTTTTTGACGATCTGCTCATCAACGTGACGCGCTTCTTCCGGGACGAGGCACTGTTCCGCGCGTTAAAGAAACGTTTTCTGCCGGCGCTGCTCAAAAACAAAAGCAAAGATCGACAACCTGAGTTGCGCGCGTGGGTGCCGGGCTGCGCGACCGGCGAAGAAGTGTATTCGCTCGCCATTTGCATTCTGGAAACGCTGGGCAGCAGTCTATCCAAAATGCGCATCCAGATTTTCGGCACCGATCTGAGCGAGTCGGTGATCGAACATGCGCGGCTGGGAATTTATTCCAGCGCGATCGAAAAGGACGTGTCGTCCGCGCGATTGAAACGATTTTTCGTGAAGCGGGACGGCAGTTACCAAATTCATCGCAACGTGCGCGACATCTGCACGTTCGCGCGGCAAAACATCTGTGTCGACCCGCCCTTTTCCCGGCTCGACCTGATCAGTTGCCGCAACGTCCTCATTTATTTGAGCCCGGAACTGCACAAGCGCTGCATCCCGCAGTTTCATTACGCGCTCAATTCCGGCGGCTACTTG
>QHNK01000143.1 GCA_003218415.1 Verrucomicrobiota bacterium | reverse complement strand
TTTCGGCAGATCTCGAGCAAGCGTTTGGATAAACCCGTGCACGCAGCCGGAAGCGTTAGGCGTCCCGTGTTGAGGGTCGTGAGCGCGACCTTCAATCCCTGACCTTCCTTTGCGATCATGTTTTCGCGCGGCACGCGGACATCGGTGAACTTCACGATGCCGTTGTAAAGCGCGCGCAAACCCATGAAATGACACCGGTATGTAATCTCGAGTCCGGGCGAATCGACATCGACAATGAACGCGGTGATCTGTTTGCGCTCG
>QHNK01000144.1 GCA_003218415.1 Verrucomicrobiota bacterium | reverse complement strand
GGTCGCGGTTAAGACTGAACACCGGGTTCGGACCGACCTCTTCCGCGGTCGGAATGAGCGAACCGGTGACGATCACGCGCTCAACCTCCGCAGCGGGAGCCGGAGCCGCGCCAGCGCCCGGCGGCGCGGCCTGAGCAAACGCAATCGATGCTACAATGAATGGAAATCCGACGCTCGCCACGATTGCGATGCACGCGAATCCAAACTTATTTCGAATGTTCTTAATCATGAGGTCCATCGATTAGCGCACCGTAAAACTTCTTCTAATTGGCCTAGCGCCATGCAGCGGCATGGGCGCGGACTGGGTAACCGAAGCCTTTCAGGACAACTTCCCCGAGGGCTTCGAAGCGGAGTTCCTTGCCGATGCACAGTTCGGCAACCGCGTTGGACACGACGATTTGTTCCGGTGCGGCATGCCCGCACAATCTGAAGGCTAGTTGTACTGTCGATCCAAAAAGATCGTTATGTTGCTCGACAGGCTCACCTGCCGCGGCGCCGACTCGGACCTTGAGCGGGCGCTCGGGGTTGGCTTGCGCATGCTTGTCCAATTCGCGCTGAATCTGAATTGCGCATCGAACTGCGCCAGCTGCCGACACAAAAGACGCCATAATGCCGTCGCCGGTGTGCTTTACCTCGCGTCCGCCAAGGGCGGACAACGCGTCGCGCACAATCGCGTCGTGCACGCCGAGCATCGCCAGCGCCGCCTCGTCGCCCAGCGATTGAGTCAACATTGTGGATTCCACAATATCGGTAAATAAAATCGTCCGAATGGCGGGATCTGGGGCGTTATTGCGATCTCCATGCATCGTAACCACCCCGGATGGATCTAGATCTACTTCGCTGCCGCCGAGGAACAAATCGGCGACTCGCGCCTCAACCTCTATGATGTTGAAGGGAACCAGCCCATGCGCCTCCCGATGAACCTGGGTCGCTGCTTCCGCGCTCGGGGCATGGCAAAGACAAAATACCTTCCCGGCTGCCTCGTTAACCCAACACCTGTCGTATTCGACCCCGTATCTGCCCTGCACTTTCAGATCCGCCGCGTGCGCCTTCGCCACTTCCCGCAGGCTAACGCCTCCCGGGATTTCGTGAATGTCCATGTATGTCGGCATATCGTTTCTGGCCTTTCACCGATGTACTGCGCGAAATTTGGTGGCCTGTTACACACAAAGTTGGGAAGACAACCGCGGCTTACGCCGATTTCACGGACCGGGCTTATGGAGGCAGCGGTGGTTCCCATGCCGAAGCCCAGCGAAGGCGGGTTCGGCTGCTTTGCGTTGGATGCAGTGGCACGCCTGCCACTACAGTTTTACTTTAACGCGACCGGCTGCTTGGCTTGTTTGAGGAGCTTCTCAAGTCTTCCGTGCCGTAGAACAGCGTGAGCACGGTCGCCGCTGCACCGCTGAAGGTGCGTGACCCGAAACGTAATCAGGGAAGGGTGGTGTCACGACCAACGATGCCCAGTTCAATTCCGATTCGGGGATGTCGCCCACCTCCAGGTAGCCACCATAGACGGTTTGACTATTGCTACCTTGGTGGCCAGTCTGTTTTGTGGCCGTTTTCGTCTTTGGTTCCTGACGCGCTCAGACGCGCATGCCGTCTCAGCCTTACGGAACATCCGGGTTCGAGTCCGCGAACATTCCATTTGGATTCCCCTGCCAGACCCACGCGTGCAGAGTCCACAGGTGGAAATCCAGATTGTCGTTCCAGACATCGCTATCGCCGAAAAATCCCTCAGGAACCGGGAAACTATCGGGCACGGCATATTCGACCGCTACAAGCCGACGCCCTCCGTTCGGGGTGGGCGCATAGACCAAGATCTCGGGGTTTTCCAGATCGAAAGTATCGTCGATAAGACTCGAGTTGAGGTAGTGCCATCCTTGTCCCGACACAAAAAGACCGATGTCAACGTAGCCGGCCGCCTCGGCCTGGGAGACGTCGTGATAACGAGCGGTAGCTTGGCGCACCCGTGCTAATTGCTGAAGCAGCACTGCGTCAGTGTTCATGTCCGCGTGCGCGCTTTGCACACTGGCCATGGCTGCAAAGAGCAGCGCAATAATTACAGCTAAAGAAGAGAGACGGGCGATGTGGCGCATAATTGGCGCGAGAATGTTTTGTTTATTCATGATTTAATTTTCTTTCTGTTGTTCTGGCCTCCTTTGGCTCCTCATCGTGAGAAGTCATTTCTGGCCGTTCACTGATGTACTGCGCGAAATTTGATCGCCTGTTACACGGAAAGTTAGGAAGACAACCGCGGATTACGCTGATTTCACGGACCGGGCTTATAGAGGCAACGGTGGTTCCCATGCCGAAGCCCAGCGAAGGCGGGTCGGCTGCTTTACGTTGGATGCAGGCGGCACGCCTGCCACTACAGTTTTACTTTAACGCGACCGGTTGCTTGGCTTGTTCGAGGACCTTCTCAAAACGCGGATCGCCGCGCAGAGGGTCCCACCACGGGAACAGTTTCAGCCCACCGTAGCTGAGAGGGCTTGGGAGACGGATGCTCCTGTCCAGCTGTTCGAAGGCTAGATCTTTGTCGCCAACCCAGGCAGCGATCATCGCCAGATTCGCCACCAACCCGATTCCGTCCATTACATCTTTTTCCACGGGAAGAAGCTCGACTGCGCGTCGGCCTTCGCGCAGCGCTTCCTCTTTCCGCCCGAGACCGGCATCGATCAAACCGAGCAGCGCCACTGCCTCGCTGTCATTGGGTTGGGCCTGGACCACTTTTTGCTGCTCCGCGCGTGCAGCGACAAAAGCTGACCTTGCTTTGCCTTCGTCTTTTGTCATGCGCGCGAGAATGCCTTCTAGAAGTGAGCGACTAAACAAAAGCTCGCCCCAGAGGTTTGAATTTTCGCTGTACGCATCTAGAGGGTTTTTTGCGGCAGCGGCGTCGCGCTCGGCGAGTGCGCAAGCGAGCCAAAACTTAGCGATAGCGAGCGTTGGAGTGGGATTTGTGGCTCGAATTGAATCGAGCATTTGATGCAACGGCCGGGTGTCAGCTGTTTCCTGAAATTCCACGTACGCTGGCCATACCCGCGTGTCCAAGTCGTTCGGAAAAACGGCTAATGCGCTGGCCAGCGCGGATCTTACGTCAGCATAGCGCCGCAAGAACATGTAATTGATTGCAATCCCCATTCTTGTTTCGATGTTGCGCGGGTTGAGCTCCACCGCGTGCTCGTAACTTCGTGTGGATTCTTCCCACTGTCCCCGACGCCTCTGAATCGTGGCCATCAACAGGGGTACGCGGAAATCATTTGGCAAAGTCTGACGGGCGATTTCCAGTTCGGCCAGCGCACCGTTATAATCGAGATACCCCCAATACAGGTTTTGCGCACGCGCCAGATGTGTTTCACCAGCGTTGGGATTAAGGCGAGCCGCCGCTTGAATGGCTGCTTCTGCCAACGCCAGACGCGCGGGAGTATGGTCATAGCCACCGAAATAAAGCCAGTCATGGACGTACGCTAGCTGGCAGTAGGCATCGATAAACGATGGATCACGCGCACTAGCCTGGTTCAGGAGATCGATTGCCTCAGGTCACGATCGTATTCTTCGGCCCAGACGTGCGTGTCCGTGCGCGTGTCGATCAACTGGGCATTCAAATGGATTCTGGCCCTATCCCTGCGCACGCTTCCTTCTAGTATGTGAGATACGCGAAGCGCGTCCCCGATCTCTCGCGTATTCCTCTTGCCGCGATATTGCATGACGCTGGTACGGCTGATCACTTTGAGATCGGCGACTTTCGCCAGCTTGGTCAAAATGTCGTCCTGCACGCCATCGGCAAAGTAAGTGTGCTCTTTCTCGTCGCTCAGGTTTTCAAATGGCAGCACCGCGATTCCCGTTGTCACCGGAGGGCGGACAAATTCGCTTTTCCAAACGATCCAGCCGGCGGCTGCCGCCAGCGCGACCAACGATGCCGCCAAAAGCGCGCTGGTTGGGTTTCGCCGCACCCACTTCTTTCCGCGCGTGATGATTCCGGTGTGTCGAGCTAGGATCGGTTCGTGCTTCAGCCAACGTTCCAAGTCTTCAGCGAGCGCGAGAGCCGAAGAGTACCGGCGCTTTGGATCTTTCTCGAGACACTTGAGGCAGATTGTTGAAAGATCGCGATCTATTTTTGGATTCAAGACGCGCGGCAGTCGCGGCTCGGTATCCAGCAGTAACTTGATCGTCTCGTAGGTTGTGCCGCCAGCAAAAGGGGGATGCCCGGTCAGCAGTTGGTAAAGAACTGCGCCGAGTCCGTACACATCTGTAGCGTTGCTGACAGCCGCGTTATCTCCCTGAGCTTGCTCCGGTGCCATGTAACTCGGCGTGCCCAAAACTTCCATCGTGTGCGTGACGGTGCTCTCTGTCTCGACCAACCGTGCCAGCCCGAAATCGGTGAGATGCGGTTCGCCGTTTCTATCAAGCAAAACGTTTCCCGGTTTGATATCGCGATGCAGGATGCCGTGCTCGTGTGCGTAATGAACCGTCCGCGCGACCTTGGCGATTAATTCGACCGCCCGCCGAATCGGCATTGGCTCCTGCTTGGCAACCTCATCAAGTTGGCCGCCTTCGATTAACTTCATGCTGAAGTAACACGAGCCCTCGCGCTCGCCGACTTCGTGAATTGGGACAATGCATGGATGGTCTAATCTGGCAGCGGCTTCGGCTTCGCGGCGGAAGCGTTTGAGGTGTGCTTCGGTGGCCCAGTGCCCCAAACCGATCACTTTGAGAGCAACAGTGCGGTTGAGGCTTTTCTGCCGCGCGCGATACACTACACCTTGACCGCCACGGCCGATTACCTCTAGCAATTCATAGTCGCCAAAGTCGGCGAATATCTTTGCCCGACGCGCTGATCTCTTTCTATCCGGTGCGACAACACAATCTTCGCGGCCGGGGTCATCCCGCTTCTGCGGGGCTACAGATGCATCAGCAAAGAGATCCAGTCCGGTCTCAAACAGGCAAGCGGTACAAAGGCCTTCGGGTGCGTCGGCAAAAATCTCCGCTCGGCACTTTCGACAAACCCTGGGTACGCTGCTCATTTCGGGAGAGTCGCGTGCGCGCTCCCCGTCATGTACTGCGCGGAATTCCGTCATACGTTACGTTCGCAACACAGCGATTAAATACCGCAGCTCATCTTCGACATCGCTGGCAATGGCGACAGTGTGACTAATTTCTTCGCGCAATAAGAGTTGATAACGGTGACGAAACCGATGGAAGGCTTGCCGGAGTGCATTCTCCGTCATGCCCAACTGCGACGCGATCTCCGCCCGTGACGGTGCTCCCGGTTCATCGGGTAGTAATTGTTTCAGCGAATCAAATAACGCGGCATTACCCGCGGAGCAGTATTCCTCCCTTAATCGCAGTAGCACCTGCTCCATAAGAGTCAGGGCCCAGCGACGCTCATAGAGGCGGTCAGCACTTACAGCACCCGCACCTTCCAGTTCGAGTCGCTCGTTTGCACTCAGTTCTTCCAGCGGAATCAGCCGTTGTCCTTTGCCTCGTTTCGCCGTCATTGCGCGACGGTGTTCGCTGGCAAGGAAATGTTTGAGCGAGGTTAACAGATAAGACCGCAGTCGCCCTTTCTCCTTCCGGACGGCGTCGAAATCGTGGCGCTCTAGCAGCAGCGAAAAAAATCCCTGAGTAAGATCTTCCGCCTCCTCGGGACGAGTGCCTTGACGCCTGATGAAACCATAGACAGGTCGCCAATAAGTGCGGCAAAGTTTTTCCAATGCCTCCCGGGCTGCCGGGGATTGACCGTGCGCTTCCAGCACCACGCTCCAATGCGTCGTGGTAAACGCGACACCGCCGTTTTGCGTGCTTGGGGCGATTCCATTCCCCGACGCCTGATCCTCGTCAGCGGGCACGTTTACGATCCAAACAAAAAGGCCCGCGATAAGCAAGCGCGGATATTGGCCTGTGCCTGGTCATGCAGACATCGCACTACTGATTGGAAAGTTGCTGCGGCGATACACCGGAACCAAGCACGGCGGCCGCGCACGCACGCTACCTACACGATGCCATCGCGGAGAACCACGTGTTTACCGGCGAGCAAGTCTTGCACCAGAGCGTAGCCGCGTTTGTCCGCGTTGCGGGATGTACCGGCGAAGTGATTATCAATTCTCATGCGCGCGGAGCGGCAGAAATAATCTGCGACCGCGAGAATTTCATCAGCTGGTTTGCCCTGGCTGAGCAACCACTGCGCATAAGAACACGTCGCGCTGATCGCGAATAATTCCGTCGCGATCCCGACGAACCTGGAAAGAAGCAGTTGTTCCCGGTCCAGTTTCGGGCCGAAGCGCGCCATGGCATGAAATAAACCGCGGGCGAGCCGTTTGCTGGTGCGCGCTGCGTAGTTGACGTGGCCGCGCAGTGTCTCGTGCAAATTGTCGATCTTGCGCGCGCCGTTCGGCAACCACTGGCGCGGATACCAACCAGCATAAAATTTTCCGGAACTGAAGACAGCTTTCGCGCGATCGGACATCGGCAGTTGCGTGTTAAAAATCGCGCCGCCCACTTTCAAATGCGGATCGAGCGCTTCGCGCGCGATAAATAGCCGCATGATTTCGCTCGACCCTTCGAAAATCATGTTGATGCGGCAATCACGCAGCAAACGTTCCACCGACACCGGCTCCTCGCCGCGCCCGGCGAGCGAGTGCGCTGTTTCATAGCCGCGTCCTCCACGTACCTGCATGGCCTCATCGGCAATGCGCCAGGTGGTTTCAGTGGCCCACATTTTGCACATCGCGGTTTCGATGCGCAGGTCACCTGCTTTCCGATCGACCAGCGCGGACGTGAGAAACGTCATCGCTTCCATCGCGAACACGTTCCCCGCCATCTCCGCGATTTTTCCCGCAATCGCGGCGTGTTTGCCGATGGGCACGCCCCATTGGAT
>QHNK01000089.1 GCA_003218415.1 Verrucomicrobiota bacterium | reverse complement strand
CAGCACGCCGGCGCGACGTGGTTGCATATTCGCGCTAAAACGTACCGCAACGGTCACCCTGAAGTGGTCACTGCTCCAGCGTTCTTTTCCTACAAGTCGCAGTATTGGCTCGCGCTTGACGGACAAGGTCAGCCGCTCTACATCGCGCGTTACGAAGGAGTAATTTCTTCTCAAAGCTTCAATAAAGCTACGGCGACCGTCAGCAGTACCGTCACGCGCTGCGAATTTGAGTACAAGCCGGCCAAAGATAAGACGATCGCACCTCCCGGAGGCGCGGAGACAGGAAGGAAGCGTTAGGCGCTGATCGGGTTCATCAACATGACACGCTCGTTGGACCGTCGGATGTGTCGGCGGTCATTGTTTGCGATGCGAGTATTCTCGCAGTGCGCGGCTCTGCTTATTTCCCTGCTAATTCCGCTTACGCAGATTCACGCGCAGACACAGGCGGCCATGAACGCGCAAGCGCGCGCGGACTTTCAGCGAGCTGATGCTGATCTCAACAAAACTTATCAATCGGTTTTGGCAAAACTTCCGACCGTTGAGAGCAAACAAAAGCTCAGGGAGGCGCAACGAGCATGGGTTGTATCCCGCGATGCCGAGGCAGCGCGAGCCGCGAAGGAGGCAGATGGCGGCTCGATGGCGCCGACGCTCCACTATGAAACGATGACGCGTCTGGCTCGAGATCGCATCAACGAACTGAACAACATGGTCGATCACGGAACTCAGAACGCGGGCAAGCTCGCGGCGAGTAGCGCAACAACGTCACCGTCATCAACGCCTGAATCGACGAGCGAACAAGCGCAATCGATTTCCGAAACCGGCCGCGCTTCATCATCGAGCGCGAGATCCGTTTCTCCGGACAAACAATGGGAATACAAATGCGATGAGTATTACACTGGTACGTGTGCGCCGAAGATTGTAAAAGCCGGGACTGGGGAAGTTGTTTTGGATCTCGGTCAAGACTTGGAGGTGCATGAAGGGGAAGCGGGCGATGCAGAGGTGATATGGGCGGCGGATTCAAAACGCTTCGCGTTCAATTACACCCCGGTGCACGCGCACCATACGAGAGTTGAATGCGTCGCATTTTATCAATTGCGTGATGGCGAATGGTCCGCGCTGCATTCACCGTCGGACGAAAAGACGGAGGGTTTGCAGTTAGCGCAACTTGGCAAGAGCCATTTGCCAAAGGATTTTAACCCGCGCCATTGCGCGCCGGACAACGACGTTCTGAAGGTGCGCAAGTGGACTGATGCGAATACCGCAATCCTTTATGCGCCTTGTTACGGGCGCACGTCGGGCGAGCTGGAAGCCGGTTTCGTTTTCACGTTGAAGTTCGGCGCCGATGGTAAGTGGAAGATCGTCAAAACGCACGAGATGTCGAAAAAGGAGCTCAAGGAGGAACAATGACGAGGTCAGAACTGAGTTCATTCGCGTCTATTCGCGTGATTCGCGGGCGGACTTGGTTAGTCGGAATTTTGGTTCTGTTGTTCTTTCCAAACGCTTTTGCGCAGAGCGAGTTTTCGACATTCTGGAAAAAATTTAGATCCGCGGTCGTCGCTGGCGATAAAGCGACCGTCGCGGAGATGACGAAATTCCCACTTTCGATGCCTGCCTTTCAAAAGGCCGTAAAGAATAGGGCCGATTTTTTGCGCCGTTATAATGAAATTTTTAGAGGCGAGGCCAATGCCGCCCAATGTTTTGCAACCGCCGAACCGCGAAAAGAATCCGACCGGCGGTGTGAGATCTATTGTCCTTTTAAAGAAACTCCGGACGACCGCGAGAACGCACCAATTCGCTTCGAGTTCGAATTGACCAAAAGCGGCTGGAAATTTGCCGGCCTCGACAACATTAATGAATGACGCGCATTAACGCCAAAGATTCAGACACGAATTTAAAACTCGCTCGCTCCCGCGCTGCTCCGGTCGGTCCGATGTTCGATCCGTTTCGGAACGATCCGCGTTTCCTAGGGCTTGCTGCTTCGTCCCAGCCGAAACATTGATGTAGAGGCGTTAGCGACCAGCGCCTACAATCCTTCCCAATGTCGATTGAAGTGAACAAGGAGATCGAGCTGGAGATTGCCTATGTGCTCTTTATCGACATTGTCGGCTACTCGAAGCTGGTGACTTCGGAGCAGCGGCGGTTGCTTGAGCTGTTGAATCAGATCGTGCGCGAGTCCAAGCATTTCCGCGGTACCGAGGCAAAAGGCCGTCTAATCAGCGTCCCGACCGGCGACGGGATGGTGCTGGTATTTTACACGAGTCCGGAAGCGCCTGCGCAGTGCGCGGTGGAGATCAGCCGCGCTGTCAAGGAACATCCCCGCCTGCAACTTCGGATGGGAATCCACAGCGGGCCAGTTAGCGGCGTGGCCGATGTAAACGAACGGGCCAATCTCGCGGGCGCTGGAATCAACATGGCCAAACGGGTGATGGGTTGCGGCGACGCTGGCCACATTCTGCTTTCCAAACATGTCGCCGAGGATCTCGAAGAATACGAACAGTGGCAACCGCTGTTGCACGACCTTGGTTCGTGCGAAGTGAAACATGGCGTGCGTGTCTCGGTCGTGAACCTCTATGACGATCAATTCGGCAATGCGAAGCTGCCGCAGAAATTCGAGACTGTGCAGAAACGCCGGACGCGCCTGCGCTGGGCGGCGATGACGGCAGCGTTGCTCACGCTCGCGGCAATCGTCGTTGGCATCGCAATGTTTTCCCGTAATCGCGTGCGATCGACACTGGCTGCCCCAGAAAAAAGCATCGCAGTGCTTCCGTTTGAAAACCGTAGCGAAGACAAAGCGAATGCGTACTTCGCCGACGGGATCCAGGACGAGATTCTGACACGCTTATCCAAGATCGCCGATCTAAAGGTCATCTCGCGGACTTCGACGCAACATTACAAAAGCACCCCTGAAAACCTGCCCGAGATCGCCAGGCAACTTGGCGTCGCCCACATTTTGGAAGGAAGCGTGCAGAAGAGTGGCGACGCCGTGCGCGTGAACGTGCAGCTAATCAAAGCTGCTAATGATTCACATCTGTGGGCGGATACGTTTGATCGCAAACTGACCGACATCTTTTCGGTCGAAAGTGAAGTGGCCAAAGCCGTCGCCGACCAATTGCGCGCGCACCTCAGCGGTCGGGAAGAGGAAGTCATCGCTGCCAAACCAACAGACAACACCGAGGCTTATGATGCCTATCTGCGTGGGTTGGCTTATAGCTTGAGAACAGCAAACACACCCGCCAACTTCCTTGGCGCGCAGAAATATCTCAGAGAAGCGGTGCGCTTGGACCCGAAGTTCGCCCTTAGTTGGGCGCGGCTATCATGGGTGGAAGCGCGCGGCTACGTTACACAGAATCTTCAACCAACGGTCGCCCTCCGTGAGGAGACGCGACAGGCAGCCGAAACCGCGCTCACTCTTCAGCCCGATCTCGGCGAGGCCGTATTGGCCAAGGGCTATTACCACTACGCCCTAAAGGATTACGACACGGCGGTGCGTTACTTTGAGCAAGCACGTCAGCTCCTACCCAATAGCAGCTGGATTCCTGAATCGCTGGCCTATGTCGCGCGAAGGCGAGGCCAGTGGGACCGGAGCGAGGCGTACTTCAACGAAGCCGAGCGGCTCGACCCGCGCAACGTTTTCCTACTTAGCCAGCACGCGCTTTCCTATATCTGCCTTCGTCGTTTCCCCGAGGCGCTGCGGAAGCTTGATCAGGTCCTCAATATCACACCGGACGACGTGGATACCCTGGCGGCAAAGGCGGCGATCGCACAAGCCGAGGGCGACCTGCCTCGGGGCTCGGCGCTCCTCGCTCCGCTCCACCCCGCTGCCGACGACTCCATCGCGTTGGAAACACAAGTTTACCAAGCTATCCTGGAGCGCCGCCCGGCACCGGTCATCCCTCGGCTGAAGGAAATACTGGCCAAGCCTGATCCAGCGTTGGGTTATTATAATGGCGAACTGCGCTTT
>QHNK01000088.1 GCA_003218415.1 Verrucomicrobiota bacterium | reverse complement strand
CACTTTTTTGAATCGCCTGGCCTTGCCCGACGAAAATCTTGCCGTTGACTCCGAGTAACTCCTTACGCTCCATGCCGGCCTTGCGCGGAATGCTTCCGACCAACAAAGCGCAGTTGATGTCGCGAAAGCCTTCATCCAAGTCCGCCGTCGGCACGACCGATTCCAGCAACGGAAAGGCACAATCGTGCAATTCCATGACCACACCGTCGAGCGCACCGAGCACAGGCGGGATCTCGATCAAATGGAGCCTGAGCGGTTGATCCGGCCCGAACATTTGTCCGGAGGCGATGCGGAACAGAAGCGCGTAACCGATCTGCCCGGCGGCGCCCGTCACAGCGACTTTAATCGGAGTTTTCATGATGCAATTAGCCATAAACAACTTGCTGAGCAAAGCCGAAGCATGAGGCTCCAGCTTGTGATAAATTACGATTGTCAATGTACCCGACCAAGCTAAACAAGATCATCAATCTCTTCGAATCGCTGTCGGAAGATGAGCGGCGCGAGACGCTCGTTTCCTACGCGGACAATGCAAAGAAGCAGGACCCGCGCGAAAGCGAGAAGTTCGATCTTGTCGATGTGCGAAAAGACGAGGAATGCACGGACACGGTCGGCGTTTATCTGCAGGTGGATGAAACCGGAAAGGCGCACATCCGCATGACGCTCGGCCCGGAGGTGCAAACGCTTACCCGCTCGATGACCGCGATTCTCTGCAAAGGCCTTGAAGGTTCGACGCCACAGGAGATTTTCGATCTCCCGAGCGATTTCGTCACCCGCATTGTCGGCACGGAACTGGTGCGTCTCCGCAGTCAGACCGTGTACTATGTCCTCACTCGCATTAAAAGCATTTGCAAAGTGTGGCTGGATCGGCAACGCATGGCGCAGGTGGCGTAGCGATTCGCGCGTGAACTTCACGTGATTTCGTTTACAGTCCCCGCTGGCGCAGATGCCGCGAAATAACGAGCTCAACAAAATCCTGCTAATCGGTTCCGGTCCAATCGTGATCGGGCAGGGCTGCGAATTTGATTATTCCGGAGTGCAAGCGTGCAAAGCGCTGCGCGAAGAGGGTTATGAAGTCGTGTTGGTGAACTCCAACCCGGCTACGATCATGACCGATCCGGAGTTTGCGGATCGCACTTATGTCGAACCGATCACTCCCGAAGTGATCGAGGCCATCATGGAACGCGAAAAACCAGATGCGATTTTGCCAACTCTGGGCGGACAAACGGCGCTGAATGCCGCCATGGAGTTGAATCGCAACGGCGCGCTGGCGCGACACGGCGTGAAATTGATCGGCGCAAACGCGCAGGCCATTGCAAAAGGCGAAGATCGCCAATTGTTCAAGGAAGCGATGCTGCGCATCGGGCTCGAGGTGCCGCGTTCCGGCGTGGCGCGTTCGCTGGCGGAACTGGATCGGATCGTCGCTGAAATCGGAACGTTTCCGCTCATCATTCGTCCGGCATTTACCTTGGGCGGGACCGGCGGTGGAATCGCTTACAATCGCGAGGAGCTCGATGTGATCGCTGCGCGCGGGCTGGATCTCTCGCCGGTCCACGAAGTTCTAATCGAAGAATCGCTGGTCGGGTGGAAAGAATTCGAGATGGAAGTGATGCGCGACCGGATGGACAACTGCGTGGTCGTTTGTTCCATCGAGAACTTCGATCCCATGGGCGTGCATACCGGTGACTCCATCACTGTTGCGCCCGCGCAAACGCTCACCGACAAGGAATACCAAATGATGCGTGACGCCGCGTTCGCCGTAATTCGCGAGATCGGTGTCGAGACAGGCGGATCGAATATTCAGTTTGCTGTTCATCCTGACACCGGCCGCATGGTCGTGATCGAAATGAATCCGCGCGTCTCGCGGTCCAGCGCGCTGGCGTCGAAGGCGACGGGTTTTCCGATTGCGAAAATCGCGGCAAAACTGGCCGTCGGTTATGCGCTGGACGAAATCAAAAACGACATCACCCGCGAAACGCCTGCGTGCTTCGAGCCAACGATCGATTACTGCGTGGTCAAAGTGCCCCGCTTTACGTTCGAAAAATTTCCGCAGGCGGACGCCACGCTCACGACGCGAATGAAGAGCGTCGGCGAGGCGATGGCCATTGGGCGTACGTTTAAGGAGGCATTGCAAAAAGCTTTGCGCAGTCTGGAGATCAAGCGCTTCGGTTTGTGCGGCGATGGCGGGGACAAAGATGTCGATCTTGAGACTCTGCGCTTGAAGCTGGCGATCCCCAATGCTGAACGAATCTTTTATATCGCGCACGCATTTCAGCACGGGATGTCTATCGATGAAGTTTATGATCTGACCAAGATTGACCGGTGGTTTTTGCGGAATGTCCAACAGATTGTGGAGGAAGCGCGGGCGCTGCATCGTAGCACAGGCATCTTGCCTGTGGGGCAGGCGGGCGTCTCGCCTGCCGAAGTAAAGAAAGGGCTGAAAGGTCCTGAGCCAAAATTTCATGCCTTGGACCCGCACGGCGAAATTCAAAAGCACCGCCCTAACCTGCCACATTGGGAGCAGCCTAATGCCACCTACTTTGTAACTTTCCGTTTGGCGGATGCTGTCCCACAAAGCATTCTTCGACGCTGGAAAGAAGAATTCGACACTTGGCGGAAGTTTCATCCTGAACCCTGGGATACTGCCACCAAATACGAATACCGGAAACGATTTCAGGAGGACCGCGAGCAATGGCTCGACCAGGGACACGGCGAGTGCGTTCTTAAAAGATCAGATGTGGCTGCAATTGTAGTCAAGGCACTGCGACGTTTCGATCGTGACCGGTATGTGCTAGATGCGTTTGTAGTGATGCCCAATCACGTGCATGTGGCCGTTCAGCTGGCAAAGGGCCAGATGCTCGCCGACACTCTTCACTCGTGGAAATCATTTTCCGCCAAAGCAATCAACGAATTGCTTGGGAGAACTGGCCGGCTTTGGCAGGGCGAGAGCTATGATCGAATCGTCCGCGATTGGAACGAGTTGCTCCGATACCGTGATTACATAGCTCGCAACCCTGAAAAGGCGAGGCTGCGTAAAGGCGAGTTTGCGCTGCAAGCTGGCGGTGTGTTGGAAGCGGACTTTGATTCAGCAGGCGAGACGCCCGCCGGCCCCACAGGCAAGATGCCTGTGCCACAATTGCTTCGCGCGAAGAAGCTCGGTTTTTCAGATCGACAGTTGGCGGTCGCGCGAGGCGCTTCGGAAGAAACAATTCGATCGGAGAGAAAAACTCAAAATGTCGTACCGACGTACCGCCTCGTCGACACATGCGCGGCAGAGTTTGAAGCTTATACGCCGTATTACTACTCGACCTACGGCGACGAGAACGAGCGGCGAGAGAGCGCTAAGCGCAAAATCATGATCCTGGGTGGCGGACCAAATCGGATCGGGCAGGGCATTGAGTTCGACTACTGTTGTGTGCATGCCAACCCGAGGGCGTGTTCGTCCAGTTTGGTGGACAAACACCGCTGAATCTGGCCAGCGGATTGAAGGCAGCAGGTGTGCCCATTCTTGGGACGCAGCCCGAAAGCATTGAGACCGCAGAAGACCGGCAGTTATTCGCTGCCATGCTGGACAAGCTCGGTTTGCGGCAAACTCCGAACGGATCGGCGACGAGTACCGAAGGGGCTATCGAGATCGCGAAGAAAGTTGGTTACCCAGTTTTGGTGCGACCCTCGTTCGTTCTCGGTGGGCGTGCGATGGAACTTGTCTATAATGAGGAAGATCTTCGGCGCTATATGGCGAGCGCCATCGAAGTGACGCCCGATCGTCCAGTGCTCATCGATCGCTTTCTCGAAGATGCAATCGAAGTCGATGTCGATTGCATCTCCGACGGCGAAACGACCGTCATCGGCGCAATCATGGAACATATCGAGGAAGCAGGCATCCACAGCGGCGACAGCGCCTGCGTGATTCCGACATTCTCATTGTCGCAAAAAGTGCTCGATGAGATCTCCGCGGCGACAAAATCAATGGCGCGTGAACTCAACGTGCGCGGACTGATGAATGTGCAGTTCGCGGTGAAAGGCGATGACGCTTACGTTTTGGAAGTGAATCCACGTGCGTCGCGCACGGTGCCCTTCGTCAGCAAGGCGATCGGCGTCCCGCTGGCGAAACTCGCTGCCAAAGTCATGACCGGAAAATCATTGCGCGAGCTCGGATTCACAAAGGAGATCGTGCCGAAACATTTTTCGGTGAAGGAAGCGGTGTTCCCGTTTCTGCGCTACGAGGGTCTGGACATTTCGCTGGGCCCTGAGATGAAATCGACCGGCGAAGTAATGGGCATGGACGTCGATCTCGGCTTGGCGTATGCGAAATCGCAGATGGCCGCGCCGCCAGCGTTGCCGAAAACGGGAAAAGTCTTCATCAGCGTCAAAGACACCGATAAGGAAGCCGTAATCCCCGTCGCACGCGAGTTTGTGAAACTGGGTTTTGAAATTATTTCCACAAGCGGAACCGCGGAGGCGTTGGCGAAAGCAAAAATCAAGGTGACGAAGGTCTTCAAGATTCACGAAGGCCGCCCGAACGTTCTCGACCGCATCAAGAACGGCGACATCAACTTCATCATCAACACGCCCAGCGGCAAAATTCCGCGCGAACACGAAGTCGTTATTCGTAACGCCGCACTTGCGGCAAAAATTCCGATTATGACAACGGTCCGCGCCGCGCTGGCCAGCGCGAATGGAATCCGCTCACTGCAAAAACGAAAGGTTCAGGTACGGAGCTTGCAAGAATACCACGCTTCCGGAGCGTTTCATGCCATTGGGCAAAGGCTTGCTCGCCTGCAAAAATGATCTAGAAACGACGATTGGAGCCTTCTAGAATCCTTGCCGCAATGCCCGAGGTCCAATCCTCAGATGTTAAGCTGCAGATCGGACATGTCTTGTTCATAGACATTGTCGGCTATTCCAAATTGCTCATTACCGATCAGAGCCAGCAGCTGCAGAAGCTAAAGGAAATCGTACGCGGAACCGAGCAGTTCCGCCTGGCTGAGGCAGAAGGGAAACTGCTGCGGTTACCGACCGGAGACGGCGGCGCGCTGGTTTTCCGGAACAATCCCGAGGCACCGGTTCTCTGTGCCATGGAAATCAGTAAGGAGCTGAAAAAACATCCCGAACTGAAGGTCCGAATGGGTATTCACAGCGGCCCGGTCAATGAAATCACCGATTTAAATGAGCAAGCCAACATTGCTGGCGCCGGCATCAACGTCG
>QHNK01000096.1 GCA_003218415.1 Verrucomicrobiota bacterium | reverse complement strand
GCCCTGGTAAAATGTTTTCGGGGCGTCTCCGGCGCTAGGAAAATCTTCCAACGGAAAATCAGTCAGAACCTTTTCCGCTGCGGCATAATCTCGCTCCAGCATGGCCAGGTCCCAGCGCGCCGCAGCCAACAGTCCGTTGCGATCACTGGCGGCCGGAATGTTTTCCAAAATTTTTCTGGCGGCAGCGGGATTGCCGTTACGAAATACTTCGAGGTAGGCAAGGCCGATCTTGGGACGCAAGAAATCCGGCGAGATCCCCAGCGCGCGATTGTAATCGGCGGCAGCCGCAGGCCAGTCACGCATGAAAAGGTGATTGTTGCCGGCGTTGAAAGCGACTGAACGGTTGCGAGGATCGAGGGACAGGGCCCGTTGGAAGCTTGCCACCGATTCGCGCCAGCGCCCCTGCCGGCGATAGATGCCTGCAACGTAAATGTAGATCTCGGCGTTATTGGGAGAAGTCGCCGCGGCGACCTCGAACTCCTTAAGCGCTGCGTCGTAATTCTTATCCCCCCAATAGAGGCAAAGACCCAAAGCCAGATGCGCTTCGCCCAAGTTTGGCGATAATCCCAGAGCTACCTCCGCCTGGGCGCGCGCTTTCGCCATGGGCGCCCGATGATCGCCGGTCGTTGACCCGGCAATCGAGCTATTGAGAATGGAAGCTCGCGCGTAAGCTAATGCGAACGTCGGATCAACCGCAGCGGCCTGCACGTAAAGCTGCTCCGCCGCGATCCAATCTGTTCCTTCCTTGCCGAGTGCTGTGAGGTAAAGCACGTAGGCCTCTGAGTTAGCGGTAGGTTCGACACCTAGGCGGGCTTTTTCTTCCGGAGCGAGTTTCGCTTTCAGAACGGACGCGATCTGTGTGGCCAGCTCGCCTTGGAGGCCAATCGAATCGGCGACGGCCCGGTCGTAACGCTCCGCCCAGATGTGGCGGTCGTTGCGTGCGTCGATCAGCTGGACGTTGACGAGCACGCGGTTGCCCGTGCGGCGGACGCTCCCTTCAAGAACGTTCGCCACGCCCAGCGCCTGGCTGATCTCACGCATATTGCGCACGCCGGGTTTTTCATAAACCATCACGCTCGCGCGGCTGATGACTTTCAAGTCGTGAATCTGCGCTAGACTCGTCAGCACGTCGTCTTGTATCCCGGCGGCGAAGTAGGAGTTTTCTTTGTTGTCACTGAAATTCTCAAAGGGCAGCACGGCGATGCTCTTGTCGGGTGGTGGGCTCGTTGTTACCGGTTGCCGGATCAATTCACTTTTCCAAACGATCCAGCCGCTCGCCGCTGCAAGAGCAACCAGAGACGCCGCCAGCAGCGCACTCGTTGGATTTCGTCGCACCCATTTCCTTCCGCGGGTGAAAACTCCGGCGCGGCTGGCCTGAATGGGTTCGTGCTTAAACCAACGTTCGAGGTCTTCCGCCAGCGCGAGAGCGGAAGAGTAGCGGCGCTTTGGATCTTTCTCGAGACACTTCAGGCAAATTGTTGATAGATCGCGATCTATTTTCGGATTCAGCAGACGCGGCTGCCGCGGCTCAGTGTCGAGCAGTAATTTGATGGTCTCGTAGGTTGTTCCTCCGGCAAAGGGCGGCTGCCCAGTGAGCAATTGGTAAAGCACTGCGCCGAGCCCGTACACATCCGTTGCGCTGCTGACAGCAGCGTTCTCTCCCAACGCTTGCTCAGGGGCCATGTAGCTGGGTGTGCCCAGTACTTCCAGCGTGCGCGTGACTGTGCTCTCAGTCTCGAGCAATCGCGCAAGGCCGAAATCAGTCAGATGCGGTTCGCCTTCTGCATCGAGTAGAATATTTCCCGGCTTGATGTCTCGGTGCAGGATGCCGTGTTCATGCGCGTAATGCACGGTGCGCGCTACCTTGGCGATTAGTTCCGCCGCCTGCCGAATGGGCATCGGTTCGCGCCGGACTATTTCATCGAGCTGGCCGCCCTCGATGAATTTCATGCTGAAGTAGCACGAGCCGTCGCGCTCACCGACTTCATGGATTGGGACGATACCGGGATGCTCCAGGCTGGCGGCGGCTTCCGCTTCGCGGCGAAACCGTTTCAGATGCGCTTTGCTCGCCCACTGACCAAGGCCAATTACTTTTAATGCGACGATGCGATTGAGACTCTTTTGCCGCGCTCGAAATACTACGCCCTGACCGCCGCGACCGATTTCTTCCAGCAATTCGTAATCGCCCAATTCTCCCAGCAGCTCGGCGGCGCGGACGGTTGTTTTGTCTTGTGACGCTGATGCTCGATCTTCGCCTGCAGATTGTTCCACGCGGCCGGAGTCATCCGCTTTCGCCGAGGCTACGGCGGACAAGTCGCCCTCGGCTACAGCCTCAGGCAACGTCGCCAGCGCGATTTTCAGCACACACCTCGCGCAAAGCCCTTCCGGCGCGTCGGAAAAGACCTTTGCGCCGCACTTCCGGCAAATTCTGATTACCCTGATCATGGTCGAGTCGTTCGCGCACGCTCCCTTTTGTACTCCGTAAAATTTTCCCATGCGTTACGCGGACACGAATTTCACTAATTCACACCAATTTCCGGCACGAATTCCACGAATTCACACGAACTCAGATACGAATTGCCGGGATGTATGCTGATCGAGAGACGAAGTTCATGGATGTACAGTGCTTTCAAGCCTTCGAATCCTTCGTGATAATTCGTGCAATTCGTGTCCATCAACAGCGTTCGTCTAGTTGATGTCTTTACGCCTCGACCACCGAAATTAGATGGCGCAGCTCATCTTCGATATCGCCGGGTGTCGCAACGGTGTGCGCGATTTCCTCTCGCAATAACGATTGATAGCGCTGCCGAAATCGGTAAAACGCCTGCCGAATCGCATTTTCGGTCATCCCCAAGCGCGCGGCGATCTCCGCCTGTGATGGCGCGCCCGGTTCATCCGGCAGCAATTGCTTCAACGAATCAAACAACGCGGCATTACCTGCCGCGCGGTATTCATCCTTCAATCGGTTGATCACGCGCTCAAGAACCGTCAAAGCCCACCGGCGTTCGTACATCATTTCGGCAGTCATTGGATCTGATGGTTCCATATCGGTCCGCTCGTCAGCATGCAGTTCTTCCAGTGGAATGAGCCGCTGACCTTTCCCCCGCTTGATCGCCATCGCGCGACGCTGCTCGTCCGCCAGAAAATATTTCAGCGACGCGAGCAGAAAAGAGCGAAGTCTCCCCTTTTCTTTGCGGACGGCACCGAAACTCCCGCGCTCCAATAACTGCGCAAAAAATCCCTGGGTAATATCCTCCGCCTCTGCCGATCCAATGCCTTGTCGCCTGAGGAAGCTGTAGATCGGTCGCCAGTACATGCGGCAAAGTTTCTCGAGCGCTTCGTGTGCAGCTGGCGATTCACCTTGCGCCTCAAGCACCACGCTCCAATGCGTCGTCGTAAACGCGGCCCCACTGTGTTGTTCGGTAGCCGCAGAACCAATCGGGGTCAGCGAAGTTGCCTCATCATCAGCAGGCACACTACGATCTAAGGAAAAAGTCGCGACGAAATCAAGCCTGCATCCACTCACCACAAACGCGAACAAGGCCGCCTCGTCGCCGACGCCTTTTCAGTTTGAGCTAATCAGACCGATTGGTCACGGCCATCACGGTCCGCAAGATACGTTGCCTACAATGGTGTACGTGGCGGCCGGATGTCCGTTGTCGCGCTGGCCTTTAACGAAGGTGTGGTCTACCAGGAGAGTTGAGCGCTCCAGGTTTTGGGTTTCTGGCGTGTCGCCGGTAAACGTCCTTCCGTTTACGGCTCCAAGCAGATCACCGGGTGCTGGGCTGCCAACTGCGGACTTCGGGACAATCAGCGTAATCGTTCCATCCGCGTTAAAGCTGCTTCCCGGCAAGAGACCGATTTGAGTTTCCGTGGGAACGCCAATAACCAGACCGATGACGGCTGTAGCGATCGTCCCGTACTCAAAGCTAGCCGTCCCGTTTTGGTCCGTCCTCATACCGACGTAGAACTGCTCGGCTGCCGGATCGTACGATTGGGCAGCATATGAATTCCAAACCACTCTCCACCTGCTGCTCGGCGGCACGCTCGCCAGATTAGTGACTTTCATCTTGAACATTAGGTTGTTTGTCCCGGGAGGCTCAGCGACGGCAACATAGTCGATAGCGAGCGAGGCGGGCGCCAGACCCTGGAGCGGTTGTTCCGGATGGCCCGGCGGTGTCTTTTGAACAATCAATCCAGTACACGTATCGCCGACATACGGTGCGGCGACTTCGTTGTTTCCGCATGAGGTGCCAGCCCCATTTACTGCGAGCACCTTGTAGTAATATGTTTTCGTGGGGTCGGTGGCAGTAGTGTCGTTATAGGTTGTCTGATTTCCCGAAACGCTCGTCAGCAGAGTCTCAGCGCCGCTAGCAATGCCTCTCATGATCCGATAGCTGGTGATGTTGGCGTTTCCTGTGTCGGCTTCCGACCAGGCGAGATGAACAACCGAGTTGACTCGGCGCACCGTCACCGACGGCATGCCCGGCGCCGATCTGGCGTGCAGCGGATTTGGCGGATCGAAGCTAGCAATAAGCCGGCGTCCGCTCGATTGCCGCGCGATCACGCCTCTGGCCGTGTAGGCGTTGCCCTTCGCTGTGGAAGCTGCCTGACCACAGGCCCCGTCGGTGCACCCATCAACGTAGCCAACCTGCGCGCGTCCCTGTTTGTCGACTGTCATGTCAAAGAAGTCGAGCAGATTGCGGCAAATATCGGCGCCACCATGCATCCAGATGCAACCGCGCTGCATTGGATCCTTCGGCGTGGCGTCCGTTGTTGTCCAATGCAGGCCGCCATCGAAAGTGCTCGCTACGTAAAGATGCCAGATACCGCTGAAGCTGTTCGCCGACTGATCGCCCGACGTTGTCGAACCGTAGAAGGAAACTGCAGCGCGACCGGTATCGCCTGCGACTGCCGCGGGGAAAGCAATGTTCTTCAGACCGTAAACTGCGCCTACGTCATAGATGTTCTGCCACGTCTGGCCGCGGTCGGTGGATGTCGCCACGATCGCGTTGGAACCACCAGTAGCGCTGCCAGCTACCGTGCTGCTGGACATCGCAAAATAGACCCTACCGGCACTGTCGATGCCGACCGCCGGGTCCTGAAGATTTGCGTTAGCGCGCGTCTGGCTGCTTGCGTTTTGGACGGGACGTACATTCCACGTGAGACCGTTGTCTTCCGAAACGACAACGGCCCCAGTTCCAGCGCAGCTGTTATTGGGAAGATGGACTGTTCCGTCAGGTGCGACCTTAACGTGACCGTGCAATCCTCCGCATTGCGACGTGTAGGTCGGTACTGGCGGGCCATATGTGGCGCCTCCGTCGTCGCTGCGCAGACAAAACGCAGTGACCAGGTCTTGCGAGCAATAATAAACTGCATTCGGGTATGGGCCGTGAGGAGGAGCAGGCGCGTGATATGGTCCGCCGCCGATCGTCTCATGATCAATCCCGGACCCGAGCGGCCCAGAACTTGGTGACCAGCCAGCATAACTGGGCTGACCTAATTGATCGAGGCCGTCAGTGTCTGTGAACGAAACTTTGCACGTCGGCGAAGTAAGCGTGAGTTCTCCTGCGAACACACGGCCAGTCTGACGATCTGTGAAGCCGATGGGATCAGAGTCAACAAACTGCGATGTTGGCGCAGCACTGTTATACCAGGTCGCGCTCTGGCCGTTTGCGGGGCAGCTGTCGTCGAACTTGATAAAGAGCGTTTGAAGATCTGATTGGAAATTCGTTACACCGCTCGCTGAGTTTGGTGAATTCCAATTGACGCCGATGGAGGGTTCACCCGCATCGTGAGCGGTGTATTCGACCGTGTGCACGGCCGGCCCCTGACTGCTGTCGGTAACCTGCACCAACGTCCCCGGCGCCTCGAAATTCTGAAAGCCGATCTTCGGCCCTCTGTCTTGAGGCGCCGAAGGAGCTAACGCGGTTCCCGCTGATGCAGACACCGCACTGGCGCTGCCGGAATATTGGAAGCCTGCAAAGGCACTAAAATAAACCACGTGCACGGAAAATTGCCCGGTGCCGACATCAGGATTGCTTGGATCGAGATCGACGATTTCCGGGGGCGTTCCGCCATGTGCCGATACTCCACCCGGCACAAGCGGCCCCGAGTTATCGCCTTTGTGAACGTAAAGATCGTAGTCGCTGAGCCCGGAAGGATCAGCGCAACTGATGACGATGCGCGCCTTCAGCCCAGACCAGTTAGTTGGCGTGCCGGATAACGTTACTACGAACGTGTCGCAGTTTACGCCTTCAACACAGGTGCTTTCGTCCAGCGAGCCACCACCAACCGCCGTGCCGACCCAATTTAGTTGTGGTCCGCCGGGATTAAGTGTTCCGGAACTGGGCATCGCTGAGTGTAGGCGGGCCGCGAAGAACCCAAATACAATCAGGAAAATACCCGTAACAAAAAAAAGCGCGCCGATAGTGGCGCGCGCCGTCATTGAAGAGGAGGAAATATTTTTCATAGGCAGAACCTTTGTAAATTCTGCTTTAAGATTCGGGAAAATGAGCGATGTCGGTCGCCTGTCGAGCCCGGTTTTTTAAGGCGCTACAGGCGTTGAAGCGCTTTTTGGGCGAGCGTTTTCGATTTCTTAAGTTTGGTCTCTTCGTCATCCGTTCCGCCAAGGCCGATCGAGATGAATGCATCTCCCTTTAGCACATAAAGAATGCCCCCGAACCGATTGCCGACCCAATAAGCATCGTCTCCCAAGCCCTCGATCTTTTTGGGCGCGGAGCCTTGCTCCTTCTCGTCGCCGGTCTGCGCCTTGCGTTCTTCGTTTTCGTACGGATCAAACTTCTCTTTCCAAAAATCTTTTGGACTGCGCTTGCTGCCTTGCTTCGGGTCAGATTGTACGAGTGCCAGGGTTACTGACTTGCTGAATTCCGCTGCGGTATAGAAACATTGGGAAACAAGGAAAACTCCGTCTGAATGTTCGCTGCTCTTCGTCTCATTGAGCGGCGCTGCCTGAACGGATTCGACTTCCTCTTTGGAGAGGAGGTTGCAGGCGTCACGCACGATTGCTCCGGGTCGGCGTTCCTTGCATCCGCCGACTACTAAAAGCGATGTGGCCACACACACGAACAGCAGCGTGCGCATGCCGAACTTTTCACTAACGAACAGCCGTAAACAACATCCCGGTTTTGTCGATCTCACGAAATGCTCACTACGTTGCTTCACCAATCGCCGAATGTTAGCATCGCGTGCCTCCAATGAGCCAGAACTACAAAGACACGCTGAATCTGCCGCGGACAGAATTTCCGATGAAGGCGAATCTTGCCGCGCGCGAGCCGGAGATGCTCAGGGCTTGGGAGGAGACGCACCTGTACCGGCAAATTCAGAAATCGCGAGAGGGTCGAGAACTGTTTGTCCTGCATGATGGGCCGCCCTTTGCCAACGGCGATGTCCACATGGGCACTGCGCTTAATAAAATTCTAAAAGATTTCGTCGTGAAATCGCAAACGATGCTGGGCAAGCGCGCGCCGTACGTCCCCGGCTGGGATTGTCACGGCCTTCCAATCGAATACAAAGTGGTAAAGGAATCGCGGGCGCTTTCTCCGTTGGAGGTCCGCAAAAAATCCGAAGCGTTTGCGCGAAAATTTATCAACATCCAGCGCGAGCAATTCAAGCGCTTGGGCGTCTTCGGCGATTGGGAACATCCGTATCTGACGATGGATCCCACATATGAAGCGGAAATTTTGCGCGCCTTTGCGGTATTCGTCGAGGAAGGGCTGGTGTATCAGGCGCAGAAGCCCGTTTTTTGGAGCACCGGCGCACAGACTGCGCTGGCCGAAGCCGAAGTGGAATATCAGGAGCGCGACGACACCGCTGTTTACGTCCGATTTCCGATCGCGAGTGGTGAGTGGAAAGACAACGCGAGCATCGCTATCTGGACCACAACGCCATGGACGTTGCCAGCGAATTTGGCCATCGCGGTTGATCCTGACGAAACGTACGTCGTTCAGAAATTCTCACGCAACGGTGCGACGGAGACCTTGCTTCTCGCTGAGAAATTAGTTCCGCAATTTTCCGCAAACACAAACTTTCATCCCGCGGGTGAACCGCTCGCATCATTTTCCGGCACCAAGCTCGAGAAAATCAAGGCGCGCCACCCATTTCTCGATCGTGACGCTATCGTGCTGACTGCCGATTTTGTGACGATGGACAGCGGCACCGGCGCAGTTCACATCGCACCAGGCCATGGCGCGGACGATTACGCTTTGGGGATGGCAAAGAACCTGCCGATCTTATCGCCGGTCGATGACCATGGCCGCTTTACTGAGGAAGCCAGTTTGCGAAATCTCACTGGAAAATATGTCTTCGACGCCAATCGGGACATTGTCGAATTGCTGCGCGAACGCGAAATGTTGTTGGGAGCGCAAAAGTTTCATCACTCCTATCCGTATTGCTGGCGCTCGAAAACACCGATCATCTTTCGCAATGTCGAGCAATTCTTCATCCGAATCGGTGAGCTGCGTGGCAAAGCGCTCGATGCGATTCACAACGAGGTGAAGTGGATTCCAGCATGGGGCGAGAATCGCATCGCGGGCACAGTCGAATCGCGCCCCGACTGGGTCATTTCGCGCCAACGCAGCTGGGGCGTGCCGCTCCCGGTTTTTTATTCGAAGGATGGGAAAGCCATTCTCGATGCAAAAATCATCCGAAAGCTCGCTGATCTGGTCGCCGAGCGCGGGTCAAACATTTGGTTTGAACTGAGCGATGGCGACCTTGCGAAAAGACTCGGGCTTCCGCCGGGCACAACGAAACGCAACGACACGATCGATGTCTGGATCGACAGCGGCGTTTCGCACAGAGCCGTTTGCGCACTGCATCCCGAGCTGCGCGATCCTGCTGATATGTATCTCGAAGCGACGGATCAACATCGCGGGTGGTTTCAATCATCGCTCTTGACCAGCGTCGCGCTGAATAATCGCGCGCCGTACAAAATTTGCGTCACACACGGTTTCGTTGTCGACCTTGACGGCAAAAAGATTTCGAAATCGGGAACGTACGAGAAGCCAACGGCCGCCGATCACTTCGTCGGCCGGTATGGCGCCGATCTGCTACGGCTTTGGGCGAGCAGCATCGATTACACCGCCGACGTGCCGTTCTCTGAGGAAATGTTTACCCGTCTGGGCGACACCTATCGGCGGATCCGAAACACGCTGCGCATTCTGTTGGGCAATTTGTATGACTTCGAATCAGGAAACCAGGAAACCAGGAAAAACTTGAGCTTAATTGATCGCTGGATTCTCGAGCGAATGGATGAAGTGATTCGCGATTGTCGAGCAGCCTACGAATCGTTCGAGTTCCACAAGATCTATCACACGCTCAACCAGTTTTGCGCCGTCGATCTGAGCAGCCTCTATGTCGATATCACCAAGGACCGGATGTATTGCGATGCGCCGGATTCGCCGCGTCGGCGTGCGACTCAAGTGGTGATGCATGAGATTTTCGACGTGCTGTGCAGGTTGCTGGCACCCATTCTTGCATTTACGGCCGAGGAAGCGTGGCGCCATTCAGAAGCAGAGGGTTCCGTTCACCTTGAGGAATTTCCTCAACTACAGGATCGATCCCGCGATGGCGGGACCAGTGCTCAGGTGGCGGAGCTGTTGAGATTACGCAGCGTGATTGGGCAGGCGATCGAGCGCGCGCGTCAGGAAAAACTAATTGGCAACACGCTGGAAGCGCGGGTCGTGTTGAATTCGGACTCCGACGTCACGGAGAAGATCGACAAGGAAGAACTCGAAGAATTCTTCATAGTGAGTGATCTGACGATCCACCAGACGAAGGAAGCGAGCGTTTCGGTGACGAAAACGCCGTATAAAAAATGTGCACGTTGCTGGCGCCATCGGCCAACCGTCGGCGCGAGCAAGGCGCATCCGGATTTGTGCGATCGGTGCGAGAGCGTGGTTACGGCTATCGAAGCTTAGCACCGTAGGTGCGTCATGTTTATAGTCCCCAGTCAAGTCCAAAGCAAAAGCTCCGTAGGAGCGACATGTCGTCTTGGTCACGACACATGCCGCCCCTACGGGGCTGAGGCATTGGAGGGGTTGGCTTCTATAAACATGCCGCGCCTACGGTGCTCAGGCGCGTCACGCGCTGCAGCGTTTCCTGGTTGGGAATCGACGTGAAATTCATTCTTTTTCTCTCGCTGCCGCTCTACGCGCTTGACCAATGGAGCAAACAGTTGGTCTTGCGATTCATTGGCCCTTATGAGGCGCACACTGTCGTACCGGATTTCTTCAGTCTGGTTAACGTGACCAACACCGGCGCAGCGTTTGGATCATTCAGGGGGAACAACACTTTCTTCATTGTAATTTCGATCGTCGCGTTAGTGGTTGTGGCGATCCTGCTCGTCAGACCGCGACGGCCTGATGCGTGGCGCGATCTCTCCCTTGCACTGCTGCTTGCCGGAATTTTTGGTAATGTGACCGATCGCCTGCTATACGGGCATGTGATCGATTTTCTCCTTTTCAATCTCCACATTCGGTACGCCGATCCCTGGCCCGCCTTTAATGTCGCCGACTCGTGCATCTCGATCGCGGTAGTCCTCTTCATCATCCACTCTTTTCGAAAGCAGAAGAGTGCTGGGTAGAACGACGCGCTGTCCCAAGGACGCCGATGTGAATCACGCGCGCGTTGCGCTTCGCATGGCGAAGCGGCTACACTGCTTTTGTGAAATCTCCGCCGATGGAAAAGGTCGCGCGCGAAATCGCTGCACGCTTGCGTAAGAGCGGCCATATCGCGTACTTCGCGGGCGGTTGTGTGCGTGACATGGTGCGCGGTTTGATCCCGAAGGATTACGACATCGTTACCGACGCCCGACCCGAAGCCGTGCAGGGGATTTTCCAACGGACGGTGGCAGTCGGCGCGCACTTTGGCGTGATCATCGTGCTAGAGGACGGTTTTCAATTCGAGGTGGCGACCTTTCGTTCCGACGACGCCTACATTGACGGAAGACATCCCAGCGCGGTGCATTTTTCTTCGCCCGAAGAGGACGCCCAACGGCGCGACTTCACCATCAACGGAATGTTTTATGATCCGGTGGCGGAGGAGGAAATCGATTTCGTCGGCGGCCGCGCGGATATCGACGCAAAATTGGTGCGCGCAATTGGCGACCCGGCACAACGGTTTGCAGAAGATCGCTTGCGAATGCTCCGGGCCGTGCGCTTTGCCACGGTGCTCGATTACCAGATCGACCAGAACACGTGGGACGCCCTCGTGGCCAACGCACCTTCAATCAACCAGATCAGCACGGAACGAATCCGCGAGGAACTGGTGCGCATTTTTCTCTCGCCGAATCGCGTACGCGGTTGGGACCTGCTCGATGCCAGCGGCTTGATGCGCGCGATTCTGCCCGAGCTGGAAGCGATGAAAGGTGTCTTACAGCCGGAACAGTTTCATCCCGAAGGCGACGTCTTCGTGCACACCCGGCTAATGTTGCAGCTGCTTCCAGCGGAAGTTTCTGTTCCGCTGGTTTTCGCCGTGTTGTTTCACGATGTCGCGAAACCGGTCACGGCGATGGTGGATAAAACCGGCCGAATCCGTTTCAACGAGCACGACCGTATCGGTGCTCAGATGACGGAAGCCATCATGCGGCGTCTGCGATTTTCCGGCGCTCAGATTGAGGCGACGGTCGAAATGGTTCGGCAGCACATGGTTTTCAAGGACGCGCCGAATATGCGAGTGGCGAAGCTGAAGCGTTTCATGGCGCGACCCACCTTTGACGACGAGCTGGAATTGCACCGGGTCGATTGCGAAAGCAGCCATCGGATGCTCGACAACTACGAATTTCTCCTGCGCAAACGCGAGGAATTCGCCAACGAGCCGATCATTCCACCGCCGCTGGTGCGCGGAGACGATTTGATCGCGCTCGGTCTAAAGCCGGGCCCGAGATTTGGCCAAATCCTCGAAGCAGTCGAGACACGACAACTAGAGGGGACGCTGCGGACGAGAGAGGAAGCGCTGGAGTGGGTAAAACGCGAATATTTATCTGGCAAAGAGGAATAAACAAAACGCCAAACATCGAATGAGAATCCTGATGATCAGCGCAGAAGGGCCGCCGTTGCAACGAGCGGGCGCGCTGACTGACGTAATGGACGCGTTGCCAAACGCGCTACGTGCTCGAGGACACGAGGTAAGCGTAGTCCTGCCGTTCTACCGCGAGATTAAGGAGAATCGCGCGTTTAAGAAAAAAAACACCGGCATAACCGTCGATGTGCAGGTGGGGGACAAAATTCACGTTGCCCGGTACCTCGAGCGGCGCAGCGCCAGCGGCGTGCAGTTGTTTCTGATCCGCTGCGATGAGTTTTTTGATCGCGTTGGAATTTACGGCGATCGCGGCAAGCCGTACGAAGATAATTCCGCGCGATTTATTTTTTTCTGTAAAGCGGCGCTCGAACTGGCCCGGCGGTTGACGCCGCAATTGCAGGTTTTGCATGTACACGATTGGGCCGCGGCGCTGGTGCCGGTCTTTGTTCATGCGCAAGGGCTGCCGTTCAAGACTGTGTTGACTATTCATCACGTGGCTGACCAAGGTAGTTTTTGGGGACTGGATTTCGCGGTCACAAACTTGCCGGAGCGCTTTTTCACCCTGCATGGGCTTGAATTTTTTGGCCGACTGAATTTTTTGAAAGGCGGGATCCTCTATGCCGACAGGATTACAACGGTAAGCGAACATTACCGACGCGAAATTCTGACGCCAGCTGGCGGCCATGGTCTTGATGGTGTGCTGAGCGAAAATGCGCATCGGCTGAGCGCCATTTTAGATGGCGTAGATTACACGCGCTGGAATCCGGGGTCTGATCGTTTGATCCCGGCGCGTTATGACGCGAAACGGCTCCGGGGAAAACAAGTCTGCCGTGAGACGCTACTGAAAGAAATGAACCTCGCGCCTGCGCCTCGCGGCCCAGTCTTCGGGATGGTGACTCGCGTCGTTCAGGAAAAGGGTTTCGAAATCCTCGTGCCACTGCTCGATCGCCTTCTCTGGGACGATGTCCGCTTGATCATTCTCGGAGAAGGCGACCCCGCATATGAGATAGCGCTCGCCGTCGCAGCCAGAAAATTTCCAACAAGATTTGCCTACCAAAAAAACTACGACGAGAGACTGGCACATCTGATCGAGGCTGGCATGGACATCAGCCTGATTCCATCGCGTTTCGAGCCAGCCGGTTTGAGCGCGATGTACAACTTGAAGTATGGCGCCCTCCCGGTTGCGCGGGTGACCGGTGGAATTCAGGAAATCATCGAAGATTACGATCCGACAACCGACAGCGGTTACGGCTTTCTCTGTTACGAATATTCGAGCGAAGCTTTCTGGGACGCGATCAAGCGTGCACGGCAAATCTTCCGCGACCGACGCCTCTGGACGCGGCTGATGAAACGAGCGATGGCACGGAATTTTTCGTGGGACGCGTCCGCGCAGCGTTATGAAGCTCTTTACAGAGAACTCGTTGGCGCGAGTGGTGAAGCAACTGCGTAGCTCAAGTCGGACCTCTTCGCCTCTCCCTAGCGAAGGGAGAGGCGACCATTTTACATGCTGGCGCCTGAGCTTTCTGTTTGCCAAACCGGCCGGTCTATGGAATTTTTGACGGCTTTTCCCCCCAAAGAGAGCTTATGGCTTACGCAATTATCAAAACTGGAGGCAGGCAGTTTCGCGTCGCGGAAGGTGACACGATCGATGTCGATCTTCTCGAGGTCGATCCCGGCAAGACAGCGACCTTCGATCACGTATTAATGTTTGCCGACGGAAAAAACGTGACACATGGCAATCCAGTTATCTCCGGAGCGAAGGTGACTGCTGAAGTTCTCCAGCAGCGCAAGGATAAGAAGGTTATCGCTTTTAAGTATAAGCGGCGCAAAGGCTATCACCGCACAGTTGGCCATCGTCGCAAATTGACGCGCGTGAAAATTAAAAGCATTAGTGTGGGAGCGAAAAATGCCACAGCGAAGAAAACTGACGGATAAGAAAGCATAACCGCCTAAAAACTGTCAACTCCACGTCCGCCGTAGCCTTGGCGAAGGCGGATCAACCATCAACTCTCTTCAATGGCTCATAAAAAAGGACAAGGCAGCGTTAAGAATGGGCGCGACAGCGTCAGCAAGCGGCTGGGTGTAAAAAAATTCGGCAGCGAAGTGGTTGTGGCCGGCAACATCATTGTGCGCCAGCGCGGGACGAAATTTTTGCCCGGAAAAAATGTTGGACTGGGTCGCGACTACACAATTTTTGCGCTGCTGGACGGCAGCGTGCGATTCGATCGCGGCGGGCGGCGGGTAAATGTCGATCCGCTGTTGACCGGGAAGTAGGCGCTCGGATTCTGCTTCCCCGTCCCAGCCGGCCTGTAGTATAAGCGGATTTCGCTCGTGATGAGATACAACACCTTTATCCTTTTTGGCGCGCCGGGCAGCGGCAAAGGCACGCAGGGGAAAACACTCGGCACGATCCCCCGCTTGTATCACTGCGCTTGTGGCGACGTATTCCGCTCCATCGACACGCGCACGAAAGTCGGGAAGGCATTCCTTGATTATTCCAGTAAAGGTCAGCTCGTACCGGATGATATTACGGTGGAACTTTGGCGACAGGCAATCGATGCGGCCGTGGAAGCGCACAAGTTCAAGCCGGACATCGACACTCTGGTGCTGGACGGGATCCCGCGAAACCTTGGCCAGGCCAAAATCATGGAGGAAATGATAGACGTAAAGAAAGTATTTCATCTGGCGTGTCCCGATCGCGAAACGCTGTTTTACCGGCTTAAGAAGCGCGCTCTAAAAGAGAACCGCCTCGACGATGCAAACGAGGAGGTCATTCAGCGGCGTCTCGACACATACGAGACGGAATCGAAGCCGGTGCTTTCATATTATCCACAAGAGCTCGTTACCGTGGTTGACGCGACTCAGCCGCCCGCCAAAGTTCTGCTCGAGATCCTACAGAGCGTGAACGACGGCGTGTATGAACCAGCAGCAGTTTGAAAATTTCACTGCCTCCAGTCTTTACTGCGAGAAATGCAGAGCCGCGATGCCGGTGCGCGAGCGGCTGCTCTTAGTTCTTCCTGACCGGGAAATTTTCGATTATCTCTGCACGGGGTGCGGATCGTCGGTAGGCCGGCGGGAGATCACCGCCGGAGAGAAAATGCTGGCCCAAGCCATGGCCGGGCGGCGCCCGCGTCGCCGTGCCGCCGTCCATCAACTGACGCAGTAATTCGGCATGCGCATTGTTTTCATCGGCACCGGCGAAATCGGCGTGCCGGCGCTGCGAGCGTTGCTAAAGTCGGAGCACCACGTCGTAGCAGTCGTGACTCAACCCGACAAACCAGCCGGGCGTGCGCAGTTGATTGAACCGACGCCAATGAAAAAAACGGTTACCACGGCAAATGTTCCGGTCTTGCAACCACCGCGGATCAAAGATCCTCAAGCAATTGAAGAGATTCGTGCGCTAACACCTGACGTGATTGTTGTGATGGCCTATGGGCAAATCTTGCCGCGCGATGTCCTCGAAATTCCGAAGATTGCCTCATTGAATCTGCACGCATCTCTTCTGCCGCGCTGGCGCGGTGCCGCGCCGATTCAGGCAGCCATCGCGGTAGGCGATCGGGAGACTGGCATCACTGTGATGTACATGGATGAGGGACTCGATACCGGCGACATCTTATTGCAACGCACGATCGACATTCTGCCCGACGACACGGGCGGATCGCTGCAGGACCGGTTGGCGCAGATTGCTCCCGAAGCATTGCTCGAATCTTTGCGAATGCTTGAAAAGAACAGCGCGCCCCGTATTCCGCAGGACAATGCGCAGGCTACTTGGGCTCCGAAATTGAAGCGCGAACATGGGCGAATCGATTGGTCGGAAATGGCAGAAGCAATCGAGCGAAAAATCCGCGCGTTTAATCCGTGGCCAGGCGCGTTCATGGAAATCAGCGGGCGAAACCTAAAAATATTTTCCGCATCTGTTGTCGATCTTAGCGGCGAGCCGGGGGAAATCCTGAAAAGCGAGAATGAACTAGTGATCGCCGCGGGCAAAGGCGCGCTCTTGTTGGGCGAAGTACAACTCGAAGGCAAGCGCAAAATGAGCGCCGCGGAATTTCTCCGTGGACATCATGGGCGGTCATCCTGAGCGAAAGCGAAGGACCTCACAAAGGGCGCGAGGGTTACGCAAAAGTACCTTTGTGTGATCAATCAGCTTTGGGGAGGTCCTGGCCCCGAAAGCGTTCGGGGCTCGGGATGACCCGCGTGTTTGTGCTTTCCAAGTTTCCATATCTTCTGTTTGATGATGGTTGGGTAGCCCATGCAAAAGGAAACGCCAGTCTATGAGCGCATCGTACTCAAGCTAAGCGGCGAAGCCATGCAGGAGCGCGGCGCCCGCGACAATATTTCGCTCGCCGTCGTCCGCGAGATCGCCGAGCGCATAAAAGAGGTGCGCGACCTCGGTGTGCAAGTGGCGGTTGTGATCGGCGGCGGAAACATATGGCGTGGTCTTTCTGCGTCACATCGCGGGATGGATCGAACCACGGCCGATTACATGGGAATGCTGGCCACCGTTATCAATGCGCTGGCGCTGCGAAGCACGCTCGACCAAATGGGCGTAGAGACGCGCGTGCAGACGGCCATCGAAATGAAAAATGTCGCCGAGCCATTTATTCTTGGTCGTGCGATCCGGCATCTTGAACTGGGACGCGTTGTGATTTTCGCTGCAGGCACCGGCAATCCCTATTTTTCCACCGACACGACAGCGGCACTGCGTGCGAGCGAGATTCGCGCCGACGTGATTTTGAAAGCCACGAAAGTCCAGGGCGTGTATGATCGGGACCCGAAGACCCATGCAGACGCGCGTCTCTACGACCGTCTCAGTTTCACCGAAGCGCTGACGAAACGTTTGCGCATCATGGATTCGACGGCGTTCAGCCTTTGTATGGACAACAAGATCCCGATCGTCGTCTTCGACATGTATAAGCCCGGTAGTATTCGCGACGCTGTACTGGGGCGCAAAGTCGGGACCCTGGTTTGCGATGAACTTCCTTCAGACGTAAAAATTCAGTGATATGAGCAGAGATGACCTTCTTCTCGAAGCCGAGATGTCGATGGAAAAAAGCGTCGATTACATGGTGCACGAATTTGCCGCGGTGCGCACAGGCAAAGCCTCACCCGGCCTGGTAGAAAATGTGGACGTGCACGCCTACGGCTCGACCATGAAACTAAAGCAACTTGCTTTGATCACGACACCCGAGTCGCGTTTGCTCGTTGTTCAACCATTCGACGCTGGCACGGTGCCGGACATCGAGAGAGCGCTCAAGGAATCGAAGATCGGCATTACACCTGCAGTGGACGGCAAAATCATTCGATTGCCAATTCCGGAGCTATCAGAAGAGCGACGGAAAGAACTTGTACGTTCCCTGGGCAAAATGGCCGAGGAAGCCCGTGTGCGTGTGCGCGCGAATCGGCACGCGGCGCTCGACGAAGCGAAGAAGCTGAAAGCCGCCGGTGAACTAACCGAGGACGGCTTGCGCGATGTTCAGAATGAAGTGCAAAAGCTCACCGATCGCTTCGTCAAATCCATCGATGATCATCTCAAGCACAAGGAAGCCGAGATCATGAAAGTGTAGTCCATGCGACTCACCAGATAGCTCGACAGCACGATCGCTGGGCTGAAAGCAGGTTCTAAACAGCGAAACTTTCGCCGCAGGAGCAGTGCGCGACGGCGTTGGGATTCGTCACCTTAAAACCGCCCTTTTGCAGGTCCTCGCTGTAATCAAGCACGGAACCGCTGACGAAAAGCGCGCTCTTTGGATCGACAACCAGTCGAACGTTTTGCGTTGGCACTAGAATATCCCGCTCCTTCGGGCCATCTACCAAATCCATGACATATTGCAGGCCGGAGCAGCCTCCACCGACCACCTTCAGGCGCAAGGCACCGTCTGGCTTGCCTTTTTCTTCAAGCAGCGACGCTAATTTAGTGGCCGCTTTTTCAGTAACGCTGATCAGGCGCTCATTACCGATCTTGTAACTGAGCGGTGGAGATTCAGTGGTCATGGTGTTGCGCTCAGCAGCAACTCGGCGACTTCGTTTTGCACAGTTTCGACTTCGTCCAGGCGCAATTGCGGATCGGGCACGACGAACACGTCGCCCGTTGTGCCCTGTTCGTAAATGAGAACGCGCCTCCCGCGGTTGCGGGACTCTGTCTTTACTTGTTTTAGGACGCGTTTGCGTTCGAGCATCGCGGCCAGGACGTAGCAAGCGTTTGCAGGGGGATTATCCGACGCCATCAAACGCCGGAAGAGTTGCTCCGCATTTTCTTTGGCCACAGGTTCGGCGGCCTTTGGCGGCAATGGCTCGTAACGTGATTTCCAAAATGAAAACGGCTGAATGTTTTCGTTCCGGTTTCGCCACGCTTCTTCGCTCAGATCCTCGCGCCGGTAGCCATTGGCATCGTGATACAGCAGCGTGTAAAAATATTCGCCAGACACAAAGGGCCGATGGGTCACGGCACAGAAGTCCGCGCGATGCCTAATCGCCCATTCGTTTGGGAGAGGGTTCATTGCGCAACTATACGTCGCGCAGTGAAAAGATGAAAGCTGGGCGGCTCGCGATTGGAGGCGCGCAGATACAACAAGTAGAGGCCAATCGCCATGAAAAGAATGTTTGGTGTCCAGGCGGCGATCCACGCAGGTACGCGGTAGCCTTCGCCCAGCGCAAGAAAAAGATGGACGAGGAAGTTCATTGAAAAAACAAGAAAAACCGCAGCCGCAACACTCGACAACACACCCCGGCGCGAGTAGCCGATTCCCAGTGGAGCCGCAATGCAAACAACAACGAAACAGGTCCACGGCAAGGCAACGCGATACTGCAGATGCGTGCGAAACGGCGCGAGCAGCGTCGCGGGAAAGTCCGCGTTGAAGTGCAAATACTCTCGGAGTTCTGGCAGGCTTAGGAATTCGGCCCGCTCATTTGCGCTGCCCAGTCGAAACGGCGTTTCGCTCCAGTGCTCGATCTCGAGCGAAGGATAAATCTGTTCGTCAACGATATTTCCAGCGTGATCATAGTGAACAACTTTCACGTTCTCCAAATCCCAGGTTTTCGTTTCCGGACGGTAAAAGGCGCGAGTCGCAACATAGTTTGTAACGATGTTATCGTTGGCGTCCTGTTGCAGCACCTGCACGTTGTTAAACGTATTGCTGCGGGGGAGAAAATTCTGAACAAACCAGGTGCGCGAATCGGTTCGATTTCGGAAAATTTGCCCCTGGATGTAACGACCGGGACGTGCCTGCACCTCTGAAATGAACATTTTGCGCGCCAGTTCCGCGTGCGGTGCCAGCGAATAATTTAGCGCCATAGTCGCCGCCACCGTGAGCAGTCCTATGCCGATCAACGGCCGCAGAACGCGGGGAAGACTTACGCCTGCGGTGAGCATGGAAACGATTTCGTTCGCACGCGACATTCGACCCAAGGCAAAAAGGAGCGACAAAAGAAGCGAAACCGGCAGCAGGATGATCAATACCTGTGGGAGTTGTGTGGCGTAGTACCGAATGACAAGCCGAAGACCGACGTGCTGGTCAATGAACGTCGAAATATTGTCGCTGACGTCGAAGATGAGCCAGATGGAGATGAAGCCGGCAATGCAGTAAAAATAAACCTGCAAGAAATTCCGAATGACGTATCGATCGAGAATTCTCATCGAGTTTCCCAATTTCGACAGGGATTGGCGAATTACAATAGCATTGCGACACCGACATTTTCCCGACAGTAGCCCAGCGTTTTAACGCTGGGTTCCGGAAAAAGAAAGGAATCGAGCCCCGCAGGGACGAAAGCAATTTTCTCCCGTCCCTTTCGGGACTTGGCAAATGTCGCTATCATGACCCAGCGTTGAAACGCTGGGCTATTTCCTAATGATCGCTTTAAAAGACACCGTGAACAGCGAATTTGTGGAACGAGTCCACGCGTTCTTTTCTGACAACGGGCCCTTGTCGAAGGCGAAAAATTTCGAGTTTCGGCCCCAACAACAGGAAATGGCGGCGCGCGTAGCGCAGGCGCTGGAGGAAGAGCGCCATCTCGTAATCGAAGCGGGAACGGGCGTGGGCAAATCGCTGGCTTACCTCGTGCCGTCGGTCCTGTTCGCAATCGAGCGCCACAAAAAGGCCATCGTTTCCACGCACACGATCAATCTTCAGGAACAGCTGCTGCACAAAGACATTCCGATTTTGAAAAAAGTGCTGCCGATTGAGTTCGAAGCAGCGTTGATGAAAGGCCGGCAAAATTATCTCTGCCCGCGGAGGCTGGAGCGCGCGTTGCAAAGCGCGAAGGAACTTTTCACCGGACCTGAGGCGAGCGAATTGCAGCGCCTAGCCGAGTGGGCGAGCACGACGCGTGACGGATCGCTCAGTGATTTGTCGGTAGAGCCAGATCCAAAAGTTTGGGCACAAGTTTGCAGCGAAGCGCACATCTGCACCCAGAAAACCTGCGGCCAGAATCCGCGCTGTTTTTATCAGCAGGCGCGGAAACGTTTGCTGGCTGCGGACGTGATCGTGCTTAATCACACCATGCTTTTCATTTTGCTAGGCTCACCGGAGGCGCAGCAAGAGCGTGAGAACGGGTTTCTTTTTCCCAATGACTTCATTATTTTCGACGAAGCGCACACGGTCGAGCAGGTCGCGTCCAAGCAGATCGGTATCGGCGTCTCGCAATACGGACTGCGATCGACAATCCAGCGGCTCTATAATTCGCGGACGCGTAAGGGACTGTTCACAGTAATGCGCGACGCGGCCGGCGTGCGACTCGCGGCGGAACTGATTGATGATGTTGAGAAATTTTTCGCCGCAATCGACTCAAAATCAGATTTTCGCAAAGGCCGCGAGTTTCGCGTCCGCGAGGTCGATTTTGTTCCGGACACGATCACCGGCCGGTTGACGGCGCTTCAGGCACGGATCGTCGAGGCGGTGAAACGTGCCGATGACGAAATTTTGAAAGCGGAACTACAGGAATTCGGCCGGCGCATCCGCGACGCACGGGACGGCATCGCCATTTTTCTAGAACAAAGCGCGCCAGAGCATGTTTACTGGGTCGAGCGCACGGGTAAAACGGAGCGGTTCTTCGCTCTCAACGCCGCGCCTGTCGATCTGGCGCCGGTGTTACGGCGAATGCTCTTTCGCGAAAACTGTTGTTGCGTCATGACCAGCGCGACTCTGGCAGTCGGCCGCGCAGATCTCGCGTATTTTCGCGAGCGCACCGGCGCAACCGAGGCGGAACCGTCGCAGCTCGGCAGCCCGTTCGATTTTCAGCGGCAAATGAAAATGTTCGTCGTCCAAAAGATGCCCGACCCGCGCGACGCCGCTTATCAGAAAGAGCTGGAGCGATGGATCGCGCATTTCGTCGAAAAAACCGATGGGCGCGCCTTTGTCCTTTTCACAAATTACCGCGACATGCAGCAGGTGGCAGCGGCCATACAGAAATTTTTTGTCGAGAAGGGCATGAATCTTCTCATGCAGGGTGCGGGCGCGCCGCGCAGTAAGCTACTGGAGCAATTCAAATCAACGCCGCGCAGTGTCCTCTTTGGCACGGACAGCTTTTGGGGCGGCGTTGATGTTCCGGGCGAGGCGCTTTCGAATGTGATTATCACCCGCCTGCCGTTTGCCGTGCCCGATCATCCGCTCATCGAAGCGAAACTCGAATTGATCGAAGCGCGCGGCGGCGATCCGTTCACCGAATACTCCTTGCCGGAAGCGATCCTCAAACTCCGTCAAGGCGTCGGCCGCTTGATTCGAACCAAGAGCGACCGCGGCATCATCGTCATTCTCGACAATCGCATCGTGACCAGACCGTACGGTCGGGCTTTCATGCAAGCGCTGCCGAAATGCCCGGTGGAAATTATCTAAATGTTCTCTTGAACATATACCCCTTTGCCCTAAATTGCGCCGATGGAAGGGGACATGCAGGCGCAGGAAATCTTCGCGATCCTGCACAAATGGGGGATCCATACACTTGGGCAGCTGGCGGCACTTGATAAGCAGCAGCTTGGCGCGCGGCTTGGACCGGAAGCTGTTCGAATGTGGGAGCGGGCGAATGGGCAATCCAATCGATTACTCAAACTGGTTCGACCCCCGGAGTCGTTCGAGGAGAGGTTCGAATTTGAAAATGAAATTGAAACAGCCGAGCCGCTCCTGTTCATACTGCGCCGTTTTTTGGAGCAGCTCGCAGTGCGGCTGCGCGCAATTTATCTCATCGCAAAAGAACTGACTCTGCAAATCACGTTCGCAAACGAACAAGTTTACGAACGCGTTTTCAAAATTCCGGAGCCGACAAACGATGTCGATCTTCTGTTTCGCATGCTCCAGACGCATCTGGAGAATTTTAAATCCGAATATCCGATCGTTGCTGTGGCGCTGAGCGCGCAGCCGATTAAACCGGCCAGGGAACAATTCGGATTATTTGAAACAACCCTGCGCAATCCGCATCAACTATCAGAAACGCTCGCACGTTTGAGCGCTCTTCTCGGCGCTGACCGAGTTGGCACGCCGGTTTTGGAAGAGACTCATCGGCCAGATGCATTTCGAATGGAGCCATTCGCGTGGGAGGTAGGGGCGATTGACCTCAATCGCCCTCAGCGCACAGCATTCTTGAAGCTGGCGTTACGAAGATTTCGGCCCGCAGTGTCTGCATCAGTTTTAGTGGATGGAGACACGCCCGCGCATCTTCGCAGCGCAGAAATTTGCGGGAAAGTCATCGAGCAACAGGGGCCGTATTTGATTTCTGGAAATTGGTGGGGCGAAAAATCTTGGGCCCGCGCCGAATGGGATGTGCAACTGGAAAGCGGTGATCTGGTTCGTGTTCATGAAGCTGAGAGAACTTGGAAGGTGGATGGGATTTATGACTGAAATTGTCATCTCGAGGCGGCTCTTTCCCCGAGCAATTAGCTGAAGTCGCAGCGGAACTGAAAATGCCAGCGATGGCATTGCTTGATCGCAACGGCGTTTACGGCGCACAACGATTTTCTGTCGCTGCGCGCGAGCACGGTGTGCGACCGATCATCGGGTGCGAATTGTCGATGGAAGACGGCAGCATTTTACCTGTGCTGGTTGCAAATCGCACGGGTTACAAAAATTTGTGCGAACTGCTGACCCAGGCGCATCTGCGCAGCGAAAAAGGGGAATGCGCGGTGGGATGGGATGAGCTCGCGCAATTTGCAAAAGGATTAGTGGTACTGCTGGGGAGCACAGAAGGTCGCGCGCGATTGTTGATCGATGCTTTCGGTCGCGAAAATGTTTTCGTAGAACTTCAGCGGCATTTCATTCGCGGCGAGGAACGCATCAACCGCGAACTGATTGATCTTGCGCGTGCAAATCGATTATCGCTCCTCGCCACGAATGGCGTGCAATATGCGAAGCCGTACGGACGCGAAGTGCTGGATGTTTTCACCTGCATTCGCGAACACACGCACCTGGATGCTGCGGGGAAATTGCTGACGCAGAACGCCGAACGGCATTTGAAGAGTGATCGCGAAATGCGCGAACTCTTTCGAGATCTGCCAGAAGCAATCGAAAACACATCGCGCCTGGCCGAGCGGCTCACGTTTTCCCTCGAAAATCTCGGGTATGAATTTCCCGAATATCCCGTTCCGGCCGGTCACACCATGGATTCATTTTTGCGCACCATCGTCTGGTTCGGCGCGCAACAGCGTTACGCCGCCATCAGCGCGAAAGTAAAACGTCAGATTGAGGAAGAACTCGCGCTGATCACGAAACTTGGGTTCCCCGGTTATTTCCTGATTGTCTGGGACATCGTCAATTTCTGTCGTGAACACAACATCATGGTCCAGGGACGGGGCAGCGCCGCCAACAGCGCGGTTTGTTATTGCCTTGGGATCACACCGGTTGATCCGGTCGAAAGTCATCTCGTCTTCGAGCGATTCCTTAACGAGAGCCGCAAAGGTTGGCCGGATATCGATCTCGATCTCCCCAGCGGCGATCGCCGGGAAGCGGTGATCCAGGAAATTTATCGCCGCTATGGCAAACACGGCGCTGCGATGACCGCAAACGTGATCAGTTATCGCGGACGCAGCGCCGCGCGCGAGATTGGCAAAGCGCTGAACTTTCCACCAAGCATTATTGATCGATTCTCACATCTGTTTGCCAGCGGCGATTTTCCGCACACGCTCGAGTTGGAATCGCAGATCGAGCAGGCCGGCTTGCCGAAAAATCATCCGCGCATGCCCGCGTTCATCCGGTTGTATCACGCAATCTACGGCTTACCACGACACCTAGGTCAACATTCCGGTGGGATGATCATTTGCCAGAACAAACTCAGTTCGTTTGTACCGCTGGAGAACGCGTCCATGTCGAGCCGCGTCGTCGCCCAATGGGACAAGGACGATTGCGAAGACCTCGGCATCGTGAAAGTCGATCTCCTCGGGCTTGGCATGATGTCAGTGATGCAGGATGCGCTGGAGCTTTGCCGCCAACGCGGGCGGCCGCTCGATCTGGCGCACATTCCAAAAGATGATCCCGCGACTTTCGACATCATGCAGCACGCCGACACAATCGGCGTTTTTCAAATCGAGAGTCGCGCGCAAATGGCGACGTTGCCGCGCATGAAGCCCGAATGTTTTTACGATGTCGTTATTGAAGTGGCAATCATCCGGCCGGGCCCGATCCAGGGCGACATGGTGCATCCTTATCTCGCGCGACGCGCGGGAAAAGAGCCAATCACATATTATGACGAACGATTGAAGCCAGTGCTGCAGCGCACTCTTGGCGTCCCATTGTTTCAGGAACAAATGCTCAAGATCGCGATGGTCATGGCGGATTTTTCTGGCGACGAAGCCGAAGAGTTGCGACGTGCACTGAGTTTCCACCGTTCCGAAGAACGAATGAACAAAGTGAGCGTGAAATTGCGCGCCGCTATGGAGCGAAAAGGCGTGGCGCCGGACAAAATGGAGAAAATCGTTCAATCGATCTCGTCGTTTGCGCTTTACGGCTTTCCCGAATCGCACGCGATCAGTTTCGCCATTCTCGCGTACGGGAGCGCGTATTTGAAGGTGCATCGCCCGCCGGAATTTTACGCCAGCCTCATCAACAATCAGCCGATGGGCTTTTACACGCCAGCGACAATCGTCAAAGATGCGCAGCGACACGGAGTGAAAGTCAAACCGGTCTGCGTCATGAAATCAGATTGGCGCTGCAGCGTCGTGGACGACAATACATTTCGGCTCGGGCTATGCGTGACGAATGGATTGCGGCAGGAACACTCCAAAGAACTCGTCAGCCAAAGACAAGATCGGCAATTTGAGTCGTTGGAAGATTTCAAGCGGAGAGTTCCCCTGACGAAAGACGAATTACGCACATTGGCAGAACTGGGTGCTTTGAATTGTTTTGCCGAACATCGCCGCGCCGCGATGTGGGAGGTGGAAGAAACTGTGCACGACGATTTGCTGAATCGCGCGATTCTGGGGAGCGCAGGCTGCCAGCCTGCAGTTTGCGGCAGCTTGCCGCAAACATCTTTCTACCCCACGCGTGCAAACACACAGAGCGTCCCGCAAGCTGCCGGACGCAACAGGCTAGCAGCCTGTGCTCCCCAGACTTCGCGATTGCCGCTGGCAGCAATGAGCTTACCCGAGCGTGTACGCGCAGATTATGAAACCATGAATCTGACCACTGGGCCGCATCCGATGAAACTGCTGCGCGAATGTTTGCCGAACATTTGGCGAGCGATTGATCTAGTTCACGCCCGGCACGGTTCAATCGTTCAGATCGCCGGCAATGTGATTTGCCGTCAGCGCCCCGGCACGGCGAAAGGATTTGTTTTCATCAGCCTGGAAGACGAGACCGGCGTTTCAAATGCGATTGTCGATCCTGACTTGTTCGAAGATTTTCGGCTGGTGATTACCGAAGAAGCCTTTCTTCTCATCGAAGGGGAAGTGCAAAATTCAGACAATATAGTTTTGATTAAAGCGCGTCAGATCAGAGCGCTCGCGCACGAACAACTCATCGGCAGCGAGTCACACGACTTTAGATAGCAAAATGTGGGAGCCGCCTCAGCGCGGCGATTTCAACGATTGGTCGGGACACTGAGGTCCCTCCCACATTTACTATCACTCTCCTGCGTGATGCGGCGGGGGTGTTTTTGGTTCGCTCCGTTTCTCGGCGGACTTTTCTACTGGTTCCATCCAGTCGGTGTGGAAGACGCCAGGCTTATCGATGCGCTCGTAAGTGTGCGCGCCAAAGAAATCGCGTTGTGCTTGCAGGAGGTTTGCCGGCAAACGCGCTTGACGATAACTGTCGAAGTAAGCGAGTGAGGCGGAAAACGCGGGGACGGCTACGCCATGTTTGATCGCCGTCGAAACTACGAGACGCCATTTCCGCTGTGCCTTTTTGATCGCCCTCGTGAAATATCGATCCAGCAGGAGATTGTGCAGCGCGGCATCGCGTCGATACGCCTCCACGATCCGGTTTAGAAATTTCGCGCGAATGATGCAGCCGCCTCGCCAGATGGTGGCGATATCGCTTAGGTTGAGGTCCCACTTGTATTCGGCGCTTCCAGAGCTCAGAAGCTCCATTCCCTGTGTGTAAGACACAATTTTCGACGCATAAAGCGCGTCGCGCACCCCCTCGACGAGCCGCGCGCGATTGCCTTTAAACTTTCGAGCTCTCGGTTGCGGCAAAATCTTCGACGCAGCTACGCGTTCATCTTTCCTTGACGAGACAACGCGCGCTTCGACTGCCGCGTTGATTGTGGAAATGACGACGGATTGGCGGATCGCAGCTTGAAGTGTCCAGATGCCGGTGCCTTTTTGACCGGCTTTATCGAGAATCATGTCGACCAGCGGCTTACCGGTCTCGGGATCGATCTTACGAAAGATCTGCGATGTAATTTCGATGAGGTAGCTCTCGAGCTCGCCTCTGTTCCATTCTGCAAAAACTTCAGCCAGTTGCGCAGCGTCCATCTCCACGACGTCCTTAAGAATGGCGTACGATTCGCAGATCAACTGGATGTCGCCGTACTCGATGCCGTTGTGCACCATTTTGACGTAGTGACCGGCGCCGTCCGGTCCCATATAACGGCAACATGGCTCGCCATCCACTTGCGCGGCGATCTTGCGAAAAATCGGCGCGATGATTTCCCACGACTCGCGCGAACCGCCCGGCATTAGCGAAGGACCCTTGAGCGCGCCTTCTTCACCGCCGGACACGCCCATGCCGACAAAATGAATTCCTTTTCCCTCTAATTCTTTGTCGCGACGCTGCGTGTCGGTAAACAGCGAATTTCCTCCGTCGATAATGACATCGCCTTTTTCGAGCAGCGGCGCGAGCTGGCTGATCACAGCGTCCACGGGTGCACCCGCTTTGACCATCATCATCGCTATGCGCGGTTTCTTAAGCGCCGCGACGAATTCTTCCATCGTGCGCGTCGGCTGAATGTTTTTCCCTTTGGCGCGGCCGGCAGCGAATTTCTCGGTGACTTCGGTGGTGCGATTGAACACGGCAACAGAAAATCCCTTCGACTCCACGTTGAGGACGAGATTTTCGCCCATCACACCCAAACCGATCAGGCCAATATCACATTGATTGGTTGTCATTTTAGTATCTTCTTTTCTGATTTCGGAGAAGACACCACTCTAACGAGCACTTTGAGCTGATGGCAAATATCGTTTACGAAGTTTTGTTGACTAACGCACCACTTAGGCCGCCGGAGAATGATCCCCTCGGAGCCGGCGCGGTCGTCGATTTCTCGGGGATCGTCCGGAGCATTGAGGATGGACGCGAGATCGATGGAATTGAATATGAAGCGCATCGAGAAATGGCCGAACATCAGTTGAGACAAATTGCCGAGCAGGCCGCGGAGAAATTTCGATTTCGGGTTGTTATCATTCATCACCGAATCGGCTTTATCGCCGTTGGGGAGCCATCGCTTTTTCTGCGCGTGACCAGTTTGCATCGGGAAGAAGCGTTTCGAGCCAGTCAATGGATCGTCAACGAGTTGAAGAAGAAAGTGCCGATTTGGAAGAAGCCACGGTTTACAACAGAAAAACAGCCCCACGCGGCCCACAGGGCCGCGGCTACAGCAAGATGAATTGGGCGAATCGGATTACTTTGGGTCGGCTGGCGCTGACGGCGCTTTTTGTGATTGCGCTCAATTCCTCCTGGCATTACGCGCGCACGACCGCGCTCGTGATTTTTCTCATTGCCGGATTGACTGATTTTATCGACGGCGAGATCGCCCGGCGCTACGGAATAATCACGAATTTTGGCAAGTTAATGGACCCGCTCGTGGACAAAATCATGGTGGCGGCTGCTTTCATTTCACTCGTGCCTCTAAAAGCCGTGCCGGCATGGGCGGCCACGACAGTTGTGGCCCGAGATTTTTTGATCACTGGTTTGCGCCTGATGGCCACCGCCAAAGGCCGGATTCTTCCGGCGGAAAGTCTCGGCAAACAGAAAACTTCGTGGCAAATGATTACGATTATTTTCTTTCTGGCGCTCCTTTCGATTGTAGAACTGCGCTACGCCAATGAAACATCTACATGGTGGGCGCGGGCCTGGAGCGAAGCCGGTCCCGTGCTGGTGTGGATTACGGTGGCGCTGACGGTTTACTCCGGTCTGGGCTTCACCTGGCGAAATCGCGAACTGATCGCGCCCGACCAATAGCGGCGATCAAATATGGCGCAACTGCCAAGGGCCGCGAGAAAAGCGAGCATGGCGAGAATCGAAATCCACTTTCCAATTGTAAGCGCGTCACGGGCGTACTCGACGCGTAAATGGTGATGACCGGCCAGCAGCGGCACCGCTCGCAAGATGTAATTTGCCGGCACCAATTTGTAATTTGTCTGAACGCTCCCGGGCAGGGCGACAGCTCGCCACGATTGCGTGAATGCATCCGTGATCAGCAAGATGGCCGGTTGTTCGACATCTGCTTCAATTTCCAGCGCGTCGGTTGAAGCGGCAACAATTCGCGCCGTGCCGGCGCTTTCGGAGGGCGACGGCCTCGGCTCAGGCTCCGATTCCAAAATTACTTCGCGCGCGGGGTCAAATGCAGTCGAGCGCAAGGCGTCGAAGATTGCATTGCGGTCAGGCAGGACACGATAGCTGGAAACAAGGTGGAGGTGCGACATGGCGGGTTCTGGCGCATCACCAATTTCCAATTCATTTCCGCGTTGCCCAACGGCATATCGCAGACGCAGCATGGCGAAGAGCGGATCGTAGCGGACGAACTTCACATACGACATTGCCTGGTTGGGATCACCCCCCTGGCTCCAAGTCATGAACTCGGCGTAGCGCCGCACCACGGTCGCTTCGTACCCCCACATGTCTTGCGCGCCGATCAACATCGCGCTGTTCGGGTTCGCGACATTCATGATCCGGTAATCGCCGACGTGTTCCTCGAGAAAGTGCTTTTCATCGCGATTCACGATGGTAGCGCTGTCAAACGTGGCACGCGCGCCGTGCGCAAGAATAAACATTTCCGCCGCGCCCAAAGCGAACACGCCAAAGAGCGCACGCGGCTCTCGCCTGGCGAAGGCCAGGATGATGCCAAGGAGCGTGCAAACTCCAGCGGCGACAAACAGCGACATCGCTGCGAGATGCTGCGATTGGGCAATAAATTCCGTGTCCGCGTAGAGTTGCGGGAACAAGTACGATTGGCCACTGGCGCGACTGGCGTTCATTAGTCCCGGCCAGGACCCAGTGCTCGCGATCCACCATCCGGCGACGCCCAAGGCCGCGGCACCCGCGAAAACGGCAGCGATAAATGGAGTCTCGATTCTCTTTTGTCGGAACAAGCGATCGAGTCCGCTGGCCGCGAGCAGACAAAGAAACAGCGACGCCAGAAAACTAAACTTCGAAATACTGCGGAAGCGATCGAAGCCGGGCACCCATGCATAAAGAAAACCGAACAAGGGTGTGTAGGCGCCGAGGGCCAATAAAAATGCAACGCAAACAACAATCAGCGGGCGCCATTTCGTTCCGCGTTCGCACCGAATCGTCGCATAGATGGCGAACGCGACGCCCACTATGCCGATGAAAACTGACGTTTCCCACAAGTACCAGCGTCCCCAGTATTTCGCGATTTGGCCAAAAAAATCCGGTGCGAGCAGCGTCACAAAATTCTCCGGTGGGAGGGAGAGCATAGAGGCAAATTGAAAAGGCAGCCTGAACCCGCGCGTGGTTTCGCGCGTTGTCTGGATAGCGGGCAGCAATTGCACGGCTGCAAGTAGAGCGCCGGCTGGATAAATGCTCAGCAAGGCCGCTGCGATCCGCCAATTCCAGTGGCCGATCAATCGCAATGCGGCGTAGAGCCCGGCAATGATTGCGGTGTAAAAGACGTACTGCGGAAATCCCGCCAACGTCTGCATGGCGATAGCAAACATCCCAAGCAACGACCAACGAACGCACTGAGTCCTGAAAACGGCGTCGATCGAACAAAAAATCAGCGGCGACCACGTCATCGCACTCAACTGAGGCAAATGCCCGGCAAAAACGTGCGGAAAAAAGGCGCCGCAGAACATAACCAGTGTGCCGGCAAAGAAACTGGCCATGGCGGAGAGATCGCGTTGTTTCATCCAAAAAAACATGAACGCGCCAATGGCGAAAGCGTGCAGCGCCACTGTCCAGTTGATCGCGACAGGCGTGGGCAAAACCAGGAAGATCCAATTCGGCGGATAGAGCAGCGCACCTTGCATTCCACCGAAATACGGCGCGCCGCTAAAGATATGGGGATTCCACAACGCGAAATTTCCCTTCGCCAATTCGCGGAAACCGAATTCGCGCCATGCGAAGTATTGCAAGAACATATCGCTGCCCGGATGTCCAAGCACGCGCGTGGGGCCCGCGAATAAAAGATCGCCAAACATAGCCAGCGCCACTGCTAGCAAGAGGATCAGCGAAAAGATCGTGGAACGCCGGTTTGCCATTAGGCGGAAATGGTGACCGCCAGGACTGGAAAAATCAAAGCCGTCGTGAATTTAAAAGCGAACATAGATCGCAATATCGCCGACATCGCCGGTCCAGAGGTAGCGCGCACGTAGATACTCGACAATGGCAGGTGCGAATGCGGCTACGTCGCTTTGCTGTGCGAGCAACACTATCGCGGGCGGATCGCGCTCTGCTTCTTCGATCAAGCGCTCGTGATCTTGCGCGGTTTGATCGCCCGGCCACAGATAGTTCCAGCGGGTCGGGTTTCGCCGTTCGCAGAGAAAATAAAACATCGGCTGGTAAGGCAACACCAGTATCGAGCGCTCCGGGGGAACACTCGCCTGCAGCCGTTGAACAAAATCGGCAATGACGTGTGCCTGCTCAATCCGCACACCGCCGCGCTCCAACGCCAGTTGCTCGTTCGCCCGCGTCCCATCAGGTAAAGCGAATGAATGAAGGATCCATAGAAACGAGGCGACCAAGATGGCGACGACGGCGGACAATGCGAGCTTAAGCTTACGATAATTGGCGATTTTCTCGTGCACGATTGACCAACCGAACGCCGTGAGGAGAAAAAATGGCGATAGTGTTATCGCGAGGTGTGTGAAGTCGGATCGGATGATGACCTGGAGATAGAACAGCGCCGACCAAATCACGAGGAAGGTGAGTAGCGCTTCACGCCGACCAAACCGGCGGCTAATGACAGATCGCGCGAGATAAAGTAAGGCGATCGCCTGAACAAATGGCGGAAGGTAAAACAAGAGCACGACGGCAGTTTCCCAAACGGACCGCCACACGGTAAATCTCGGGAACGGCAGTGAACTGGTTTTTCGATAAGTCGTGAACGGAAACAGAATCAACTGCCGAAACATTTCAGGCAGAGCCCCAATCCTCCAGCAAATCAGGATCGCTGGAATCAAAACGATGGCGATACCGGCCAGCCAGAGAAGCAACGCGCGTTTTAAGTTCGTTCCCGGAATGGAATCGCCTCGTGCGAGAGCGAGCGCTATCGTGAGCGCAGCAATCGACACCATCGTGTACACCGCCTGATCGTGCCGCAGGAAGAGCGAAAGCGCGCTGAGTGCTCCAGCGGGAAAGGCAAGCCATTGGCGGGTTGACAATGCCGCTAGGAGGAAGAAGAACACCGCGGCCAGCGAAGCGGCAATGCCTTGCCAGATGGCGAGCGGTACAAAGTTGCAATATGGAAGGCCAAGGATGCAGGCAGGTGTGGCTGCCGCGAAAGAGAGAACGGGATCCATGAAGTTGCGGCCAACGCCGTAGGTGAGAAGCGGCAAAAGAAAGAAGATCGATAAACCGAAACCGCGGAGCGAGACAAGTGACGTGCCGCAGAGCTTGAAAATGCCAGCGGCTGTGTAAAACGACAACGGCGGCTGCACGCTGACAAAATCGCGCTGCGGAACCTCCCCGTGCATCACACGCACCGCGCCGTAAGCGAGAAGACCTTCATCGCGCCAATCGATCCCGGCGCGCCAGCGGGGATAGGCTATGGCGACAGCGAACGCAAGCAGAAGCGCCGCGCACAAGAGATCGGGAAGTCGGGCGGATTTGATTTCACAAGTCTGCATCGTGGCGAAGCCAAATAATCAGTTGCGCCGTCTCGGGTGGCACCGCGGACCCGAGGGAAAGAGCATAGCGGGCAACGGGAATCGAACCCGCATGGCCAGCTTGGAAGGCTGGAACTTTACCATTAAGCTATGCCCGCGCGTAGCGAACTCCGAAAGCGTTCGCGGGGGAATAGTGACTGTGGCTGGTGAATAGTCAAAGGCGCCGCGCTACTTTTCAAATGCGGTGGCGACCAGCGTGGCATTGTGGCCCCCGAAACCGAAAGAGTTGTTTAGAGCGACGCGCACTTTCTTTTCGCGAGCGACGTTTGGTGTGTAATCGAGATCGCATTCTTCCCCCGGATTTTCCAGATTGATCGTGGGCGGAATGACGGAATCGCGAATGGCGAGCGCGCACGCCGCCATCTCGACGCCACCTGCGCCGCCTAACAAATGGCCGGTCATCGATTTCGTGGAACTGATGGTAACCTTGTAAGCGTGGTCCCCGAACACTTGTTTGATCGCGCGGGTCTCGCAAATGTCGCCGATATCAGTGGAGGTGGCATGCGCATTGATGTAATCAACCTGATCAGGTGATATGCGGGCATGCTCGAGCGCCATTTGCATGGCGCGCACGGCGCCTTCGCCGTCCGGCGGCGGCGCAGTCATGTGATAGGCGTCGGCAGACAGACCGTATCCTGTGAGTTCACAGTAAATCTTCGCGCCACGCGCTTTGGCGTGTTCCAACTCCTCCACCACCACGACTCCCGCGCCTTCGCTCATCACAAAACCGTCGCGGTCACGATCGAACGGCCGGGAGGCGCGTTCGGGTTCGTCGTTGCGGGTGCTGAGCGCTTTCATGGCTGAAAATCCCGCAAGACCAATTTCTACGATGGACGCCTCGGAGCCGCCGGCGAGGAAGACGTCGGCATCGCCAAATTTGATGATCCGCCAGGATTCGCCGATGGCGTTGTTCGATGTCGCGCAGGCGGTGACGATACACAAATTGGGACCGTGCAGGTCGAACTCCATCGAGATGACCCCGCTGGCCATGTTGCTGATCAGCATCGGGATCGTGAATGGTGAATTTCGCGAGGGTCCTTTCGTTAGCAGGATCGTCAATTGATCCTGGAGAGTTTTGAGTCCGCCGATTCCGGTGCTAACGATCACACCGAAACGGTCTCGCCGTTCGAGGTTTTCGATATCAATCCCACTGTCCTCCAGCGCCATTTTGGCTGCGGCCATCGAAAGTTGTGTAAATCGATCGGTACGGCGGAGGTCCTTCGGATTTTTGAAGAATCGTTTAGGATCGAAACCGCGGACTTGTCCCCCGATTTTGCAATCGTAACCGGTGGCATCGAAAGCATCGATTGCACGAATGCCGCTGACTCCGTTTTTAAGATTGGCCCAAAACGTCTCGACGTCGTTGCCAAGCGGCGTGATTGCGCCGAGACCAGTGAGAACAACTCTGCGATCGGGCATGGCGGTATAGCGTTAAAGCGTCAAAGCGTCAACTGGTTCCCATTCCGACGCTTTGAACGGCTTGGAAGAGTTTTCCTTCGGTCTTGATCGATGGCGCGATGATAATCTCGGTTTGCTGAAATTCGGCAACACTGCGCGCGCCGACGTTGCCCATGCAAGTAGTGATCGCGCCGACCAGATTTTGGCTGCCATCGTCAACTTCTGCAGGACCAAACAGGATTTGTTTTAGCGACCCGGTAGCACCCACCCTGATGCGGGTGCCTCGCGGAAGATTTGCGTGTGGAGTAGCCATGCCCCAATGATAGCCGCGCCCAGGCGCTTCATGCGCTTTGGCGAACGCGCTGCCCACCATCACGGCGTCCGCGCCGCACGCCAACGCCTTGCACACGTCGCCGCCTCTGCTCATCCCGCCATCGGTGATGATCGGCACGTAGCGTGATGTTTTCTTGAAGTAAGCGTCACGCGCCGCTGCGCAATCGACCGTTGCGGTGACCTGCGGAACACCGAGCCCAAGCACGCCGCGTGAAGTGCAGGCCGCCCCCGGTCCAACACCAACCAAAACCGCAGCCGGCCCGCACTCCATGATCTCGAGAGTCACGTCGTAACCGACCGTGTTTCCAACGATGACTGGAATGCGCATGTCCCGGCAAAACTTTTCCAAATCAAGCGACTTGTACTCAGAAGAAATATGCCGCACGGTGGAAACCGTGCTTTGCACCACGAAAACATCCGCGCCCGCATCTTGCGCGATCCTGCCAAATTCCGCGGCACGCTGAGGAATGGAACTGACCGCAGCCAATACCCCGCCATCTTTGATCTGGCGCACACGCGCCGCGATTAGATCCTCCTGAATCGGTTCCTGGTAGATCCGTTGCAGCAGCGCGGTGATGTCGGATTTATTTGCATCCACAATCTTTTGCAGCACTTCCTGCGGGTTTTTATAGCGCGTTTGTACTCCTTCGAGATTCAGAACGGCCAGCCCACCCAACTTGTTCATGGCAATGGCGAAAAGCACGTCGACGACTCCATCCATGGCGCTGGCGAGGATTGGAATTTTCAATTCGAGCGGCTCTGCCTCCTTGCGCGGTAAACGGAACCTGATATCGACTTCATTGGGGTTGATCGTCACGCGCCCGGGTACCAACGCGATTTCATCGAACCCGTAGGTCACACGCGCCTTGCGATTTCGGCCTATCCACATTCCCATGTTAAATCTGCTCCATCTTGGATCGTTCGTTTAAACTTCCGCAGTGCGGGCACCGGGGAAGCAGCGCGTCGGTTCGATCCTCAAATTCGAACGCGCAAATCACGCAGCGCAACCGGTGCTCGAGAGCCCGTCGCTCCCGCCGCCTCCGATTCCATTCTCCAACTATCCAGAAGAGGAAAACCGCCGCAAGAAAAAGCAGCAGATAAATCGTGACCAGAGTGGCAAGACTAACGCGAATCACTGGGTAACGCTGGCTGCTCGTGCCGGCTGTGGGCGCGCGATGTCATTGCCCCATACGATTGTTGCAGTGCCCCAAGCCAGAAACGAGTCGGCTTTGCCAGCGTTTGCGGTGTTTTGAGAAAAACGGCAATGCGCAACATATAAGCGGGCTTGCTCATCCAGCGCGGAGTCACCTGATGAATTAACAGGAAAACAATAGCGGATTTCTCCAAGCGGGCAAAGTGTACCGCGCCCGGTGGCTGGCAACTCGGGATTCGCAGATGGCGCTCCAGCGGCGGAATATTCTTCAAAGTCGGCTCAATCGCGGAATAGGACGGCACATGCTCAGCTTTTGGCAGCGCACGCAGCCTTGTTTCCTGCGGACGACGAGTTGTGAAGGCGAGTGCAGGATCTTCCGCATCGATCCACCGAAGAAGCGTGCGACCTTCTTCGGAGGCGGGCGTGATCAACGTGACGCGGGCTGGCGGCGGCAGAAGAGCGACCGTTGGCGGATAAACAATTTGAAAAATGTAAAAACAGACGGCGTGCGCGACCAAAGAGATCGCCAGAAAGACTGTAATCGCGAGTTTTTCGCCACGAGGCGAATCCCAACTGAAGATAAGCGGTTCGGCTGCGCTCTGCGCGATAACGCTGTTCATCGCGGCGGAGTCGCAGCCAATGCGACGGAAGTGATGCCGTGTTCAAGCGCAGCGTTTGCCACTTCGGCAACCGTTTCGTAAGACGTAGAACGGTCCGCCTTGATGATAATTGATTCGTCCCTGCGTTTGGCTGCATCCAGTAATGGCCCGAGTTCCTCCATTGTCACTCTCTGGTCCTGGAAATAAATGGCCGGAACTGCGCCGCCAGTGATGCTGATGATTTGCCCGCTGGTCTGCGGACCAAGCGTAAAGCGCGAGAACGGCATCGAAACTGAGATGCCTTGTTGCAGGATGAAATTCGAACTGAGCAACAGGAAGAAAACAAGCAGAAAGGCGACATCCACCAGCGCCACAAGGACAATCCACGCGAAATTGAAGTTTATCGTGCGGTGAAGCTTCATGAAGCGAGCCCACCTCCTAATGTCATTCTGAGCGAAGCGAAGAATCTCTGACCATTTTTTAGATCGATCCCCACAGAAATTAATTAGAGATGTTTCGCTTCGCTCAACATGACAGTGCCGTGCACAGGGTAAATTCTACAGATCCTGGCGGGCTTCAACCTCCCGGGCCGCCTCTTCGGGTTGTTGAAAGCTGATGATGCCGCTGATCGGACGGCTTTCAGTTAACATGTGGACGATTTCAATCCCTGCGCGTTCCATATCATGAAGCATCGTGTTCACGCGCGAAGAGAGATAGCTATAAGCAACGAAAGTGGGTGTCGCTACGACCAGGCCGGCGGCGGTGGTCAGCAAACTCTTATACACGCCGCCGGAAAGCTCAGTCACTGTCGCATAACCACCGCTTGAAGCGATGGTCCCGAAGGCATCGATCATTCCCGCGACGGTCCCAAGCAATCCGAGCAACGGCGTCAGGAACGCGATCGTAGCAAGCACGGCAAGAAACCGCTCCAGTTTGGGTACTTCCAGCTGGGCGGCGTCCTGCACGATATCGCGCAATTCCGCCCGGGGCGCATCGTGTCTGATAATCGCGGCATGAATCACTCGCGCCACCGGCCCCGGCGTCCCGGCTGATTCATGCAGCGCCTCAGCGAAATTGCGACGCCGAATCAGGTTCGACAGTCCCTTCAAGAATTCGCCGACATGAATGCTGGCGCGGTGCAAGTAAAAGAGGCGCTCGGCAAAAACAGCGATCGAGATGATGCTGCAGCCCAGGATTGGCCACATCAACAGTCCGCCTTTTTGGATGTAATCGATCACGCCGGTTTTGTAGCGCTCTTTCTCGACTGTGGCAAGGCAACAACCTTATGCACACTCTGCGGGAGGCTACTCGGAGCGGGACTTCTCATCGCCTGTTTTTCTCGCGCGGTTTTGGCGAGGGAGACGCGCGAACGACAGCAGCGCCCTTGCCGCTAACTAATTTGCCCGAAGCGTCGAAGACGGAGTAGCCGGTTTGCTTTCCGGATGAGTCGTAGTTGTAAACGATCTTGTGCTGAAGAGTGCCGTCCGCGGCGCTTTGAGTTTCCTCAAGGATGCGGCCTGTATCGTCGTACTTGTAGCGACTCTTGAGCCGAAGGCGGCCGTCAGGTCCCGAAATTTCCGCGCTCGAGAAACGCCCTGCGTCATCCAGTTCGTAACGAATTGTCTGGCGAAGTTTGCCGTCCACATCGGTGGTCGTCGCCACCGCCTTATGCTGCGCGTTATCGAAGTTGTAAACGGTGCGTGAGCCGTCCGGGTGCATCGATACGGTTACCCGCACCGCGTCACTCTGAGCTTGCTCCGGTGACTCGCCAAATCCGATCGCGCTGCCGCAGACGAGGAGGGCGCAAGGAACCGCCAGCCCGAGCGGTAAAAATTTCATGACCCGAGGAGCTTACGGTGAAGGCGGACGGGCGCAATATGCTGAAAAATTTTTGTTGACCACAGGCTGGGGAGATGGTTAAAAGTGGGGTCGAGTGGAGCAAAATGGACGATTATGCCACTCGATCAATGGACGCCGATTCCCCATCCGAACGCTTCTATGCCGGAGAGTTCCGGCATTCCATCGATGACAAGAATCGAATCACGATTCCCTCTCGTTGGCGACGCGACCGTCCTGAGGAATTCATTCTTTTGCCGGAGGCGACGCATCAATTTCTCCTCGTTATGTCGCCCAAGGAGTTTGCGAAAATGAGTTCGGCCGCGGAAACAAACCAGAACGTTTCCGCGCGTGATCGCCGCGTTTTTTTGCGCCAACTGCATTCGCGGGCTCAGCACGCGGGCGCGGACCGACAAGGGCGCCTTGTCTTGCCGGAAGACCTTTGCCGAAAGCTCGGATTGAAAGGTGAAGTTGCTCTCGTTGGCGGGCAAGGCCGCTTTGAGATTTGGAATTTGCAACGCTGGAAACGAGCGCACGAGGAGGAAACGCCGACTTACCAGCACGTGGCAGGTGTAATTGGATTGTAAGCAGATGTTTCGTCAAAACGCTATGAACACACTCTGTCTTGAGCGGCTTTTGTGGCTCGCCATTGATCCGCGGGCCGACGACGAGGAACCGCATGCGATCGAGGATTTCGTGTACCACCGTCCAGTGTTGCAGAGAGAAGTGTTGGGGTTGCTAAAGCCGAAACCCGGTTTCCTCATCGTAGATGGAACATGTGGCGGTGGCGGCCATACCGAAGCGCTTTTGCAAAGTGGGGCCGACGTTCTGGCCCTGGATCAGGATCCTGATGCAGTCCAGCATGTGAGCGAGCGACTGGCACATTTCGGCCGGCGCCTCATCGTGCGGCAGGCGAATTTCCGGCATGCAGCCAGCGTTCTCGACGAGCGTGGCCTCGGTACCATCGGCGGCGCACTCCTTGATCTTGGTGTTTCTTCCCGCCAACTCGAGAATGCGCATCGCGGTTTCAGCTTCGTTCGAAATGGTCCGCTCGACATGCGCATGGACCCGCGAACCAAGCTGACTGCTGGTAAGATTGTAAATGAGTACGGCGAAGAGGAATTGACTCGCCTGTTTCGTGAACTCGGTGAGGAACCGGCCGCGCGCAGGATCGCGAGCTTGATCGTGAAGATGCGCAGGACTTCGCCGTTTCGCGAAACTCTGCCGCTGGCACGCGCCATCGAAAAGTTGGTCGGCCGACACGGTCGTCATCATCCAGCCACGCAGGTTTTTCAAGCGCTGCGGATGGAAGTGAATGATGAGCTTGGCGCGCTTGAAGAAGGCTTGCGTGTCTTAACTGCGCGACTTGCACCTCGCGGGCGCATTGCCGTGATCACTTTTCACTCACTGGAGGATCGGATCGTGAAGAACTTTTTTCGCGATCACAGCCGGGAATGGTTGGACAAGCCGGAGTGGCCCGAGCCGCAGCGCAACCCCGATTACGATCTTGAATTGGTTACGCCGAAACCGGTGGAGCCGAGTGATGAAGAACAGCGCGCAAATCCCCGCTCGCGGAGCGCGAAGTTGCGCGTGGCCGAGAAGATTTAAATGAAGCGCTCACGTCGAAGAAACTGTAATGCGGTAAACGCGGCCTCGCTTGCGCGCTGGATTTTGATGACTGCCTTTCTGGCGCTGGCCGGATTGAGCTACGTTTATTTGACGCTGCAACTCTACCATCTGGGCGAGCGCAGAAAGGCAGTCGAGAACGAGCTTGTTAGTCTGCGCACTCAAAATGATATAGCCAGCGCGCAAATCGCGGCTTTGACCTCGCGCTCGGCGTTGCAACGCCGATTGAAAGAAGGCTACCTGAAAATGGTCCCCATTTCGGAGGCAAACATCGTGCGGCTGACTATTCCTCCCCGGTCAGCAGACGAAGATGCGATCCAACCCGCAGCCAACTCCTCTGCCACAAGATGAATCCAAATAGCCGAAGCCGTTGTGTCTTAGTATGCACTGGTTTTATCGGGCTCTTCAGCATCTTTTCATTTCGCTTGATTTATCTGCAGGCAATAAAGCACGACGAATACGCCGGGCTTGCTGCTGAAAAACACGTTTACAAGCAAATCATTCATGCAGAGCGCGGCACGATTCTCGACGCGAACAGCGAGGTCCTCGCGCACAACATTCCTGTCGAAACCGTGGTCGCCGATGCTACGCATCTTAACAATCGGCAAGCAATCGTTGCTCTCGTAAGCCACGAACTTGGCATTCCGTCCAAGGAGCTCGCGGAAAAATTAGACAACGAACGCCGTTACATCGTGATCAAGCGGGAAGTGCCCGCCGCCACTGCAAACGCGCTGCGTGAGAAACTTCGGGCGGGCAATTTGCGCGGAATTTATTTCGAGCACGACGCCACGCGCATCTACCCAAACGGCTCCATGCTTTGTCATGTCATCGGATTTACCGACTTTGATCATCACGGGATTCAAGGCGTGGAAGCCTCGATGGAGGAATATCTCCACGGGCAGGACGGCTATCGTTTCATCGAGCACAACCGAGCCGGCCAGGAGATCGTGCCTTACCGCGGACAGGAGCGCGCTCCACGCGACGGCTACCAGATCCATCTGACCGTCGATCTTGGTCTGCAGAACATCGTGGAGAATGAAATCGACGCCGCGATGGCGCAATATTTCCCGCAAAAAGCCACCATTATTCTGATGCGGCCGCAGACCGGTGAAATCCTGGCGATGGCCAATCGGCCGCATTTTGATTTGAACCTCCGCTCGGAGGCCCGGCCTGATCAGATGAAAAACCGGGCCATTATCGACATGATGGAGCCGGGCTCCACCTTCAAGATTGTCGCAGCCGCCGCAGCTCTCAATGAACGCAAGGTGCGGCCTGATTCGTCGATTTTTTGTGAGAACGGTCTCTGGAACTTCGGCGGCACCGCCCTGCACGATCATCGCTCGTTTTCGTATCTCAGCGTGCGCGAGATTCTCATCAAATCGAGCAATATCGGAGCGGCCAAACTTGGCCTCAGTGTAGGCGAGCAAAAGTTTTACGAATACATTCGACGCTTCGGATTCGGCGAGCGCACGGGAATTGAGCTGCCCGGCGAGATCAACGGGCTCATCCGGTCTCCGAAATCTTGGAGCAAAATCTCGATCACCCGTATTCCGATGGGGCACGAAATCGGGGTGACGCCACTGCAAATGACGGTGGCAATGGCGACGATTGCCAACGGCGGCAAGTTGATCATGCCGCGCATTGTGAAATCGATCACAACGTCGGACGGCAAAAGCATCAGTTCGCTTTCTCCAGTGGTGCTGCGTCAGGTTATTTCTCCTGAAACCGCCAGAGAAATTGGTGATGCGCTACGAGGCGTCGTGAGCGACAGCGGGACCGCCGCCGCCGCGACCGTGCCAGGCTTTACCATTGCTGGAAAAACCGGAACCGCGCAGAAAGTTGATCCTCGAGGCGGATATGAAGAGGGAAAGTACGTCGTTTCTTTCGCTGGCTATCTTCCGGCTGAGCATCCCGAGTTTGTCGGTCTCGTGGTGCTCGATGATGCGCACACGAGCAAACCGGAGTTGAATTACGGCGGGCTTGTCGCGGGGCCGATCTTTTCCCATCTTGCGGAGAAGGCCGCCCGCTATCTCGATCTTGAGCCGCATGAGGAGATTCGCAAAGCGGTTCCCGTGGAGCGAGTCGAAAAACCGCCGCCGGCAGAGCGAGCCCGCAAAACTGCCTCGGCGGAACGAATCGCCTTAACCAATGCCGCACGCCATTGAATGCCTCGCCGCGGCATGTTGAAACCTCATGCAGCTCAAGACTCTCCTCGCCGCAACTCCAGTTCGCCAGGTCATTGGGTCACTTGATCGCCCAGTGGAAAACATCGCGTATGACTCGCGGCGAGTGCAAAGAAACAGCTTGTTCGCGGCATTGCGGGGCGAGAAAACCGATGGCCATCAATTCATTGGTCAAGCCATCGACAAAGGCGCGTCGGTGATCGTTGCTGAACGCGAGAACAACGATCCGCGCGTCACCTGTCTCGTTGTTGACAACACGCGCACCGCGCTTGCAGACCTTGCGGCAGCTTTTTACGGGCACCCGGCGCGGAAATTAAGACTGGCGGCGGTCACGGGCACGAATGGCAAAACTACGACAACGTTTCTCATCAAACATATCTGTGAACGAGCCGGCTTGCGTTGCGGATTAGTCGGAACCGTGCGCTACGAGATTGGTGAGCGAATCCTGCCGGCCATCCGCACGACGCCGGAATCGCTCGATTTACAAGAGTTGCTTGCGCAGATCGCCAACGCGGGCTGCAAGGCCGCGGCGATGGAAGTTTCTTCGCACGCGCTCGCGCAGGATCGCACGCGCGGCCTCGAATGGAACGTCGCTGTGTTTACAAATCTCACCCAGGACCATCTCGATTTTCACGGGACAATGGAAAACTACTTCGACGCCAAAGTGAAGCTCTTCACAGGACTCGTGAACCAGAAAAGAAAGCGCAAGCCTGTTGCAATTGTAAATATTGACGACCGGTACGGCCAGCGACTGCTCGACAAAATCAACAAGCGCGTGGCGGTTGTTACTTATGGCATGGGGACGCGCGCAGACTTCCGCGCTTCAAATTACCGTGCTGAGTTCGGCGGCACGTCTTATCAGCTGGACGCGCATGGCAAGAGCTACCTGGTGCGTCTCCCACTAATTGGCCGCTTTAACGTGACAAACTCCGTGGCCGCGCTGGCTGCGGCCAACGCTCTCGGAATCAACCTGCGAAACGCGGTGTTTAGTCTCGCTAAGTCGCCGCAAGTGCCGGGACGTCTGGAAATGGTTCCGGCCAGGCGACAATTTCAAGTGTTCGTCGATTACGCGCACACGCCGGACGCGCTCGGGAATGTTCTTAAAACGCTGCGGGAGCTGGAGCCGGAGCGATTGATTGCCGTCTTTGGCTGCGGGGGCGATCGCGACCGGCAAAAACGCCCGTTGATGGCTGAGATGGCAGATCGCCTTGCTGACTACTCCATCATCACGTCCGATAATCCGCGCAAGGAAGACCCGGGCGCCATCATCTTGGAGGTCGAAAAAGGATTTCGCTCGAATCGATATGAAAAAATTGTCGATCGTACACAGGCCATTGATCGCGCCGTTGCGCTTGCCCGACCGCGCGACATTGTATTGATTGCGGGCAAGGGACACGAAAATTATCAGGAGTTCGGCGATTACACGATCCCGTTTGACGATATTCAGGTCGCGCGTCGGGCGATTGAGGATCATCCAGTGGAGTTTTGACTTTATCTGTTAGCATGAATCCACTTCCACTTTCTCGAATCGCGCAGTTTGCCGGATGTTCGCTCGCATCCGGAGATGGAACTGTAGTGATCGCCAAGGTCAGTAGCGATTCGCGCACTGTTAAGCCGGGCGAATTATTCGTCGCGTTACGCGGCGAAAATTTCGATGGACACGATTTCGTCGAATCCGCCGCTAAAACCGACGCGGCCGGGGCGATTGTCGATTCCAACTGGAAGGGGAGCGTCCCGAAAAATTTCGCGCTTATCCGAGCGAAAGACACGTTACAGGCGTACCAGGAACTCGCTGCCAACTACCGGAAATCACTCACGCTAAAGGTGGTCGCAATCACTGGAAGCAACGGCAAGACGAGCACGAAAGACTTTGCTGCAGCAGTGCTGGCTCGCCGTTTTCGAGTCACGAAAACAGAAGGAAATTTCAATAATCACGTCGGCGTGCCCCGAACAATTTTGGAGGCCACTTCGGGCGATGAAGTCGCTGTCTGGGAGATCGGCATGAACCACCCGGGTGAAATTGCGACGTTGGCGAAAGTGGCAGCCCCCGATGTGGCCGTTATTACAAACATTGGTTTGGCGCACATCGAGTTCATGGGATCGCGCAAAAGAATTGCGGAGGAGAAAGGAGCGCTTGCAGACGCTGTGGGTCCCGAAGGAACAGTCATTTTGAATGCGGATGATCCATTTACCAAGGACATAGCAACCCGGACGCGCGGGAAAGTAATTTTAGCCGGTACCACAACGGGCACTATTCAAGCCGCTGAAATTAGCCAGAGCGGAACCGGAACAGATTTCACGATTCTCGAGGCGGCGCATCGCTGCCGCGCCCAGTTGCCCGTGCCCGGACTGCACATGGTGCAAAACGCGTTGCTAGCGGTTGCAGCAGGTCGCGTCTTTGGTGTGTCGCTGGAGGATTGCGCCGCCGGCCTGCTCGCCGCGCCGCTCACAAAGGCGCGTTTGCAAATCAGGGATATCGGTGGCGTGCAATTTCTAGACGACAGTTACAATGCAAATCCCGATTCGATGAAGGCAGCGTTGCATACATTGGTGGAACTGGACGCCGATGGACAGCGCATCGCCATCCTGGGCGAAATGCACGAATTGGGCGATGAGTCCGAGCGTGGACATCGCGAGGTAGGCGAAACCGCGGCCGCGCTAAAGATCGATCATTTGATCGCGATCGGAGACGTCGCGGCTGCGATTGCTGACGGCGCAAGACATGCAGGCTTGCGAAAAACGACCGTTGTAAACTCAACATCGGAAGCCGCAGGACTCTTGAATGAGATCGCGGCGCCTGGCGATCTTATCCTGATCAAGGGAAGTCGCGCCGCGCGAACGGAGGAAGTCATCAACCAATTCGAGCTGCATCATTCATCATTCGCCAACTCGCCATGATGTACTACCTCCATCGCCTGAGCGATCATTTCATCGGGTTTAATGTTTTCCTTTATGTCACTTTTCGAGCCATTGCTGCGTCCGTCACGGCTTTTCTGGGCACGTTGATTTTTGGAAATTTTATCATTCGAAAACTGACTGCCCTGAAGTTGGGACAACCGATTCGCGGAGCGGCAGAGGTTCACCGCCTTGCCGAGCTGCACGGCGGCAAGCAAGGCACGCCCACCATGGGCGGGGTGCTGGTTATCGGAGCTGTTTTTGTGTCGAGTGTTATCTGGGCTCGTCTGGACAACCGCTTCGTCTGGTTGGCTCTGTTCAGCATGGTCTATCTAGGCGCGCTTGGCTTCGCCGATGATTACCTAAAGGTGACGAAGAAGAAATCTGACGGGATCAGCGGTCGGATCAAACTCGTTTTTCAGATCGCCCTTGCTGCAATCGTCACAGCTGTTTTTCTCACGAGCCCATTGCTGGAAGTGCAGGCGCGCTCTTTGTACGTGCCCTTCGTCAAGGCGCCAGTCATCACCAATATGGGCTGGTTTACCTTTGTTTTTTTTGCTCTCGTCATTGTCGGTTCCTCAAACGCTGTGAACCTCACCGACGGGCTGGATGGCTTGGCGATCGGTTGTACTATTACCGCGGCATTTGCATATGCGTTGCTTTCTTACGCGGCTGGCAATTTCCGGATCGCCGAATATTTGCAGGTCCCGTTTTATCCGTTTGCTGGCGAACTGACGGTTGTTTGCTCGGCACTCATCGGCGCGGGTCTCGGGTTTCTCTGGTTCAACTGCTATCCAGCTAAAGTCTTCATGGGCGACACCGGATCGCTGGCCATCGGCGGCATGATGGGCGTCGTCGCGATCTGCTGTAAGCAGGAGCTGCTTTTGGTGGTGGTCGGCGGTGTTTTCGTGATCGAAGCCGTCTCAGTGATTTTGCAGGTGTTGAGTTTCAAACTGACGGGCAAGCGATTTTTCGTCATGTCTCCGCTTCATCATCATTTCGAACTAACGGGCTGGAAGGAAAGCACCGTGATCGTTCGGTTCTGGATCCTGTCAATCATCTTCGCCTTGCTTGGCCTGGCGACACTGAAACTGAGATGAAAAACGCGCTCTACAAAAATCAGAATATCGCCGTTCTTGGTGCAGGCTTGAGCGGCAGCGCTGCGGCGCTTCTGCTCAGGTCGGAGGGCGCACAGGTCACGGTGCTCGATAGGGCCGAGGAGAGAAGCTTACTCAAATCAACCATAGACAATCTGCGGGCACACGGTGTCCGTGTGATTTGCAGCGCTGCGGCTGATGAAGATTCAGCCGCATATCACATTGCCATTTTAAGTCCGGGCATCGATCCGGCTTCCCGATTGGCGCGCAATTTTTTCTCGCGCGGGATTGAAACCATCAGCGAAATCGAGTTGGGCTGGCGGTCCTGCGAAATTCCGGTCATCGCTGTTACGGGCACCAACGGCAAAACGACCACGACCGAATTGCTGGCTCAAATGTTGAATGCCTGCGGTCAGCGAACGATTGCTTGCGGAAATATTGGCAAACCGCTTTCGGAAGTGGCGCGGGAAAGGCAGCCATTCGATGTGCTCACGGTTGAAGTGAGCTCGTTTCAACTGGAAGCGATCCGCACCTTTCGCCCATCGATCAGCCTCTGGCTCAACTTCGCTCCCGACCATCTCGACCGTTATCGCTCCGTGGCTGATTATCGCGCGGCCAAGCTGCGCATTTTCGAAAATCAAACCGACACTGACGTGGCAGTGGTAAACGCCATCGAAAAATTTCCCGCGATTCGCCTGCGCAAGATCACGTTTAGTGCTTATGTCGATCAAGCGGACTTCCGTGTCTCGGAAGGCGCGATCCTTTATCACAACGAAGCGGTCCTGCGGCTGGCGGACACCAAACTGCGCGGCCTGCATAACATCGAGAATCTAATGGCGACACTTGCGGCCGGCATGGCGCGCGGATTGTCGTTTCGGGAGATGGTGCCGCCGCTGCGTGCCTATGAACCGCGTCCGCATCGTTGTGAATTTGTGCGCGAAGTCAGCGGCGTTGGATATGTGAATGATTCCAAGGCGACCAACCTCGACGCAGTGGACAAAGCGCTGCGTGCGCAAAACAAGCCGGTCGTCCTTATTGCTGGCGGCAAGGACAAAGGTTTTAACTTTGATCCGCTTCGATCCCTGGTGAAAGAGAAGGTCAGATCGACGATTTTGATCGGCGAAATGGGCGAGAGCATCAGGCGTTCCTGGAGCGGCGCGGTCGAATGCGAAATTGCAAATTCGCTCGCGGACGCAGTCGAGCGGGCACATGCCAGCGCACGACCAGGGGAAGTGGTTCTCTTTTCTCCCGGAACCTCCTCGTTCGACATGTTCAAAAGCTACGCCGATCGGGGTGATCAATTTCGTGCGCTCGTGCAGGCCCTGCCCCAAACAGACCGATGAAAATCCTGCAACTCTTCAAATATAAAAAACTCCTGGCGGCGACCGCGCGCCGCGCCTCGGCTGCGTCTGCAGGAATGGATTTCGGGGACATCCCGGAGCCAAACATGAAGCTGTCGCGGGCGCTGCTGATCGTGTTGCTATTGCACGTGGTTGCTGTGTCGGGAATCATCGCGTTCAACGCGATCAAGACCCGAGAGAGTTCATTTGTCCCGGCAGTCCCAACGAACACAGAAAATAAGGTGGCTGACACGGCGGGGACGCCAGTTGGCGCGGATGTGGCCAAGCGGCGGCCTTCAGTTTCGCAAAAGGAAGTTGCGTCGCGCAACGATGCGAAACTTTCACATTCGACTCCGAAGGACGAACACGCGAACACGCCTGCGTCTTCTGGAAAAACTTACATTGTAAAAAAGGGCGATAACCCCGTCACAATCGCAAAGAAACTGAAAATTTCTTACGACGATCTGATTGCTCTCAACCACATCGAAGATCCGCATAAATTGCAGATTGGCCAAAAGCTTTTAATCCCCAAGACAACAAACCCAAAAAAAGCCAAGAAATGAAAATCGATGCCGGAATCTAATTATGCATCGTAAGAGCGCTTACATCCTTTTCCTCGCAGTGCTGGGACTACTCGTCATTGGGATCGTCATGCTTTTCAGTACGAGCGCGTTTGCGCGCGACAGTCACGGGGACGTTTATTTCTTCATTAAACGGCAGGCGATGTGGGTTGGGATTGGACTTTTCCTCTGCATCTTTGCCGCGCTGATCGACTATCACTTCTGGCGGCGGACATGGTGGCTTTGGTTCGGGTTGGCACTGGCGGCTCTGGCGCTTTGCTATGTTCCGCATATCGGAATGCGCCTCAACGGATCGCGCCGCTGGATCGGTTGGGGACCGCTTACTTTTCAGCCATCGGAACTGGGAAAGCTGGCCGCAATCTTTTTTCTCGCTGCGTGGTTTGCGCGCTATGAAAAACCAAGTGGCAATGTGCTCTTTGGATTGATTCTTCCACTTGCGATTATCGCCCTGCCGGCCTCGCTTGTGCTGGGCGAAGTCGATCTGGGAACAACGGCTTTGATCGGAACGACGGCGTTCGTCGTAATGTTCATTGCCGGCGCTAATCCTCTATGGCTCGGTGCTGTGTCGTTTGCCGGCCTCGGCGCGCTTCTGATCGTCGCTACGCAAATCTCCGAGCGGATGGGGCGGCTCTCTGCGTTTCTTCACCCGGAAAATTTCAAAGAAGACGCTGGCTTGCAGCAGATGCAGGCGTTGATCGCCTGGGGCAGCGGTGGAATGGAAGGGCTTGGCCTGGGCAACGGGCGCCAGAAGATGCTTTATCTACCTTACGCGCACACAGATTTTATTTTTCCAATTATCGGTGAAGAGCTGGGGCTGCGGTTCAGTCTCCTCGTGGTTTTTTTATTCGTGGTGATAATTGTTTGCGGCATCATGATTGCGCTGCACGCCAAGGATCGTTTCGGCCTGCTGCTCGGCTGCGGCATTGTTTCGCTCCTCGCCCTACAGGCTGCGGTCAACATCGGCGTGACCACGTCGCTGCTGCCGAATAAGGGCTTGCCGCTGCCTTTTATCAGCTATGGAGGTTCGAATTTGGTGGCGTGCATGTTCGGCATCGGTTTGTTGCTGAACATTTATCGGCAGGGCATTCTAGAACCGCCGCACAAGAGACGTGCCACCATGCATGCGAGGATGACACTGCGGATCTAGATGCGACTGATGAATCCTATGAATCCTGTGCGGCAACCAAAAACCGAAAACCGACTTTCATGAATGCAGTGATCGCATGCGGAGGAACGGGCGGCCATCTTTTCCCCGGCATCGCCGTGGCGGAAGTGCTGCGCGATCGCGGGCACGAAGTGATGCTGTTAATTTCCGAGAAAGATATTGACGCTCTGGCGCTTTCTGGTCGCACAACTTTCCAAGTCGAGAAGTTACCCACGGTCGGGCTACCCTCCGCGTTTTCCCCGGCGTTCTTTGGGTTCATTCGCCGGTTTTGTGAAAGCTTGTCACTTTGCCGGTCTCTTTATCGTAAGTTCAAACCTCAGGTGGTTCTCGGCATGGGCGGGTTCACTTCCACCGCGCCGGTGCTGGCCGGGAGGATACGCGGCATTGCCACCTTTATTCACGAATCAAACGCCGTCCCCGGAAAGGCGAACCGGATGACGGCGCGGGTAGTGAATGCGGTCATGCTCGGCTTCAAGGAATGCGCGCCCTTTTTTCCAAAAACACACACTGAAGTCACGGGTACGCCGGTCCGGACCGAACTGGTACGTTTGGATCGGAAGGTTGCGCGCCAAAAACTCGGGCTACACGAGGATCTTCCCACGTTGCTTGTTATGGGAGGCAGCCAGGGTGCGAGCGGAATTAATCAGGCGCTGATCAAATCCGTCCCATTCTTGCAAGGTGTGCCGCTCCAGGTGATCCACCTCTCCGGCACGCGGGATGAACGCCTAGTTGCAGATAACTATCGCCGCGAAAATGTCCCTGCTTACATCGCTGCTTTTTACCATCGGATGGAAGAAATTTACAGCGCTGCCGATCTGTTTGTCGCGCGAGCTGGCGCGGCCAGCCTGGCTGAGTTCGCCGCTTTTTCGTTGCCCGGCATCCTGATTCCATTCCCTTATGCCACCGATGATCATCAGACGCGTAACGCAGAAATTTACGCTCGCGTTGGGGCGGCGATTCTTCTCAAGGAGTCAGAGGTAACCGGGGAATTGCTCGCACGCAAAATCCGCGAACTGATCCAGGACCCGCAGCTGATTCAGCAAATGGCTGCGAATTGTTCGCGTCTGGCACCGAAAGACGCGGCCGGCCTAGTAGCTACCACGATGGAGAAATATACGACTCATGAAGCCCGCCTCTGAAGAATGCGACGCGCTCGCCGACTCTGCTCGCGAAGAATTTCCGAGTCGCGTACCACCGCTTGACTTGCCGCGATTCCTCACGCGCGAGCACCACCGGATCCACCTTGTTGGTGTAGCCGGAAGCGGCATGAGCGGCCTCGCTGGGCTTTTGATTGAGCTCGGGCACGCAGTGAGCGGCTCAGACAAGGTCACCACTACGGAGACGGAGCGATTGCAGCGGCTGGGCCTGCGGTTTCATGACCAGCATCGGCCGGAGCACGCGGATGCCGCCGATCTTGTGGTCTTTTCTTCCGCAATCAAAAGCGACAATCCAATTCTTGTGGCCAGCCGCGATTCCGGTAAACCGGTCGTGCGTCGCGCGGAAGCCCTGGCTGCAATCATGCGCGCAAAGCGCGGGATTGTTATCGCCGGAATGCACGGCAAAACAACAACTTCAGCAATGACTGCACACGTGTTGCGCGAAGGCGGCCTCCATCCGTCCCATTATGTCGGCGCCGAAATTCCGCTTCTCGGAACGAACGCACACTGGGATTGGCGCGGCGAATATTTTGTTGCTGAGGGGGACGAAAGCGACGGCACCCTGCGCTGCTTTCATCCCGAGCAGTCCCTCATTCTAAATATCGAGGAAGAGCATCTCGATTTTTATGCCGACCTAGCCGCGATCGAGAAGGTCTTTGAGCAGCTCATCGATCAAACGAGTGGAACAGTCTTCTATAACGCTGATGATCCCAACGCTGCGCGGTTGTGTGCGAAACGTAAAGGTGCGGTTTCCTACGGATTTTCTGAGGAGGCCCATTATCGCGGCATTGATGTCGAGCTGCGGGATTTTGGTTCGGTTTTTTGCGTTGATAGGTGCGGCGGAAAACTGGGTGAGGCGATTCTTAATGTTCCCGGAGAACACAACGTGCACAATGCCCTTGGGGTAATCGCACTCGCCTCAGAGCTTGGAATTCCGTTCGAAAAAATTGCGGCTTCGCTTCGTAAATTCGAGCACGCGCGGCGCCGGTTTGAGATCAAGTATGAGAGCGATCGTTTTCTGCTTATTGACGATTACGCGCATCACCCCACCGAAATTCGCGCTACATTGAAGACTGCGCGAGCCATGGGTCGCAAACGGGTGCTGGCCATGTTTCAACCTCATCGCTATTCCCGCACCAAAGCGCTGTGCAGGGAGTTTGGCTCCGCCTTCGATGAGGCTGATCGCGTGGTGGTGACGGATGTTTACCCCGCAAGCGAACCGCCGATTCCTGGGATCAGCGGGCAGACAATTGTTGATGAAATGGTCAAACGCGGTCATCGCGGTGCGAGTTACCAGCCGCGGTTCGAGCGCGTGCATTGCGATATCGGCAACGCCCTCGATGTCGGCGATTTCGTGTTGAGTCTCGGTGCTGGCAATATTCACGAGCAATTGTCGATCTTGGCGGCGGATCTGGTGATTGCCGAAAAGTTAAAGGCGGTCGTCGGCGAAGAAGGTGACGTCCGCCTTTATGAGCCACTCTCGAAACACACGACGCTGCGCGTAGGCGGCCCCGCGCAATTTTGGGTCGAGCCGCGGAACGAAAAGGCCTTTGCGGATTTGATTCGGTTTTGCCGCGATGAAAACCTGCCGCTTTTCGCAATGGGTCGTGGATCAAATCTTCTTGTTCGCGACGGTGGAATCCGCGGTGTGGTGGTTCATCCGCGCGGCGGCGATTTCGACAAAATCCAGGTCAACAGCTCCGAAATTACCGCAGGCGCAGGCGTAAAGTTGAGGGAAATTGCTTACGCGGCGCGCGCGTCAAATCTCGGCGGGCTCGAGTGGATGGAAGGAATTCCGGGCGCCGTCGGTGGCGCGTTGCGGATGAACGCCGGCGCAATGGGCGCGCAAACTTTCGAGAGCGTGACCCGGATTCGCTATCTCGACGCCGAAGGCAATCCGCACGTCAATGATCGAGATGAGCTGGAGGTCTTTTACCGGCGGTTTCCGTTGCTGGAAAATAATTTTGCGATTTCGGCGACATTCCGTACGCAGCCCGCCGAGCGCGCAGAGATCGATAGTCGCTTGCGCGAATCGCAGAAGAAACGACGCACTACGCAGCCAATCGCCAAGAGCGCAGGCTGCATTTTCAAGAACCCCGGCAACATTCCGGCGGGACGACTGGTGGATGAATTGGGTCTAAAGAATTCGCGAGTCGGAAACGCGCGCGTGTCGGAAGTGCACGGCAATTTCATCGTGAACGATGGCGGCGCGACTGCGGCGGAAATGCTTCAGTTGATCGACAAGATCCAAAGCGCGGCGCGGGCAATGCGCGGGATCGAATTGGAGACTGAAGTGGAAATTGTGGGGGAACCGGGATGAAAAGCCGCGAGGATCTGCCAAAAGAAATTGCGGTTCTCATGGGAGGCCCTGGCTCCGAACGCGACGTTTCGCTCGCCACCGGGCGAGGTGTATCGAAGGCGCTTCGCTCGTTAGGCATGAAAGTGGCGGAAATCGATGTGCAGAATAAAGACTTCGAATTACCCGGCGATGTCGATCTTGCGTTCATTACGATTCACGGAACATTCGGCGAAGACGGCCAGCTTCAGAGAATTTTGGAGCGCCGCGGCGTCGCTTA
>QHNK01000087.1 GCA_003218415.1 Verrucomicrobiota bacterium | reverse complement strand
ATGTGGCGGGCAATGCGCCTCCCCTGACTGCCATCGATCCGGTAACCGGTGTTTCGGTGACTTTTCCGGATCTGGAGGTGGAGGACGAGCTCTTCGACAAGGCCCTGATCATGCCGGAGCCGTGCCCGTTCCTGGATCGAAGTCTCCCCATTGTTTCGATCATTCGACCAACGAAGACGGAAGGCGTCGCCATGGGTGCTCTCACGTTTCTAACGAACATGGGGCTCTTCATTGGCCAATCGCCAGCGTTTTTTGCGTATATGACTCAACTGGCACAGGCGGCAGACCACGCCAGACACGGTCGTTTTTGAGCGCTATAACGAAAGATAAGCAACAGATTGCAGAATTAACGAGACCGCGCCGCCTTAATCGACGAGCGTGGTCTTCCTCTGGGAGGCAATTGCCGTAGCAGGCAGGGAATGGCGTTCCGAAAAGTAACAACGCTGTTACTTTTCCGATGCGCTACCCGGGACTGATCGCCGCGATTCCCCAGCAGAAAAAACAATCATCAAACCTATGAAAACAACTAATGCTTACATAAAAATTGCTCTGCCCCTATTGGCAGCAGCAATTCTGACGGCCACGTCTGGGCGTGCGGACACCTATTCGTGGACAAACTTCCAATCTGATATCGCCGGCGTTGCACAACACGTCGATCCAAATCTTGTCAATCCATGGGGCATGTCGGTCTCGCCTTCTGGCACGATTTGGGTCAGTGACAATGGTACCGGTGTTTCCACCCTCTACCATCAGGATGGCACTGCGGCTTCGCTCGTCGTGACAATTCCCACGGCCGCGCGGAACAGAGACGTGGGCAATCCCACTGGACAAGTCTTCAACGGCACACCGTTTTTCCAAGTGACAAAAAATGGAAACTCAGCACCCGCCTTTTTCATTTTTGTAAGTGAAGACGGTTCCATCTCGGGTTGGAACCCGACGCTGGATGCGACGCATGCTATTATCGCCGTGGATAACGGAACAAACCGCGGAGTGAACCGCGCCATTTACAAAGGTGCAACACTCGGCGAAGCCAATGGTCATAATTTCCTGTATGCGACAGATTTTCATACGGGCCACGTCCACACCTTCGATGAAAGTTTTCATCAGGTGACTCCCAACGGCTTCGTCGACCCCAATCTTCCGGCTGGGTATGGACCATTCGGCATCCGCAATTTCAATGGCGAAATTTTTGTAACCTATGCCAAGCAGGATCCCAAAAGAGAGGATGACGTTCATTGCCCCGGCTGTGGCTTCGTCAATGTGTTCGATACCAGTGGCAACTTCCTCAGGCGCCTAGTCTCAAACGGAAATCTCAATGCCCCCTGGGGACTTGCTCTCGTGGAAGGCACCAACCTTTGGGTCGGCAATTTTGGTGACGGCTTGATCAATAATTACGATCCGGTCAGCGGCAATTTCATCGAGACGCTCATGCGGGCGGATGGTACGCCACTGCAATTTGACGGCTTGTGGGATCTTCTCCCTCAGGCGGGCGGAGTCTTTTTCACGGCTGGAATCGCCGACGAAGAGCACGGTCTCTTTGGCATCATTACTGAGGACCCATAAATCGAGACGCAAATATCAGGAGCGCACGCATCTTGTCCGCCGTTTACGCAGAGTTGTCCAGGCAAGAGCGTGCGCTCGCCATATCGGCGAATGTGACGAGCGGCTGTGAACGATTACCACGGTTTTGAGAATTGGATTTGGGCGCCTAGAATGGTCGCATGCGCGCATTCGTACTTGCGGCGCTTGCCTTTGCAGCGCTGACATCCATTGGAAAAACAGCGCCGCTTTCCGAGGCTGATCTCAACAATCTTCTCGCCGGAATTCGCCAGAACCGTAGCACGCAGGCTGACTTTCAGGAAGAAAGAGTGATCCGGCTGATGAAGAAGCCGATCCTCAGCTCGGGAAAAGTTTGGTTCCAGCCGCCCAACAAATTTCGGCGCGAAGTAAAAGGCAATTCGCCCAGTGTCACGGTTAGCGACGGTCGCCAGCTCTGGATTTATTACCCGAATTTTAAATCGGCCGAACGTTATCCACTAGGGAAAGGATCGCCGCTCGATTCGACAGTAGCGGCAATCAATTCCGCGTTAAATCTGGAGAACATCGAAAACATGTTCCAAATCAATGCGGCCAAGACCGACAAGGGGTATGAGCTGGCGTTGACACCGCGCACGCCTTCGATGAGACGAGCGTTTCAAAAGCTTGATCTGCGAGTCAACGACAACCTGCGCGTCGAACGCACCGATATGCTCCTGCCGAATGGCGATCGAATCGTGACCACGTATTCCAATCAGATGCGTGCGCCGATCCCTGCCTACACTTTCGAGTTCAAACCGCCGCCGGACACGGAAGTCACCACGCCGCTCGGACAATAACGGTCACAGGATGGCGCGCTGCGGTCCCCGCGGCGACACATCGCAGCGCGGTGTCTCTGCCACACGCCGGAATCCTTGCGCGGTGTTTTCTCGACGGCAATTTTGCGGGAACTTATAAGAGTTTCTGTCATGCGATGCATTCGGAGCACCCTCGTCGTTGCAACTATCATGGTCACGGCTTCGGCCTCGCTAAGCACGCCGGCCAATTCGAGCCCGATCATCTCGCACATTCCACGTCAGCACGTTGAGTCAAGCGCCATTGCGGCCGTTGGCTACAGCAAACGCCGACACATTCTCGAAATCGAATTCGTAAACGGCGCCATCTATCGTTATCTCGATGTGCCGTCTTCGGTGCATCGCGATCAAATTTGAGCAAGTGAGGCAGAGATTCCGTCTCACTCCAACAGAGAAACGAGTAGCGGTGTTCGTTCTTGCAGCTTTTCTGCTCGGTCTGGTCACAAAGTGTTACCGCGACGCTCATCCCTCACCTGCCGCAATAGAATCGAACGCAAACCATGGTCGGCGTGCCCGCACAGCCCCTACAAGCTCGCGTGATACACAGTCCGTGTTTGAGTCGCAAACTTCCACTCCAGCGCCAGCTCGAAAACGAACGCGAAAGCCTGCGCGAAGTGAGGAACTTACGTTCTCAGATCCAGCGCTGGAGCATGAGCAAGAATAAGAAAGCAAAAGCCATTTCCAAGATATCGCGTTTGCGAAGCGCATCGTTCCCGCAGATCATTTCGCCGTGACCGACCACGTTGACGCCTTCACAAAACAAATTTGTGAAGTCATTGTAGGCAAGAATCAGGCAGTAAAGCTCGCTGTGGCCTGTTTGCTCGCGCGCGGTCATCTCTTGATTGAAGACATCCCGGGCGTCGGCAAGACAACGCTCTCCCAAGCATTGGCGCGCTCGCTGGCGCTCGCATTTCAGCGCATCCAATTCACGAGTGACCTACTTCCCGCAGACATTCTCGGTAATTCCATCTTCGATCGGAGCGAGCAACGCTTCGTGTTTCATCGCGGCCCGCTCTTCTCACAAGTAGTGCTTATCGACGAGGTCAATCGAACGACCGCCAAAACGCAAAGCGCGCTACTGGAAGCAATGGAGGAACACCGCATCTCTATCGATGGTGTGACATATGAGTTGCCCGAGCCGTTTTTCGTGATCGCGACACAGAATCCGCAACATGCAGTCGGTACTTTTCCGCTACCGGAGTCTCAGCTCGATCGTTTCTTGATGCGGATCGAGTTGGGCGTGCCGGACCGGGCCAGCGAGCGGGCAATGCTTCTTGGGATGGATCGCCGCGAGATGCTTAAGGAATTGAAGCCCGTGATTGGTCCACGAACATTGGTAGAGATTCAGGATAGCGTGCGCAAGGTGCACGCCTCTCCGGCGCTGCTCGACTATCTCCAGGATTTGCTCGACGCGTCACGGCAACGTCACAGCACGGGTTTGTCACCACGCGCAGGTCTGGCCTTGCTGCACGCGTCTCAAGCGTGGGCGCTGATGCACGGACGCGACATGGTGCTTCCCGAAGATATTCAAGCTGTGGGGATCGCAGTTATGGCGCATCGCCTGGGACACGATATCGAGCAACCCGGACGAAGCGGGCGCACACTTGCTGACAATCTGCTTCACAGCGTGCCTGTACCGTGAAAGCAAGAAGACTTCCGCTCGTTTATCCGACCGCAAGTTTTGCGGGTTTGCTGTTTGTGCTAGGCGCGATGTGGTACGCGGCTTCAAGTCAAAATAGCCCGGCTGTTTACCTGCTCCTGTTTGCGCTAACGGCGGTATTTCTGGTTTCGATTCCGCACACTCTGATCAATCTCGTGGGCGTAAGGGTAGCACCCGAATCCGCGCAACCAGCGTTTGCAGGTCAGGAGGTGTCGCTTCCGGTCGAGATCAGCAATAGCTCCCGTGCAACGCGCCATGGAATTGAGCTGGCCCTGTCCGGGTCGAACAGGGATCGCGAACGCATTGATTACATTCCAGCCGACAAGGCAGCCCGTATGACGCTGCGATTTCCCGCTCGGCGGCGCGGCGAACATGAGATAGGAGCGTTGCGCCTAACGAGTGTTTATCCGCTCGGTTTCATTCGCGTCTCGAAGAAATTTGCGTCTGCTCAAACCTATATTGTTTATCCCAAGCCTGAGGGGGATCCTCAGCTCCCGTCGAATGGAACGTCCATCCCGCGTAGCAGGCTCGAGACGGAAATCGGAGAAGGCGATGACTTTGCTGGAGTGCGTGCCTATGTCTCCGGCGAGTCCCAGCGTCACATCGATTGGAAAGCTGTAGCGCGCGGCCAGCCGCTAATGATAAAACAATTTGCCGCTGAAACGGAGGGCGTCGTACACTTGGATTTTTCTGCTCTTGGTTTCGCTAACGTTGAAGAGAGACTGTCGCAGCTCGCACTCTGGGTGATCGAAGCCGAGCGGGCCCGGCGTCCTTACGGTCTTCGTCTTCCCGGCACTGAGATTCCGCCGGCTGTTGGGCAAGTGCATTTTCACCAGTGCCTGCGCGCACTCAGTCTGTTTCAAGTAGGGATGCCGGGAAGCGCATGAGTATGAGCAGGAGTAAAAGGGATAGGAGCATTCCACGCCGACCGCTGCTTTGGCTGGCGGCAGCGTTGCTTTTCACGCTGCCTCCCATGTTCCGTTCGCTCGCGACCTGGGTCCCGTGCCTGTTTTTGCTCGCGCTCGCAATGAAATTCTGGATGGAGCCAAGAGGCTACCGGCTTCGCTTTGCAATTTTCAAACTGATGCTCTCGGCCGTGGCCCTCCTGATCATCTTTGTTAGCTACAATTCTCTGAAAGGGATTGAGCCGGCCGTGTCTCTCCTTGTCGTGCTCATATCTCTCAAGGTTCTCGAAGCGCATACGGCGCGCGAGTTCCAAGTCATGGTTTTGATGGGATGGGTACTTTGTCTCTGTGGATTTTTTCTTTCCCAGGACTTCGCGGCCGCCTTTTGTCTCCTGACCGCATTTGCATTACTGCTAGTGGCCCTTATCCAGTTTCATCGCGCGGCCTCTCGCGGCGCCTTCTGGCCTCCGTTGCGTACCGCGTGCAAACTGCTTGCTCAGGCGGCACCGCTAATTGTCCTCTTGTTCGTCTTCTTTCCACGAATCGGTACCGGATTCCGGTTTGAATTTCGCGACCTTCGTGCGGCCGGTACCGGTTTTTCCGATCGCCTATCTCCAGGCAGCATTGCATTGCTCGCAAATTCTTCGGGTATCGCTTTCCGCGCGGAGTTTCCCGGGAGCAACACTCGGCCGACCGGTCCCATGTATTGGCGCGGGGCAGTCATGTGGCATTGCGACGGAATGGAATGGCGAGCCCCGTACGCGCCAGCGTCAATCTCTCGTGCGCCCAACCAATCCCCCAGTGGGAATACGATTCGACAGCGCATTACGCTGGCGCCGCACGGTGCGCGCTGGATGTTCGCGCTCGATCGGCCGTTTGAAATACCTCGGAGCGCAATGCTTGTACGCGGCGATTATATCCGGAGCGTTCAGCCGATTCGAAAAACGCGCCGGTATGAGGTCGTTTCATCTCCGGAAGTCACGAGAAACGATCTGACCCCGTACGAACGTAAGGAAGCGCTCGAGCTTCCGGCATCGATTAGTCCTGCGGTGCGTGAGCTGGCGCAATCCTGGGTCGCGCAAAATTCCAATTCGCGCGCAATAATAAGCAGCGCGCTTCAGTTTTTTCGGACGCAAGGGTTTCGCTATTCATTATCGCCAGGCGAGTACAAGAAAAACGATCTGGAACAATTTCTCTTTCATCGTCGCGTCGGTTTTTGCGAACACTACGCCGCAAGTTTCGCCACCTTGATGCGATTGGCTGGGATTCCCGCACGCGTCGTCGTCGGTTATCTGGGTGGTGAGTACAACGATCTGGGCGACTTCTTTCTCGTGCGACAAGCGGACACGCATGCCTGGTGCGAGGTCTGGTTAACGGAAAGCGGATGGACGCGAGTAGACCCCACCAACGTCGTTGCGCCCGGCCGCGCGGGTCTCGATCTCAACTCGTTTTTAGAGGGACGCATCGGCTCGGGACAAATGGAACCTCGCCGAAGCGCGTTCATCGCACGGCTGGCTCGGTCGGCAATATTTACCAACATTCGGCTTGCCTGGGAGACGCTCAATTACCAGTGGGACACTCGGCTTCTCGGTTTCGACGCCGACGTACAGGACGTATTGTTGAGTTCCATCGGGATCGCCAAACACGGGCCATACTTTCTCATCGTCGAAGTTCTGGCTATCGCAGTTGTAATGCTCGTAATCTATTTCGGCTGGATGCAATTTGGCACACGCTCACGCGTGAACCGGGTGAAGGTGTTGTATGAACGTTTTTGTCGAAAGATTGCCCGCCTCGGTGCGCAGCGCGATCCATGAGGAAGTGAGCGCATTTGGTAGGTAGGGACGGTGCCCCGCGGGCGCCGCGGCGACACATCGCGGCGCGATGTCGCTACCCTCTGATTTCCTCGAGCACCTTCATGGCTGCGTTATGGCCGGGAATCCCGCTAACGGCGCCGCCGCGTAACGCGCTCGATCCGCAGAAAAACACATTTTCGTATTCAGTCTCCACGCCCCAAGTGCCGGCCTGCTGTCTGCGTTCGGCAAAAGGCCACGTCGGCGCGTTTTGAAAAATGTTCCCACGATACATCCCCAGCGCATCCTCGATGTCGACTGGGCTTTTGCTTTCGATGCAAGGGCGGCCATCCCGCGCCACGGCGAGACAATCTTCGATCGGTTCTTCCAGCCACTGGTTAATACTCGCCAGGAATTTTTTCTCCGCGTCGCGCCGCACGTTTTCATTGTCCCGCGCAAACAAACTCCACGGCGCATCGAGTCCGAACAACGTCATCGTGTGAAATCCTTCCTTGCGCAGGTCCGGCTCGAGAATGCTGTCGTCCGTCAGCGTGTGGCAGTAAATCTCGCACGGCGTCTTCTCCGGCAATCGACCTTCGGATGCCTGGTCATAACTGAGATTCATTTCCTGGTAGCCCTCATCACTGTGGAAGGTCCCGCAAAACGCCTCCGTCGCCGGATATGTTTTCGCCTTCAGTTTTGGCAATCGACGCAAGAGCATGTTTATCTTGAACACGGACCCTTCGTCGGTGCGATCGGGTTGAAACAGTCGACCCGTAAATTTTGCCAAGACGTTCCGGCCAAAGTTGACCAATAAAAATCGCGCCTCGACGGCGTCGCGTTTACCATCGACCAGAAATTCGACGCCGCGCGTCTTGCCGCTCACGTTTAACGCGTGAACGTGGACATTCGTTAGTAGTTCGGCGCCTGATTTACGCGCTGTACGTTCCAACTCGGAGGACACCGCACCCATCCCACCGACCGGCACCTTCCACTCGCCTGTCTTGTTTCCGATCAAGTGATAAAGGAAACAGCGGTTCTGTACGAGCGAGGGATCGTGCGGATACGTGAAGACGCCAACCTTCGCATCGGTGAAGACAAGGCCGCGCACGAGATCGTTTCGGAGGTAGCGCTCAACCGCATTCCCGAGCGGTTCCTCAACCAAACTGCGCCATGCCTCGCGCGAGATTTCATCAACATTGAAGCGGTTCGCCATTTCCTTTTTCGCGACGAGCGGCTCCAGCATCGAGTCCCAAACCTGCCCAGCAAAAACGCGCGGGAGATTGTAAAAATTCTTCAGTCGCTCGAACTCGGCGTCGCTTCCAGTCAGATCGACAATCGATTTTCGGCTCACCTCCTTCTCGAGATTGCTCAAAACCAAGGCGCCATGCTGGCCGTGGTTCACGTACGGCGTATACGACGCAATCGCGCGTCTGCGCAGGTCGAGATTCAGACCGAGGTCGCCAATGATTTTCTGCGGAAACAGACTGACCAGATAGGCATACCGCGACAGCCGTGCGTCATAATCCGGGAATAACCTTTGCGAAGTGGTCGCTCCGCCGATGTAATCATTTTTTTCAAGTAATAGCACACTCAACCCAGCGCGACCGAGATAACTCGCAGCCACGAGTCCATTGTGGCCCGCGCCGAGGATGACTACGTCGTAACGAGATTTCATTTACCGCCGATGTTGAGAACGACGCGGAAACGCGCCTTGCCGCTCATCATGCGCTCGTAAGCCTCGGCGGCTCGTTCCAGCGGAAAAAATTCGTTCATCGAGTGCACGGCATGCAACGCGCTAAAGTTCAGTGTGTCTTGTGAATCGATTGCGGTGCCGGAGTACCAGCCTTTCACCGACCGGCAGCCGCTGATGAGCAGGATCGGATCGACCGACAGCGGGCCGGCTGCGCCGATAACCATAAAGACGCCGTTCGGCGAGAGCCCACCGAGCACCGCTGTCATCGCGTCGGCATTCGTCACAGTTGCGATCACAACTTTCGCGCCGCCGAGCTTGTTGAGTTCCGCCGCCGGATCGGATGATTCGCTATCGATGTAGTGGTGTGCGCCGAGTTTTTTGGCAAATGCTTCCTTGTCCTTTCCCCGCGCGATCGCCACGGTTTTGAATCCCATCCTGGCTGCGAACTGCACGCCAAGGTGGCCGAGTCCGCCAATGCCGAGCACCGCGACAACATCGCCACCTCGGGCACCGCTGTTTCGGAGCGCGTTGAACGTTGTCACGCCCGCGCACATCAGCGGCGCGCCGTCGACCGCAGATAATTTTTCAGGCACAAGCGCCAGCGCTTCCGCGGGCGCAACCATGTATTCGGCGTAACCGCCGTCGAAAGAGATGCCGGTCGTTAACAGCGCAACTTCGCATGCAAAGAACTCGCCGCGCCGGCAATGATCGCAATACCCGCAATTGCCGCCGTGCCAGCCGACGCCGACGCGCTGACCGGTTTTCCATGGCTTCACTCGTTCTCCTACAGTGTCGACAACTCCGATGACCTCGTGCCCCGGCACGCGCGGATATTGAATACCGGGCCAGAGCCCTTCTTTGATCAACGAATCGCTGTGACAAATGCCACACGCTTCCACTTTGACTCGAACCCATCCCGGCTGCGGCTCGGGAACGTCGCGTTCAACTAATTCTAACGGTCCG
>QHNK01000095.1 GCA_003218415.1 Verrucomicrobiota bacterium | reverse complement strand
GACCATGTCTTTGTGCCAGTCTGAGATTTAGGTTTCCGATTGTCCGTTTCCGATTATTTTGCACGCCGATGCCGCAGTTTGCTTATCGCGCCCGTGACGCGCAAGGGGGCCTGGTCGAAGGCGTGCTCGATTGCGCAGATCGAGCCGTTGCGATCCGGCAAATTGAGTTGCAACACTGCGTTCCCATCCGGATCGAAATGCTGGGGGCCGAGCCAAAAGTAGTTCGTTCGGGCGGGGCGCTGCCGGAGGCTCCCACGCAAAATCTGAAAATTCCGCACGGCCAGCTGCTCATTTTCACCGAGCAACTTGCCCATTTGTTGCAAGCGGGGATGACGCTGGACGAAGCGTTATCGATTTTGGAAAAACGCTTGAAGCAGCCGCGCGTTCAGCAGATGACGCACACGCTGCATCAGGCGCTGATTGATGGCCGCAGTTTTTCGCAGGCGCTCAGCTTACTGCCGCGAATCTTCCCGCCGTTGTACGTAAATCTGGTGGCTGCGGGCGAAGCGAGCGGGGCGCTGCCGCAAATTCTGCTGCGGCTGGTGAAGCATTTGGCGCAGGCAAAAGAACTGCGAGATCGCGTGCAACAGGCGTTGATTTATCCGGCGTTTCTCGCGTTGGCCGGCGCAGTGCTCGTCACAATTTTTATTACGTTCATGGTGCCGCAGTTGAGCGGGTTTATGGCGCAAACTGGGGGCGTGCTTCCATTGCCTACGCGGATTCTGATGCAAATTCATCACGCGATCACGGGCTATTGGTGGGTCGGCGCCCTCGCAGTGATTGGCGCAATTATTGGTTTCCGCGCCTTTGTCCGCGCTGAGGAAGGACGCATCGCATGGGATCGTTTCCGGCTGCTGATTCCTGGATACGGCCGGGTCATTCGCCACCGTTACTACGCGCAGTTCGCGCGTACATTGGGAACCCTAATGGAAAATGGCGTTCCACTTCTTCGCTCGCTTGACCTGGTAACTGAAATCGCCGGCAACCGTTTTCTCGAACTTAAGCTTGGCGAGGTACGGAGGGCAGTCATCGACGGCGCGACGCTCTCGGCCGCTTTGCAAGCGCAAAAACTGTTTCCCGATTTGTTCACCGACATGATGTCAGTCGGAGAACAAACCGGCCATTTCGCCGAGACCACGCAAGCCATCGCCGACGTTTATGAGCGCGAACTTGATCGGAGCGTCGGCATAATCTCGCAACTCATTCCGCCGGTGATCATCGTGGTAATCGCCGTTCTGGTGGGATTGGTTGTGTTCAGCATCCTGTCGGCGGTTTTTGAGATGACGCACAGTTTGCAATTCAGACCGCATTGAAACTGAAAGCTTGCAAAACGGCTGTCTGCGAATAATCTCGCGAACCCCATGCTAGTTCGCGTTGTTCTTGCGATCTTCTTCGCTGCGGTTTCCCGCATATGCGCGCAGGAAGCTTTAAGCGAAGCGCTGCCCTCTCCGACTGACATGATTGCGCAACCGGCCCCCGAAAGCGCCTGGCTTGACCTGCGCCAAACCGCGCCGCGTAATTCGAAAACGCAAAACGCGCCGGCATGGGTGGAAGCACTCGCTCTTCTGCCGGGCGAGACGACCGAAGGCGGTGGGATGTCCAAGAGCATATTTCGCATTCGCGTGACGCAACCCGGCCCCGACTATCGAGTTCTCTTTTTCCGGTTGTTCTTCGACGATAAACCGAATCAGCAGCCTGAATTGATCGCGTGGGATGAATCTGGCACGCACGTTTTGCGCTCGGGCACTCTTGGTGTCGGCATGAATTTGCCCAGTTCAGATTCTGTCGTCATTCCGATGACCGGTGCCTCCGCTATCGATATCGAGGTCCCCGGCGATGGAAAAACGATACGTGGAGCGTATCTCGACTGGATGACAAGCAGTGAGGTGGTGCATCCGGTAAACGCGGAACATTGCGATGTAATTCCAGAGCCGTTCTCATCGGTGCCCGTGCTGCACGCGCCGCCGGAGGACGTTGAGAACTTTGGAACCGTCACGGCAACTCTTGCGCCTGATCCGATCCGGATTGATGGACAGACCCAGGAAAGTGCCGTGTTCCAATTCCCAATTGAAGCGCAACCGCTGACGGCCCTGTTGACTTTCGAAATCGCCAATCCCCGCGTTGATTCTCCACCGGAAGTTTATCTCAACGGTCAGGATATCGGGCCAGTTTCGCTGAGTCTACCGGACCTGGCTGACCCGGGTTACCGCGGCGAAGTGGCACCGCTTACCACTGAAATGCATTTCAACTACACCGGCTGGCTGCGCGCCCAGAAAATTGTGCCGGCCACAGTCTTGAAAGTGGGCGCCAATGATCTGGTTGTGGCTAATGGAACCGACACCGGATCTTCCGCGATCCGCGCGACGCAGATTCAATTAAAGTATATTTGGGATAAGTCGGATTATCTTCTGCGTACCGGCCACTAGCAATTCTCGAGGGCCGGAGTAGTGTAGTCGCGCACAGGACGCAGGGACACTCCTATATTTCAGATGAGAACAAAAAGAAAACAGCAGGGCTTCACGCTACTGGAGATCATGCTCGTGGTGAGCATCATCGTGATCATACTTGGAGTAGCGATTTCAAAACTCGGCAATACGACGGCCATTGCCAAAACCATGCGCGTTCAAGCCGACGTTCAGGCGATCAAGACGCAGTTGCAACTCTACGAAAGCATGAACGGTTTTTATCCAACAACCGAACAGGGTCTGCAGGCGCTGGTAACCCAACCGCAGAACGACCCGAGACCTGCTCGCTGGTATCAGTTGTTCAGGGAACTGCCAACAGATCCCTGGGGCAACGGTTATATTTATCGCAATCCTGGTCTGAAGAACCCAGGCGGCTACGATTTATTTTCGGCAGGGCCTGACCGGCAAGCCGACACAGCTGACGACGATTGGGGTGGCGGCTAGCCGCTGCCTGGCAACTCTTGTAATTCTAGTTTTTGGCGGCGGCTCCTGCCTGAGAAGGCATCTTCGATGACCCTCTGGGGCTCCGCTGAATCAAGCCACGCGCATGGGGCCGGGTGGCCTCTCGAGAGGGGATCAACTGTTGCACTTCCGCGGGTATCCCATTAGGTAATTTCGATGAGACTGGGTTAGGAACGCTGGCAGGGTTAGAGCCTGGCAGTGCAGGCATGGGCGGCGCGAACGATCGGGATGCACCACCTGCATTCGGCGCAGACTGCGACAAGAGCGCCTGATTAAAAGTGAGGGTCGCAAAATTTTCGTCCTTGCTAATTGTCACCTTGGTCGCACCTACCTTGTCCGACCATTCGATGTTGGCGATGCTGTACCCGTCCACTGGCTCCCTGGTCGTAAGGTATTTCTTGAAGTTGTGGTCCGAAGTGGAAGCGAGCGTCACCAGATCGCCTTCGGGCGAACGCGCGGCGTTTGCGATGTAAAGGTCTTTCGCGAAATCGGGCGTAGCCGCAGGCGGCGCCACCGCCGTGGCAATTGCGAACGGCGAATGCTCGACCATCTTTGAGTAGCGATCGAAGTTAAACTGTGGCGGCAGAACTTCCTCGGCCTGAACGTAGACTGCTCCGAGCAGACTGAGAATGAATACTAGCGCAGGGGAATATTTCATAAGCGTGGTGGCATATTATTACTTCTTTTGTTGCGTCGGCGCAAACCACCGGGCGATTTTGAATTTGCCGCGCATCATTGTGGGATCGCTGCCATCAATGGCCAGATTAACGTTTTCGAACACGATAAAAGCATCCGGTCGTTGCACGTCGTAAAGGAAATGTACCAACGGCGGCCACGGGCTTTTAGTTTCAATGGAGGCAAAAACCGTCTGATGATACGGCGTGGTCTCTCCAGATCCAATCGCGGGATTCTCGACCAGAATGTTATATTTGCCGGCCACTTCCCTCAATTGATCAAGCAAGGCGGAGGCTTCGGCAGGATTCTTGAGGACGGGTTGATGTTGCCGGATCCATTCATCCCGTTTCATCCAGGTGTCGCGTTCCTTCACGTAGAGAGCTTGCTCGGTCAACGTCGCTCTGCGTGCTGCCAGCTCCCTGCGGGCGCCACCGAGTGCGCCGAGGATCCAGCTTAAAATCCAAAGATTCAGCAGCACGAACACGGTCCCGGCCACTATCCATGAAAGCAAGCGCTCACGCGGATTCATTCGCTGGTACCACGCCGGCATCATTTTGGTTTTCCCTCCACTCGAAACTGCGCATGGTCGTTCGACAAAATACGCGGCGCAGGCATGTCAAATTGGAAGGCTCGCAACTGTGGATTCTTTTTTATCTTGTCGATGAATTCGTAAGCCAGAGCAGCCGTATTCGCTTCGCCATCGACTGAAATCTGCCTCGCTGATTGGTTGTACGCCGTAATGCGCACGTCGGCGGACGGCAAGCTTTCGAAAAGATCCTCCAGGATTTCGACGGGGTAATAATGTGCATCGATCGCTGGTGCGAGCGCTTTCCATTTTGCTTCTGTCGCGCGCACAAACTCGGTCCCAGGCGCGTCGTGCGCAATACGCCGCTGAAGCCACCCTATTTGAAACCGCAGCAGGCCCAGGTACGCCAGCAAGAGAAAGAGAAGCGCGCCGTAAGCGCCACCTATCCAGAGGAGCCGTTTTCGCCATTCTGCCTGCCTTATCAATTGCAAACGGCGGCGTCGCCAGCTTTCTGGCAGAAGGTTCAGTTTAACCGGCGCGGGTGGCAGTTCGATGCCGACTATCTCGGTCGGGCTGGCGAGAATTCCCTGCACCGTATCGCGCAGTTCATAACAGGTCTCGTCCAGCAATACATTGGGATACGAGGCGTCTATTCCTTGCAGCTCGGCACTCAATCGCAACTGTGGCAGTTCAAGTTGCAGCTGCTCGCCATTAACGCCTTCAAACACCCGGGCAAGGCTCAGCTTGCCGTTCTCTGTCAAAGCGTAAACGAGCGTCTCGCCCTCCGGGTAAATAATAACAGCATTACCCTTGGGAGCATGGGTGCTGGCGCGCTGCGCCGCATACACCGTGATTTGCCGTGGGATGTAACCACGCTCCAATAGCGGCGAAGCCATCTCATTCAGTTGTTGGTTTCGGACCGCCACAGCTGAAACCACGCTCTCGTTCTCCTCTTGCTCGATTAGTTCAAAATCGGTTGTCACTTCATCCGCTGCGAACGGCAGCAGTTTCTCGATCTGGATGCGAATCATTTCGGGAAACTCCGCCGGATCGACGCTGGGCAGACGAATTCGCTGGGCAAGCACAGCCGAGATAGGCAAGCCAAGGACAAAGTCGTCGGTCGCAGCTAGCAACGGCACCGCTTCTTCCAGCGTTTGCAGCTTGCGCACGTTCCACGAACCGTTTTGTTCAGCTGACCGGACAAAGTTCCAGCCGTGCGCAGTCGGAATTATGAAAATGGATGGCGTCCCGGATTCGATATCAAAGCTCCTTCCAACTGAATACTTGAGGACGACCGACTGCAATCGCAGCTGCTGCCCCGATTCGTACCGCCTGCTTCTGCACTACCATTTGCACGGATCGGGTGACGTCACCTGACCTTCCTACGCTTACGATGCGCAAGACGGGGCCTCTAAACTGAACCAGCGCCTGAATCTGCTGAAATTGCTGTGAATTCAAACCTAACGCAGCTTGCACGTCAGGCGGCACAGATGTTCCAGCAGTTGTATTGAATTGAAAATCATCAGCCGTCCCATCGATTCCGTCGGGCCCGCGCCGTAACTGGAGGAAACGATCAACCGCATCATCTCCCAAGCCTGGCAAGGCGCGCAAGACGTCGCGTGATGCCCAGGCGAGATCAATGGCACCACAGCTGCCTACAACGGTAAAATCGTCGTCCCAACCGGGCTTCGAAGTGAATTCGGCCCAGCCACAGATTTTCTTCAGCTCCTCCACAGAATCTAGCCGCCCAGTGTGCGGCGGACGGTAATCGTCGGTCTCCGGACAGGCGTTCAAGTGCTGGAGGCCCCTGTTCTGCGATACCCAATCGAGCAGAGAATCCATCATGACGTCGAGGTCGTTTAAATCTATGCCTTTGAGGTTGAGATATTGGCGAAGAATTCGAAGCTTGTTCGGGTCTTCTCCCTGGGTAAGGAAGTTCAAGTTTAGACGACCGCATTCACCGGTCATCTGCACGTCATAACCTTCCGCGGCGCCCATTTGCCTGTGCAAGTTTGGCGAGCTCGGCGAGATTTCCCGGCTTAAGGCAACGTCGGCCCCAGAAGATGCCATTGCTTCGGCGGCCAAAGCGCGGTTCGCATTACTGGAAACCGTGAGGCGCGAATTGATGCTGAGTGCCCATGCGATCACCATCGCGCTAAGCAAAAATAGCGCCCAAAGTGATAACAGCAGCGCCGCGCCCACATCAGATTTCAAATTCGCACAAGGTCGGTTCATAGGATCGACGGTGCTAGTACGGTGTTCGTCGCAGTGGAATAATTGCTTCCCACGGCACGGCTGTATCGCTACGCCCCACTTTAACCTTAACAAGCCTGGGCAACTGGCCGCCTGGCCATCGCGGCAGCCAAGTATTCGCGTTTGGGTCGAAATAGCTGATTTCGAAGCTGGTCACGTTCTTGATCAGGGGCACCCACGTCTCGTGTCCTTCGCCAATGTCAGAATCCTCTTGCGGCTTTCGCAAAAGACCAAGATCCAGCCGGTCGCGCTTTTCATTTTCCGGTTGCAACCGCAACGTAACAGTAAAGTCGCCCGGCGCATAGCGTGTCAGCAGTCCCAGTCCCGCGCCGCAACTCCACTTGATTTCGTCGCGCTCGCGATCGCCCAACTTGAAGGGCTCTCCTGTCATATTGGCGCGGAACGGACTCAAGCTTTGCCATTCCGTAGTGAGCAAATCACGCAACCCGTCGTACTGCGCGTCCGCAGCAGAGGTACCCGACGAAAGCTGCAGCGCGGTCATGTTCGATTGCACAAAACGAAAAATCGCCAGCGACATCATTCCCAAGATCCCCACCGCCAGCATGATTTCGAGCAATGTGAACGCGCCCCAGGGATTTCGAATTTGAAGTCTGCAATTATCCGGACCGATAAACATAAAACTGAATCTGTTTCGACTGCGGGCCGCCAGCGTGCTGCCATTGGGCAGTTAACCTGACAAGATTGATTCCGCTTAGGAGAGTGTTGTCTGGTTCGGTCAACTTCGCAGGCGCACTTTTCTGGATCAATCTTATCGTGCCGTAATTGCTATTGATCTTGAATTCCTTCTCCGCGTCCGGCACGCCCGGCGCCGCTTGAATTTCCGCCATCCGATCGGATAAAATCTGTCGCACGGCACTTTCTTCCGCGCTGATCGTGCTCGCGTTGAGACAATTCTCAACCGCGCGCCCAAGCGCGATGACGCCCACGGCAAAGATCGCCACGCCGATCAGAACCTCGTAAAGAGCGAAAGCGCGACGAAAATTTCGAATCGCAAATTTCGGATTTCGAATTTTGCTTTCGTTACCTTGCTGCATACTGGGTAACCTCGGGCTGCGCCGTCAGGGGCGAGTAACTTGCCGTCCACAATCCGGCCCGGCCTCTGAACTGTACGATCGCCGGCTCGCAGTTTCCCGATGGCCAGAATATCCATTCAGCTGGATGCTTTTCCGCCAATGCTGCCGGCAAGGAGAGTCTCAGCACAATCCCCCTGCCGAGACTAAATTGCGCCGTCGGTTTGGCTTCCTCATCTTCTCCAAAAACTTCTGGACGCAGTTCTACACCGCCCTTCGTCCAAATAATCAGGTAGGGCCGGCGCTCCGTCACACTTCGTTCCTGCGCCTGGCGCACAAGATTGTTGAACTGATCCAGGGATTGCTTCAGCCGCCTGCTTGCGAAGACGCCGCTCAAGCTGGGCACCGCCAGCACTAGCAGCAGCATCAGTATGAAAATGGCCAGGGCAATCTCGATTAAAGTAAACGCCCGAAAACGTTGCACCGCCGAAGTTACTCGATCGACGCAAAATCACAACCGAGGCTTCGCCGCATTGAACCATTAAAGCGCGGCAGATGTAATGACATAACCATTAACAAACTTATGCGACCGCAAGCAGCCGCTAAAAAAATGCAACTGACCGGCAGCACTTAGGTTTTCTCTGTGATAAGTTCTCAGCCGAAATGAAGCTTGCTCTGCGCATTGGTGTCGTCGCAGCTGCGCTTTTTGTGATCGCAATGCTGGTTTGGCAGGGACTCACCGCACACGGCGCGCCTGATCCGATCCGCCCCAATACCAGCCCGACCGTCGCATTCCTCGACATCGGCGTTCTAGTGTTCCGAGAAGGATTGGAATGCATTCTCGTGTTGGCCGCCATCACCGCCAGTATGACTGGCCCAAAGCGCGTGCATCGTCGGCCGGTCGCTTTCGGCGCGGGCCTGGCGTTTGTAGCAAGCTTAATCACGTGGTGTGTTGCGGTGCGAATTGTTGGCTCGCTTAGCGACAACATGTCGGCGCTCGACCTCCAGGCCGCAACAGGGCTGCTTGCGGTGATTGTCCTGCTCGTGATTATGAATTGGTTTTTCCATAAGATTTATTGGGGTGGATGGATTCGCGCCCATAATCGTCGGCGCAAAGCATTGCTCGAAAATGCGCGCTCCGCCGAGATCTCGCAGTCACGTGTGTGGTGGGGATTGATCTTGCTGGGATTCACCTCCTTATATCGGGAAGGCTTTGAAGTGGTGCTTTTTTTGCAAAGCTATAATCTGAGGTTGGGTGGTGGGGTGGTACTAAAAGGCGCTCTGCTGGGTATGGTGCTGACAGGAATGGTGGCCGTACTGACCTTCGTTCTCCAACAGCGGCTGCCGTACCGCAAAATGTTGATCACCACCGGGATTCTCCTGGGAGTTGTGTTGCTCGTTATGGTCGGCGAGCAAGCGCAGGAAATGCAGCTGGCACATTGGATTTCCACAACTGAAATCCATTCTCTGAAAGATTACATGCCACCGTGGATGGGTCTCTGGTTTGCGGTGTTCCCAACAGTTGAAACACTCGTTGCGCAGCTGATTGCAGCAGTACTAGTGATTGGCTCCTATTACGCCGCGCGGCACTTTGGTGGCGGCTCAGCGGGCGGGACCGCGTTGGAAGCCCACGCGCCTGGAATGGCTGCGATAAATGCCTAGAAGCCAGGCAGGCATTTCATAAATTCGCGCGCTTCCAAAACTTGACCGCTTAAAGCAGTCAAGTTTCCGCGGGCATGGGCAATGAAGGACGTTTTGGCAGCGTCGCCGCGTTTAGCGCAATTCCAGTTGAACTAAATCGCAAACTTTTCACTGTAGGCGGATGATTACGCCCAATTACTGTTCTCTTAGACTGGTTCGAATCGTTTTCACTATTTTTGTATTCCTTTTCCTGCCTTCTCTGCGATCCGCTCCATCCCCTACCCCAACACCGCCGGGAGCGATCGATGAAAAGTTGTTCAATGGAATGCGTTGGAGACAAATTGGTCCGTTTCGCGGCGGGCGCGCACTGGCAATCGAAGGTGTCGTTGGCGAGCCCGACACGTATTATTTCGGAGCGGTCGCAGGCGGAGTCTGGAAAACAACCGATGGGGGCGCAAACTGGATTCCACTTTTCGATAAGCAACCGATTTCCTCGATCGGCGCGATCGCGGTCGCGTCATCGGATCACAATGTCATTTATGCCGGCACCGGCGAAGGAGCGATTCGTGGCAACACCACGTACGGCACCGGAGTCTTCAAATCGATCGACGGCGGAAAAACGTGGGAGAACGTTGGCCTGAAGGATACGCGGCAGATCGGCGCTCTGATTATCGATCCGAGAAATGAAAATGTGGTTCTCGTTGCGGCCTTGGGTCACGCGTTCGGTCCAAATCAGGAGCGCGGAATTTTTCGTACCACTGACGGTGGTAAAACGTGGGCGAAAGTTTTGTCAAAAGACGAAAACACTGGCGGGATCGACATTGTTTTCGATCCGCATAATCCGAACATCGTGTTCGCGTCGCTTTGGCAGGCGCGACGGCAGCCATGGTTTTTCTCCAGCGGCGGCTCGGGCAGCGGACTTTACCGTTCGGAAGATAACGGCGTGACGTGGAAACGTCTCGAGGGCAATGGTCTTCCTGTCGGAATCCTGGGCAAAATCGGCGTCGCGGTTTCTGGAGCCGATTCCAATCGCGTCTATGCAATCATCGAAGCCAAGGAAGGCGGGCTCTACCGCTCGGATGATGCCGGGCAGCATTGGACGCGCGTGAATGACGATGGCCGGTTTCGTCAGCGCGCGTGGTATTTCAGCAAAGTTTATGCTGACCCGAAATCCGCGGACACAGTTTACCTTGTAAACACCGGACTCTTTAGATCGGTTGATGGTGGAAAAAATTTCACTCTCTTACCCGCGCGTCACGGCGATCACCACGGACTCTGGATTGATCCGACGAACCCAAATCGCATCGCAAACGCGAATGACGGCGGCGCCAGCATCTCTGCCGACGGCGGCAAAACTTGGACAACGCAAAACAACCAGCCGACTGCGCAGTTTTATCACGTGGCTGTGGACAATGCGTTCCCCTACCACATTTATGGCGCGCAACAGGACAACTCCAACGTCGGTATCGCCAGCCGCTCCGACTCGGGCGTCATTGGACGGCAGAATTGGTTCGAAGCAGGCGGTGGCGAGTGCGGCTTTGTCGTGCCCGATCCCCGCGATTGGCACATCATCTATTCAAACAACGAAGGCTACATCAACCGCTACGATAAAAATAAAGAAGAAGTGCAGGATGTTAGTCCGGTTCCGATCGATAACTCTGGCCATGGCGCCGTCGATCTCGCCCATCGTTTTCAATGGGTCACGCCGCTCATACTTTCGCCGCATAACCCTGATGTGATCTACACAGCGGGCGAGTGCGTTTTCAAATCCACGGATCACGGACAAAGCTGGACACAAATCAGTGGTGATCTCACGCACAACGATAAATCGAAACAGCAGCCAAGTGGCGGCCCGCTGACGAACGACATCACTTCGGTCGAATATTACGACACGGTGTTTGCGCTGGCTGAATCGCCAGTAAAACAAGGAACCCTCTGGGCAGGCACAGATGATGGGCTCGTTCAGGTTACCACCGACGACGGCCAGCATTGGTCGAACGTCACACCGAAAATGCCCGAGTGGAGCACGGTCGATTTGATCGAACCCTCTCCGCACGACGGCAACACCGCTTATGTGGCGGTGGATCGGCATAAACTCGACGATTTTAAGCCTTACATTTTTAAGACGGCTGATTTAGGGAAAACCTGGAACTCGATCGTGCACGGAATTCCCGACGGCGCCTATGTGCATGCAGTGCGCGAAGATCCCAAGCGCAAAGGGCTGCTCTACGCAGGGACCGAACTCGGCGTCTTCGTTTCATTCGACGACGGTGCGCACTGGCAGCCGTTGCAATTGAATCTGCCGGTAACACCGATTCATGATCTGGTCGTCAAAGATGACGATCTCGTGGTGGCGACACACGGGCGTTCATTCTGGGTGCTGGACGACTTAACGCCAGTTCGTCAGGTCAACGCGCAATCCGCCGCGGCGGACGTGATCCTGTATCAACCGCAGACTGCGTTGCGTTTACATTACCCGGACGAATTCGACAAACGCCAGCCTGTGGGCGATAACCCGCCGCCCGGCGCAATCATCGATTATTATTTCAAGACCGCGCCGAAAGACGAGGTCTCGCTGGAGATTCTCAATGCTTCAGGCAAAGTCGTCAGGCGTCTTTCCAGCAAAGAGAAAAAAGAAGGCGAACAACCGCCTGAATGGCCGGATCGCGTCGAGCGGGTCAAGACGATTCCAGCCAACGAGGGGATGAACCGGTTCGCATGGGATCTGCGTTACGATGATCCAATACAAATCCCGGGCGCATTTTATTCCGGTACCGGCCCCAAAGGCCCGCTCGCATTACCTGGCGATTATCAGGTAAAACTGACTGTTGGAGGGAAGTCGCAGACCGCGCCACTGCATTTGGTGATCGATCCGCGGACGAAAGGACAGGAAGCAGCGCTGCAAAAACAGTTCACCTTGGCAACGCAGGTAAAAGATCGAATCTCACAGCTGCATCAGGCCGTGAATGAGATCCGTGATCTCAGATCGCAGATTCAAACGCTGCACAAACGTTTCGGCGACGATCAACGTTTGAAGCCGGCGCTCGCGGCGGCGGATGATCTCGATCACAAAATGTCCGAAGTCGAGCAGAAGCTCATCCAAGTAAACATGAAAGGCTCGGAAGCGAACCTCGCTTTCCCGAACATGTTGAACGAGCGGTTTGACACGTTTAGTCACTACATTGAGTACGGCGATGCTGAACCGACCAAACCGCAGCTCGACGTGTTTCAAATGCTGAGCAGCCAGCTTGACGAGCAGTTAAAGAAATGGGCGCAGCTCAAGAACGAGGATTTGCCGAAAGTGAGCGAATTGATCAAGCAAGCGAATTTGCCTGCGCTAATCATCACGGAAAAGAAGACGGATTGATGGTAGGGACGCCGCGCTGTCCCGAAAGTTTTCGGAGTCGGCGCAGCGTGCCGGCCCTACCAATATGAGCAAGATCGAAAAAGCGGTAATCCTCGCCGCAGGGCGTGGCACACGCATGCGCGAACTGACTGCCGATCTTCCCAAACCGATGATCGAAGTCCGGGGCAAACCAGTTTTGCAGCACATCGTCGAAGGACTGCGCGATGCGGGAATATGCGAATTTCTTATCGTCGTCGGTTATCGCGGCGACACGGTGCGAAATTTTCTCGGCGACGGTTCGCGCTACAATATCGCCATTCGATACGCAACACAGACGGTGCAAGATGGCACCGGTCGCGTTGTCGATCTTGCCCGCGATTTCGTGGGGGATTCTGCATTCGTCTTGAGCTACGGCGATATCTTGGTCGATCCGGCGAACTACAAATGCGTTATCAATCTTCCAGACAATGCCGAAGCAATCATAACGGTGACACGTGGCGAGGATGTCAGCAAAGGCGGAGCCGTTTTTCTAAACGAACAAATGGACCTCGTTGACATTCGCGAAAAATCAAAACCGGACCAAACAACCAGCCCGTGGTACAATGCCGGCCTCTACGCGTTTCGACCGAGCATTTTCGAATTCACTGGGAAATTGAAACCGTCTCCACGCGGTGAGTACGAGTTAACCGACGCAATTCGCGATCTTGCGCGGTCCGGCAAAAAGGTGAAAGCGCTCGAGCTAACCGGCGAGTGGGCAGACGTACGCGATCCTGAAATTCTCGCGCGCTTAAATCGGAACGTGTAGATCTTACCGCGTTTGTTCGGCAGTCTCTGCCGGATGTTCTTCACCGATTTCTTCTTCGATTTCGCGTCGCCATTCGCGGGAGAGCCAGGGTCTCACCACTCCGTAAAGCAAATAAGCCAGAAACAACACGGCCGGCATCCATTCATAATTCAAAACCGTGAAAATGAGGACGAGAATGATGATTAGAAAGCGCGGGATCGATTTCTTCGTTTTCCAATTTAGCGCCTTGAAGCTCGGATATTCGAACTGGCTGAACATCATGAAGGAAAGAAAGAGCAACAACGGCGGCAGAACGAAGCGCCAGTTACCGAGGTGATGTTCCCCTTCAGCGAGCCAAAGTAGAAACAATGTGATCGACGCAATTAGACCGGCAGCCGCGGGAATGGGAAAACCGGTGAAAGTGTTTTGGTGATTGGCTCCCTCGTTCCTTGCGCCCACTGAATTGAAACGGGCAAGGCGCAGGGCGCCGCAAGCCAGGTAAATGAACGCGATAATCCAGCAGGCGCGCGGAAACTCCTGTAACACGACTCGGTAAACCATCAGCGCCGGAGCAAGGCCGAATGAAACAATATCAGCGAGCGAGTCGAACTCGCGCCCGAACGGACTCTCGTGCCCACCCAGCCGCGCAAGACGTCCATCTAAAAAATCAAAAACAAAGGCGCCGAGAACAAACCAGATGGCAGCGTGAAAAAGATCACCGGCCGCATCAGGATTCGATGCCTGGAGCAGCGCGCCCTCAAGAATTTTGAGCGTGGCGGTGAATCCGCAAAACAAATTTCCCGCCGTCATCAAATTGGGCAGGAGATAGATTTTAGATGGCTGTTCGTTCATTAGTCGGGCAGCCGCGCGATAATTGTCGAGCCACCGAGGACGTGATCGCCTGTTTTCACGAGGACTTCAGCGTTGAGCGGCAAGTATAATTCTGTTCGCGAACCGAAGCGAATCATTCCGAACCGCTCACCTTTCTTCAATTCGTCTCCGATTTGCGCCCAGGTCACGATGCGTCGCGCGATTGCACCGGTGATCTGGCGCACGACGATAGTGATGCGCGAATTCTGGAAAGCCCAAGTCATCGATTCGTTCTTCTCGGAACAATCCGCACGACGTGCATCGAGACAAAGCCCTTCTCGATGTTGCCGATAAATAACTCGGCCATCGATTGGCGCGCGATTCGTGTGGACATCAAAGATCGACAAAAAAATTCCGACACGACGCGTTCTGGTTTTGAGCACCTGGCTTTCATCCAATTCGACAATGTCCATCACGGTTCCATCAGCCGCGGCGACGACGAGATTTGGATCTGCCGGCACCATCCGTTCCGGATCTCGGAAAAAAGCAACAGTGCACAGAAACAACAAAAAAAAGAGCAACGATAACCACGCGGAGACAAACAAAGTTGCAGTGGCAAGCAGTGCGAAAAGCGCCAGAATCCAGCGGGCTTCCAAGAGCGTTTGGACGCGCATACAAGGAGCCTATTTTCGGAGTCCGAAACAGCGCGGTCAAGACCCCAAAAATCAGCAAATGGGACCGGTTCTGGCAACCACAATATCATGGGCTTTGGCGCTAAAGCAGCTCCAACCGGTAGCGGAAATAACCGGCTCAAAACCACGAGATTATTATTTGTTTCCAGGCCATTTCTGGCTATCGTTTTTCATGTGGGTCGCTTGGCCCACTTTTATGCCGCAAGTTCAAGAAGAAATTCCGGTCGAAAAATTATCTCGCGGCAGCTCGACCGGAATCGCCGCAACACAGAAATATGACGCGGCACAAATCGACAAGCTAGAAGGCCTCGAGGCAGTCCGGAAACGGCCTGGCATGTTCATCGGCGATCCGGATGAGCGTGGGATGCATCATCTGGTTTACGAAGTCGTCGATAACTCCATCGACGAACATCTTGCGGGATTTTGCACGAAGATCGAAGTGACCGTTCATGTCGATGGATCGATCTCGGTGCGAGACAATGGCCGCGGCATTCCCGTCGATATTCATCCCAAATGGAAAATGCCGGCGATCGAGCTGGTGCTGACAAATCTGCACGCCGGCGGAAAATTTGGACAAGGCGCTTATAAATATTCCGGCGGCCTGCATGGCGTGGGCGCAAAATGCACGAACGCGCTTTCGGAATGGTTCAAGGTAGAGGTATCGCGGGACGGCAAAGTCTATCACATGGCTTTTGCCAAGGGCAAAACGACCGACAAACTTACGATCATCGGTGAAGTCAAAAGCAAGAAAACCACCGGAACGCTCATCACGTTTTTGCCTGATCCGACGATCTTCACCATCACGACCGAGTTCAAATTCGAGCGACTGGCAACCCGCTTGCGCGAACTGGCCTTCCTTGATCCCGGCCTCGAAATTACGCTGACAGACGAGCGCAGCGATCCGCCGAAGCAGGAGAAATTTTTCTACAAACACGGCATCGAAGAGTTCGTAAAGCAGCTGGGCGAAAACAAGCAAGTGTTGCATCCGAAACCGATCGTGATTTCCCGGCAACGTGACGAAGTGTTTGTCGATGTCGTGCTGCAATACAATGACAGTTACAACGATCAGATTTTGCCGTTTGCAAACTCCATCGCCAATTCTGACGGCGGCACACATCTCACCGGTTTCCGCACGGCACTGACCAAAGCTGTTAATCAATACGCCAGGCAAAATAATCTCCTGAAAGAGAAGGACCCGTCCATTTCGGGAGACGATGTGCGCGAAGGATTAATCTGCGTGCTCAGCGTGAAGTTGCCCAATCCTCGCTTCGAGTCGCAGACCAAGGTGAAGCTCGTCAACACGGAGATCGATGGGATCGTGAACTCGGTCGTTTACGACGGATTGATGACTTATTTCGACAAGAATCCGCCGATCGCACGCCGCATTTTCGACAAGGTGCTCACTGCCGCGCGAGCGAGGGAAGCTGCTCGGAAAGCCAGGGAAACAATCCGCAAAGGTGCGCTGACTGGGGGCGGTTTGCCCGGGAAATTGGCCGATTGTTCGGAGCGCGATCCGGAATTGACGGAGCTTTACATTGTCGAAGGCGACTCAGCTGGCGGCTCAGCGAAACAGGGTCGGGATCGGCGTTATCAGGCGATTTTGCCGATTCGCGGCAAGTTGATCAATGTCGAGAAAGCGCGCGAAGACCAATTTCTCAAAAACACTGAGATCCAGGCGATGATCACGGCGATCGGCGCCGGGATTGGTAAACCGAAGGAGGAAGGCAACGGCAAGGACGAAGGTCGGTTCGATATCACAAAGCTGCGCTATGGGCGAATCATTATCATGACGGACGCGGACGTGGATGGTTCGCACATTCGAACGCTGTTACTCACCTTCTTTTTCCGGCAGATGACTGAACTGGTGCGCGCGGGCAGGATTTATATCGCGCAGCCGCCGCTTTATCAGATCAAGCGAAAAAAGCGCGAGGAATATGTCGATGACGATGTTCAGCTAAACAAAATCCTCATTTCGCTGGGCGCAGAGGATGTTCGGCTAAAAAATCTGGCGGACGACAAGGAGATCACAGCGGCGCAACTGAAAGACATTCTCGAATCTCTCGGAAAACTCGCGAAGCTCAGCGAAGCAGTGCGCCGGCACGGAGGCGACTTCGAGACTTATCTCGGCTACCGGAATTCCCGGTCTGGCAAACTGCCGACCTATCTTGTGAAAGTACGCGAGGGCAATGAGGAGACCGTGCATTATTTTCACGACGAAAAGGCGGTGCGCGAATTTCACGAATCGAATCTCGATCTTAACTTGTTCGATACCCAGATCGAACAGGAATTGTTACCGCTGGGAGAAGCTCAAGCGCCGACAAAAACGAATGGCGTTCGCCGGCGTGGCAAACTGGTCGAGCTGCATGAGTCGGCAGCGATCCAAAAAATCATGGCAGAGCTGGCCCGAAAAGGTTTGAAGGTCGGCCATTACGCAACAAGCGACCAGCCCATCTTCGAATTGATCGAAGGCGAAGGCGACAAAGCAGCTTCGCATCCGCTTTTTTCGATTCCTGAGATCCTGCAAAAGATTTTGGAGATTGGCCGCCGCGGGGTGCAGATCAAGCGTTTCAAAGGTCTGGGCGAAATGAACGCCAAAGAATTGTTCGAGACCACCATGAACCCGGAGAAGCGCAAGCTCCTAAAGGTGGATCTGAACGAGGACAACGCCGTCGATGCCGACAAAATGTTCACGATTTTGATGGGCGACGTGGTCGAACCGCGCCGGCAATTTATCGAAGACAACGCGCTGAACGTGCGCAATCTCGATGTGTAGATTTCGCGATGGGCGGCTTGTTTCACAATCTGCGCCATCCGCGTCATTGCTACGCGATTTGCGCCGTCCCGCGATCGGGCAGCAATCTGCTCACGGACGGGCTGCATGCTACGCGCCGGGCAGGTCGCCCGAAGCAGTTTTTCCTACGCGCGTCCGTGGCGCACTTCGCAGCCCTCCACAGGTTGAACTCGTCCGGAGATTTTGCGGCTTATGTTCGAGACATTACGAGAGCCACGGCCACCTCAAATGAAATCTTCGGCTTTAAGTTGATGAGTTGGTATTTGGACGATTTTCTTACTCGGTTGCGTGAGACCCGCGTATTCGGCGACGCGGCGACATCTGATCTCGATCTTTTGTGCAATGCATTTCCGCGCCTCCAGTTCGTGCACATTTTCCGGAGAAATAAACTACGGCAGGCATTGTCGAAGGCGCGCGCGGTTCAGACGAATTTTTGGAAAGTGCAGGAAGGTAAGAGCGCTCAAGGAGAGCCGCAGTTCAACGCCAACTTGATTGAGCAATGTCTAACAGAAAGCGAGGAGCAGGAGAAAATTTGGGATCGCTTCTTTGAGCAGATCGGCATCGAGCCGTTCCGCGTCGAATACGAAAAGCTTTGCTCAGATTACGAAGGAACAATTCGCGGAGTCCTGGACTTTCTGAAAATTTCGCTACCGCGTCGTGCTCGCATCGGTGCGCCGGTGACCATCAAACAGTCCGACGAAAGCTCTCACGCCTGGGAAGAACGTTTCCTTAAAGAACGTTCCAGCGAACTTGCGCAGATTTAGCCCATGTATAACGCCAACGAAAAAATAGAACCGGTGAACGTGGCTGAAGAAGTATCGAGGTCGTTCCTCGATTACTCGATGTCGGTGATCATCTCGCGCGCGCTGCCGGACGCGCGCGATGGCCTTAAGCCATCGCAAAGAAGAATCCTTTACGCGATGCACGATTTGTCGTTGTTCCCGGGACGGCAACATCGGAAGTGCGCGAAAATCTGCGGCGACACCAGCGGTAATTATCATCCGCATGGCGAAGCAGTGATCTACCCCACCCTAGTGCACATGGCCCAGCAGTGGGCGATGCGCGAGCGGCTGGTCGATGGCCAGGGCAATTTCGGGTCAGTCGAAGGCGATCCGCCAGCAGCGATGCGTTACACCGAAGCGCGGATGACGCATCTCGGCGCTGCTCTCATGACTGACATGGACAAGGACACCGTCGATTTTGTCCCGAATTACGACGAGACGCGCACCGAACCGACGGTTTTCCCCGCTGCACTTCCAAATCTGCTCGTAAACGGCGGCACCGGAATTGCCGTCGGTATGGCGACCAATATTCCGCCGCATAATCTCGCCGAAGTCATCGATGGAATTTGCGCACAGATCGACGACCCGGACACCACACTGGACGAGTTGATGAAACACGTGAAGGGACCGGATTTTCCTACCGGCTGCACCATCTGCGGTATCAACGGCATTCGCCAATATTTCGAGACCGGTCGCGGCAGCTTGAAGGTGCGTGGCAAGGCCGGCGTGGAAGAACTCAAAGGTGGACGAGAACAGATTGTCATCACCGAGATTCCCTACGGTGTGAACCGCGCAACGCTGGTCGAGCGAATCGCGCAATTGGTGAACGAAAAAGTGCTCACCGACATCAGCTATGTCGGCGATCAATCGGACGAAAGCACGCGCGTCGTGATCGAGCTCAAGCGCGATGCCAATCCGAAAGTCATCATCAACAATCTCTATAAGCATACCGCGTTGGAAAGTTCGTTCGCGGCCTTGATGCTCGCGATCGACCATGGGCGTCCAAAGCTACTTTCGCTCAAGGAAGCAAACGCCTGCTACATCGAGCATCGCCGCGAAGTAGTCTTGCGCCGTACGCGTTTTGAATTGCGCAAAGCCGAAGAGCGCGCTGAAACGCTGGAAGGTTATCTGATTGCGCTGCGGAATCTCGACGAATTCATCCGCATCATTCGCGAATCGGCAAATCGCGACGAGGCCCGAGTGAAACTTCTCGCATTCGAGTTCACGAAAAGACAAGTCGAGCAAATCGGGGTCGTTATTCGTAGTCCGGCGCGGCTGGCTGAAGGCCGTTATGCGTTCAGCGAACAGCAGGCCGACGAGATTCTCAACCTGCGTTTGTATCAGCTCACCGGACTCGAGCGGGAGAAGATCGATACGGAGTACAAGGACGTAATCGAATCGATCAAGGACCTTCAGGATATTCTGGCGAAAGAGCAGCGCGTATTGACCATCATTAAGAAGGAATTGCGCGAAATCCGCGACAAATACGGTTCGCCGCGGCTGACCGACATCGTCCCTGACGAAGCAGAGATCAATATGGAAGACCTGATCGCCAACGAGGGCTGCATCATCAGCATCACGCATGGCGGGTTTATCAAGCGCACTGCCGTTAGCGCGTTTCGCGCACAACGCCGTGGCGGTAAGGGCGTGATCGGCATGGCGACGCGCGAAGGCGCCACTGAGCAGGAGGAAGGCGATTTCGTCGAGCACCTTTTCACCGCGACCACGCACGATTATCTGATGTTCTTCACCGCGAGGGGACGCGCTTACGTAGAAAAGGTTTACGAAATCCCCGAGATGGGACGCGCGGCGAAAGGCCGCTCGATCGCAAATATTCTCGAGCTCAAGCCCGATGAAAAAATTGCGGCCACAATCCGCGTCCAATCCAAAAAATCCGGCACGGGGCCCAACGCTGTCGATCAAACGTGGGATGAAAATCTGCACATCGTTTTCGCGACTGAGTCCGGCATCGTCAAAAAATCGAATCTGTCTGATTACGCGAACGTCCGGCGCGGCGGCATCATCGCCATTCAAATCGAAGAAGACGACCGTTTGATCGACGCAAAACTAACGAATGGCAACAACGAGATCGTCCTCATCACGAAAGACGGGATGAGCTTGCGCTTCCATGAAGAACAACTGCGCGATCAGGGCCGCAACACCGTCGGCGTTTGGGGAATTCGTCCGGAGAAGGGCGACCACGTTGTGGCCATCGCGATCGTCGATCCAAACGCCATGCTGCTCGTCGCCGGCGAAAATGGAATCGGTAAACGCACGCCGTTCGATGATTACCGGCGGCAATCGCGCGGCGGCAAAGGCATTATCACCATGAAGACCGGAGAAAAAACCGGCGACGTCGTCGGCGCGCTCACTGTGCGCGAGACCGACGAGATCATGTTAATCACAAACAAAGGCCAGATGGTGCGCACTCGCGTGAAAGAAATCCGCGAGACCGGCCGCAACACCATGGGCGTAAAATTGATGGATCTTCGCAACGGCGAGAACCTGCAGGCCATCGCCCCTGTGGTCAGTGAGGCAGAAGAAGAACAAGCGCAAAGCGCGGAAACGCCGACCGATAAAAAATGAAAAGGAAGACTGCTTTCAGTCTTCCTTTTCGCAGTGGATTCGGGGCCTCGCTCTTAGTAGCCGCCCGTCGTATGCGTTGTTGTGGTCGTCATAGTCGGCGGCGGCGGCGTAGTCACGGTGGTTTGACGCGTTGTGGTAGTGGTCGTCTCGGGTTCGCTCGAGCAAGACACCAGCATCAGACCCAGCAGCGAAAACGCAGAAATGACAATGATGGTTCTTTTCATAGTTGAATTGCCTCTTTTAAAAGCAATTCGTCACAGGTTGCTTTCACAGATGTATTGGACCAGAGGAATTCTTCTTAGATTTCAATTTTCGCCCGCTGTTTCTTTAGCTCCCCGCGCTTGCGTTTTTCCTCCAAGATTTTCCTCTTAAGCGCAGGTGGCCGGGGCGATTTTCTGCGATACATCTTTTCGCGCTCCGCAATTTCCGCAGCGCGGCGCTCTTCTCGAGCACTCTCGATGGCATCGAGCAAGCGTTCCCGTGCGAGCTTGCGGTTCATGGCTTGCGAACGCGAATCCTGCACGGTGACACTGATGCCACTCGGGCGGTGACACAGCGTCACTGCGGTGGAAACTTTGTTCACATTCTGCCCGCCCGGTCCGCGGGAACGCGCAAACGTTTCCTCCAGATCGACATCACGAATCCCAAGGCGACGCATTCGCTCAGCTAACGCGTCTTCGGACATCACTTCTCACTCCCCTATTCCTCCGGAACTCCAGCGATAGTTTTTCGACCGTGGCGAAGAACGCGCGCCATCCAGATCAACTCATTTAGAAATTTGTCCACGCGTCGGACATAACTTTGATCAAGCAAATTGCCTTGCTCATCGAAGACTGTCTCGACCTTTCCGAAATTGACGTCTTCGAAAATTGTAACCAGACCGAGCTCGCGCATCACCGGCAGAAGGCCCTCGATCACCCGCGCGCCGCCAAACAGCCCCGCTGACACGCCGCAAATCCCGACCGCCTTGTGAATGTATTCCTTCAAATTCATATCGAGCGCATGCTTCAGAAGCCCGGGATAACCATGATTGTATTCCGGTACCACGAGGATGATTCCGTCGCACCGCTCGATCGTGGCCGAGAACGCTGCGTCTTTCATTTGCTCGCCGGCATCATCGAGCCGCATCGGAAGCTCACGCACGTCGATCAGCTCCGTTTCTACATTCACGCGCTTCTTTGTCTGCGCAAAAACAAAACGCGCGACATTTTCGCTTTGTCTCCCCTGCCGAGCTGTTCCGAGAATCACTGGAATAACAAGTGGGCGTTCCATCTTGGCTGACATATCGATATTGTCTGATATCGAGCCTTCGCCTTGTTGCAATCCGCAATCTGCAACCTGTCCATCGTAGCCTCGAAACTTGCCGATGATGGGATTCGAACCCATACAGAGCTACTCGCTCTAACGGATTTTAAGTCCGTTGCGTCTGCCATTTCGCCACATCGGCGCTGTGCTACGCATTCTAAGCTTTTTATTTGACCGCGAAAATGAATTTCGGTAATGAGCCGCGCAACCAATGGACTGCTGGATTTGTTCGCCAATGATGAACATTGCAGCCCGCGTCATTAGCGTCCGGTTATGTCATTTCGTCATTGCCGTGTGGAGGGCAAAAAGGCACAATCACGCCGCGTGAAGTACTGGAAAACCGCACTGTCAATTTTGGCGGCGCTGTCCGTGTCCATGGTGCTGGCCGACGACTTCAAAACGATAAGCGGCAAAGAATACAAAGATGCCACTGTTAGCCGCATCGAGCCTGAT